>JAQVZL010000010.1 GCA_028708215.1 Bacteroidales bacterium
GGCATGCAATTTTTGTAGATGCCAAGAAAATTTTAACAAATGTTCCAAAAGAGCAGTTTGTAGCTCAAACCTTAGGGATAGAGTTATATTTGAAGCGGGTGTTAGGGGAGTAGAGATAGGAGCACTATTGGCAGATAGAGATCCAGATACAAGAGAAAATCGCTATCCAGAACTAGAGCTTTTAAGATTAGCTATACCTCGTAGGGTTTATACCAATAATCATATGGATGTTATAGCCGCAGCGCTTAAAAACGTATATGACAGAAGGGAGTCAATAACAAGTGGATATGAAATTACAAAAGAGCTTCCTATAATGAGGCACTTTACAATTCAGATGAAACCCACTAAGTAGCGGTAACCGTTAGGGAGTAGTTCTATTTAGATCTATTCCCTTTTTTTTTAGAAGCGCCTTTACTTTTAAACTTAGAGGTGCTTCTCCCTTTTTGAGATTTTTGAGGAGTAAAGTTTTCATCCCATATTAGTGAGAAATCTAATTGCTTTTGCTCTAGATTTGCTTTTACAACTTTTACTCTAACTGGCGATCCGAAAGTATATTTTTTTCCAGAAGATTTTCCAGTTAAAGCCAATGCCTCATCGTCATAAACAAAGTAATCTTCTTTAATGTCTCTAAGAGAGATTAAACCCTCAACTTTTGTTCCTTCTAACTCTACAAACATTCCCCAGTCTGTTACTCCACTTACATTACCATTATATTCGTTGCCAATTTTATCTTTCATAAACTCTACCATTTTATATTTAATGCTAGATCTTTCGGCTTCGGTGGCAAGTTGTTCTCTCTCACTTGAGTGAATACACTTCTCTTCATTACTCTTTTTATCTAAAGATTTGCCTTTATCTAAATAGTGGGCAAGCATCCTATGAACCATCATATCTGGATAGCGCCTTATTGGAGAGGTAAAGTGTGTATAGTAGTCAAAGGCTAGGCCATAGTGTCCCATGTTTTCTGTGGAGTAGCGAGCTCTTGCCATTGAGCGTAGAGTCATTATCTCAATGGAGCCCTCTTCTGGCTTCCCTTTTGCTGTTTCTAAGAGTGAGTTTAGTTCGTGTGAGAGCTCTTTAGGCGTTTTAGTAGGCCTCATTTTATATCCTAAGTGAGCAATAAATGAGCGTAGTGCATTTATTTTATCTATGTTGGGCTCTTCGTGAATTCTGTAAACAAAAGTTTTTGCTCTTTTACCCTCTTTATGTGCGCCAATATGGTATGCTACCTCTCTATTTGCAAGTAACATAAACTCTTCTATGAGCCAGTTGGCCTCTTTGCTCTCTTTTTGTACAATATCTAAAGGTTTCCCCTGTTCATCTACAATTACTTTCATCTCTGGCCTCTCAAAGTTAATAGCCCCTTTGCGGAACCTATCTTGCCGAATAATTGTAGCTAACTCGTTAAGTTTAAGCACTTCATTTGTGAGAGGCCCTTTTTGAGTCTCTATAATCTCTTGGGCGTCTTCGTAACTAAAACGGTAGTCACTTTTTATAACTGTTCTGCCAAACCATCTGTTTTGAACTCGGCCCTTATTATCAATATTGAAAACTGCAGAAAAACAGAGTTTCTCTTCTTGTGGTCTTAAAGAGCAGAGCCTGTTAGAGAGCTTTTCTGGAAGCATAGGAACTGTTCTATCTACAAGATATACAGAGGTGGCTCTATTTATAGCCTCTTTTTCTATAATTGAACCAGGCTTAACATAAAATGTAACATCTGCTATATGAACACCTACTTCCCACTCTCCGGGGTTTAGCTCTCTAATAGAGAGTGCATCGTCAAAGTCTTTGGCATCTGCAGGGTCTATGGTAAAGGTTGTAACATTACGAAAATCTTTTCGTGCCTTAATCTCTTCTGGAGTTATCTTTTCAGATATTTTTTCTGCAGCTTTCTCTACTTTAGGGTCGAATTCATATGGAAGTCCAAACTCTGTAAGAATAGCATGCATCTCTGTATCGTTGTCTCCTGGTTTGCCAAGGATATCTACAATTCGGCCTATAGGCTCTTCTGAACGGCGTGGCCACTCCTCTACTATTGCGGCTACTTTAAATCCATTGTATTGGGTAAGTTCTTCTTGAAATGGTATAATAATATCGTATGGCATATGCTTGCCTTGGGTAATTACCCAGGCTTGAGAACCCGTTATTTGGAGTATGCCTATGAATGGGTTTTCTGTCCTTTTTATAATCTCTATAACTTCGCCCTCTTTTCTTTGACCACCATTCTTGCCAAAAACAGTTGCCCTAACGGTATCTCCGTGGAGTGCTCCTCTCAATTTTCGGGCTGGAATAAAGAGATCTTCGTCTACTTTATCTATAGATATAAATGCATAACCCTCTCTGGTCATCATTACCTTACCTACTATCTCTTTAGTATTAGATCTATTTGAATTTTTATTTTTTGTGTTGCTTTTGGCACGATATTTTGACTTACTCATATTTTGATTAGTTTTGTAGTAGTGAGTATTAATAGACAAATGTAAGATAATTATGGATAAGAAAGTACTTTTAATAATTTTGGATGGCTGGGGGGAAGGGCCTCAAGAGAGTTCCAACGCCATATTTGTTCAAGGAACACCAAACTTAGACTCAATTCGTTATAAATATCCAGGGTCGCTACTTAAAGCAAGTGGAGAAGAGGTAGGGCTTCCAGAGGGCCAAATGGGTAACTCAGAGGTAGGTCACCTAAATATTGGTGCTGGCAGAGTTGTTTATCAAGACCTAGTTAAAATTAATAAAGATTGTAGAAATAATACACTTTTTAATAATAAAGAGATTAGAGAGACTTACAATTATGTAAAACGGAGTGGGAAAGCTCTTCACTTTATGGGCCTCCTTTCAGATGGAGGAGTGCACAGCTCTATAGAGCATCTTTTTGCTTTCTTAGATTTAGCTAGTGAGAGTGGGATAGAGAAAATTTATGTTCATGCCTTTATGGATGGGCGTGATACAGACCCTAAAAGTGGTATAGGGTACATAAAAGAGCTTGAGAAGTACTTAGCTACCAGTGGGGGAGAATTAGCTTCAATTATTGGCCGTTATTATGCTATGGATCGGGATAAAAGATGGGACCGAGTTAAAGAGGCATACGACCTTTTGGTTCTTGGTAAAGGAGACCCTTTTACAAGCGGGGTAGAGGCAATGCAGCGTAGTTACGATAATGGTATTACAGATGAGTTTGTTAAGCCCGCCGTTGCTGTAGATAATAGTGGCAACCCTATTGCAACTTTAAAAGAGGGCGATGCTGTTATCTTCTTTAATTTCCGTAACGATAGAGCTAGAGAGTTAACTACAGTCTTAACTCAAGAGGGTCATGATTTCCCAGATATGAAGGTTGTGCCGCTTTTCTTTTCTACATTAACTCCATATGACCACAAGTTTAGAGGCCTAAAAGTGTTATACGATAAAGAAAATGTTAAAAACACTTTAGGAGAAGTTTTAGCAGACGCAGGTAAGACTCAATTGCGAATTGCCGAGACAGAAAAATATGCCCATGTCACATTTTTCTTTTCTGGAGGCCGTGAAGCGCTATTTCCTAACGAAGATAGAATTTTAGTTAAGTCGCCACCAGTTGCTACTTATGATCTTAAACCAGAAATGAGTGCATATGAGTTAACAGAGCAGTTAGAGCCAATACTTAAAAGTAAAAAGAACGATTTTATTCTTTTAAATTTTGCTAATTGCGATATGGTTGGGCATACAGGGGTTTTTAACGCTATAAAAAAGGCTGCTAAAACAGTAGATTTATGTACTGCTAGGCTAGTGAATATAGCTAAAGAGAGTGGTTACTCAATTATAATCACAGCAGACCACGGTAATGCCGATAATGCAATAAATCCCGATGGGTCACCTAATACAGCACACTCACTAAACCCAGTTCCTTTTATAGTGATTGATAAGCAAGTTTTTCACGTTAATGATGGAAAGCTTGCCGATGTTGCACCAACTATTCTTAAAATCATGGGAATTCCAGCACCACCAGAAATGACTGGCACTCCTCTTATTTAAGAGCTATAGATCAATATCTTATCTAAAATTGTTAATAAAATTAGTTGAAGCCGGTTTAATCATCGGCTTCAATTGTCTATCTTTATGGTTCTGAAAAAACCCACAATAAACCTACTCTATATAATATAATGGCCTTCGTTCACTTACACGTACATACTCAATACTCAATACTAGACGGTGCTGCTAATATTTCAAAACTCTTTGCTGCTGCAGAGGCCAATAACCAAACAGCACTTGCTATAACAGATCATGGGAACATGTTTGGGGTTAAGCTCTTTTTAGAAACGGCAACAAAATTCCCATCTGTAAAGCCTATTGTAGGTTGTGAAGTTTATGTGGCTAAAGGCTCTCGGTTAAACAAACGAGGCAGGGAAGATATGGGCAACTATCACCTTGTTCTTTTGGCTAAAAATATTCAAGGGTATAAAAATCTTGTAAAGCTCACATCAAATGCTTTTATAGATGGCTTTTACTCTAAGCCAAGGATAGATAGAGAGTTACTAGAGCAATATTCTCAAGGTTTAATTTGCTCTTCGGCCTGTTTAGGTGGAGAGATACCTCAAGCTCTACTCTCAAACGATATGGAGAAGGCCAGAGAGGCTGCTATTTGGTACAAGAATCTTTTTGGAGAAGATTATTATTTAGAAATTCAAAGACATGAAACAGATGAAGATGGGGCAGATACCTCTACATTTGAAGCCCAGCAAATAGCCAATAGAGGAATCTTAGAGCTTGCAAAAGAGCTAGATATAAAATGTATTGCTACAAACGATGTCCATTTTGTCTCTTTTGAAGATAGAGAGGCTCACGATAGACTTATCTGTTTAACTACAAATTCAGATATAGACGACCCTAAAAGACTAAGATATACAAAGCAGGAGTATCTAAAATCTCAAGAAGAGATGGAAGTTATTTTTGCCGATATACCAGAAGTTTTAGAAAACACATTGGAAATTGCTGCTAAGGTAGAGACATATGATATAGAGTCTAAGCCTATTATGCCACATTTCCCTATCCCTAGTGCCTTCAAAGATGCCAACGATTATTTAAGAGAGCTCTCATATAATGGAGCAAGAACTAGATATGGCCAGCTAACTAAAGAGCATACAGAGAGGTTAGATTTTGAGCTCGCTACAATAGAGTCTATGGGTTATCCAGATTATTTCTTAATAGTTCAGGATTTTATTGCCGAAGCTAGAAGAATTGATGTTTCTGTAGGACCAGGCCGAGGTTCTGCTGCCGGTTCGGTAGTTGCCTACTGTTTGCGTATTACAGACATAGATCCGTTAAAATACGATCTTCTATTTGAGCGTTTTCTTAATCCAGACCGTATTTCTATGCCAGACATAGATATTGACTTTGACGATGATGGACGTTCTAAAGTACTTAACTACGTAGAGGGGAAATATGGTAAAAACCATGTATCTCATGTTATTACTTTTGGCACTATGGCGGCTAAAAGTGCAATACGCGATGTTGCACGTATTCAAAGAGTACCACTACCAGAGTCAGATAGGTTGGCAAAGTTAATCCCTAATCGTTTTCCTAATAATAGTGATGGAAGCTCAGTTGACGTTACTTTAGATAATTGCATTAAGCTTATACCTGAGTTTGAGCAAGAGTATAGATCTGGAGATCCATTAATCAGAGAGACAATTGAATATGCTAGGAAACTTGAAGGAACGGTTAGAAATGTTGGAGTTCATGCTTGTGCTATTATTATTGGTAGAGACGATTTGCGTGAATATATTCCAATAACCACTGCAAACGATAAAGAGACAGGAGAGAAAATTTGGGTATCTCAATATGAAGGGTCTCAAATAGAGAAAGTTGGAATGCTCAAGATGGACTTTCTAGGTTTAAAAACTCTCTCTGTTATTAAGGAGACTATTGCCAATATTAAAAAATCTAAGGGGATAGATGTAGATATAGACTCTATTCCTATTGACAATAAGTTAACTTACGAACTCTTTAGTAGAGGCGATACCATTGGTACTTTCCAGTTTGAGAGCGATGGTATGAGAAAGTGGCTTAGAGAATTAAAGCCTACTAGGTTTGAAGATTTAATTGCAATGAATGCTCTATATAGGCCTGGGCCAATGGATTATATACCAGATTTTGTAGCAAGAAAACATGGCCTTAAGCAGATAGAGTATGACCTACCTGTGATGGAAGAGGTTCTCTCTTCTACCTATGGAGTTACGGTATATCAAGAGCAGGTTATGCTTCTTTCTCAAAAGATTGCGGGTTTTACAAAAGGAGATGCAGATTCATTACGTAAAGGTATTGGTAAAAAAAATAAGTCTGTAATAGATGGTCTTAAGCAACAGTTTATTAAAGGTGGCCAAAAGAATGGGCACCCAGAGGAGGTGCTTGAGAAAATCTGGAAAGATTGGGAGGCGTTTGCACAATATGCTTTTAATAAGTCTCACTCTACATGTTATGCTTGGATAGGGTACCAAACAGCCTATTTGAAAGCTAACTATCCTGCAGAGTTTATGGCTGCAACTTTGAGTAGAAACTTAAATGATATTGATGAGCTCTCTAAATTGATGGATGAGTCTAAGCGCATGAAAATAGAGGTCCTAGGCCCTCATGTTAACGAGAGTTTGAATAGGTTTGCAGTAAACAAAGAAGGAAATATACGCTTTGGGATGGCTGCTATTAAAGGAGTTGGCTCTGCTGCTGTAGATTCTATTGTTAGAGTTAGAGAGTCTGCAGAGGGGCATTTTACCTCTATATTTAATTTTGTAGAGAGAGTAAATTTAGGTGTGGTAAATAAAAAAACTATTGAGTCTCTTATTTATGCTGGGGCATTCGATGGTTTTGATGATATAAAGAGAGAGCAATATTTAACAACAAATTCTAAGGATGAGCCTTTTATAGATGTATTAGTTAAGTATGGAAATATTTTTCAAAACGACACGTTAAATGGTGCAAACTCCCTCTTTGGAGAGAGTGAGAGTACTAAGCTTGTCTCTCCAGGAATTCCTCCTTTTGTGGAGGCCAATCTTAACGAGCTTCTCAAAAAAGAGAAGGAGCTTGTGGGTATGTATCTCTCGGCGCACCCCCTAGATCAATTTGCTTTTGAGGTTAAACATTTTACTACGTGCACTATTAGTGAAGCTTCAGAGATGGTAGAGAGAGCTCCTAAGGAGGTCTTATTTCAGGGTAAAGAGATTATTATTGCAGGGATTATTACAAATGTGAGGGTAGCATACACAAGAAGTACAGGTAAGCCGTTTGCAAACTTTGTTATTGAAGATTTTAACGGTTCTATGAACTTTGCTGTTTATGGGCGAGACTACGAAGCTTTTATGCAATATATGCAGCCTAACCTACCTCTGCTTATAAAGTGTTCTATTGCTCCAAGGTTTGGGTATGCTCACTCTAATCAAGATAGTTCTAAACAGGTAGATTATGAGCTCAAAGTAAAGAGGATGCGGCATTTAGCAAATACTAAAGAAGATTTTGTAAAAGAGATTACTTTGAGAATCCCTGTGAAAATGGTGAATGCCACTTTTCGCTCGGAATTTTTGAAAAAAATTAAGGAGAATAGGGGCAAAACAAATATGGTAATTAAATTTATAGATTTTGAAAATAGAGTTGCAGTAGATTTTATCTCTGAAAAGTATAGGATATCTCTTAATCAAGATCTTTTAGATTATTTTAATAGTAGTTCAATAAGTTGTCTATTTGTCCCAAGCTTGTGCTTTTAACTCTAACTCTTGGCCATCTGGAGTAATAAAAGTTGTACCTGCATCAGGGTGGGATAGGTGCCCAATTATATCTAGTTGAGGGAACTCTTTTAAGACCTCTTCATGTTTCTCCAGAGGGATTGCAAATAAAAATTTATACTCTTCTCCTCCGTTTAGTACAGCTGTCATAGGGTCTATGTTTAGCTCTTCTGCTACAGTAGAGGCTGGTGTGGGCACAGGAATACGATTCATGAATATTTTTGCTCCTAAGGAGTTTCTTGCACAAATAGATTTAATTGAGTGAGCTAGCCCGTTGGTTACAAAATCACATTCGCTTGGTATAATATCTGTTTCATTGAATGTTTCAAAAATGCTTTTTTCTATAAAAGGGTTCAAGAAAGATTGAAGGACAAACTTATATCCATCTAATTTTGGTTGTGTCTGAGTCTCTTGATAGACTCTTTTTTCTCTTTCTAAAATTTGCAACCCTAAGTAAGATGTTCCCATGCTTCCGCTTATACATAAAAGATCTCCTTGTTTGCATTTAGGGCGTTGAACAAAGAGCTTTTTGTTTTGTTTTCCTTGTGAAGAAAGAGAGATAGCCATGCCTGTAATAGAGGGTATTAAATCTAATTTTATTTCGGTTATAGTGTGCTCTTTGAAAGCAGCAACCATCCCTTCCCATAGCTCTTCTATTTGAGGTTCAGATATTTTTTTTGAAAGAGCAATTGAGAGAGAGAGCTGAAAAGGAGAGAACCCTGCAGCATAGATTGGCCCAACAGCAGCAAGAATAGCTTTATATCCAAGATGTTTTAGGGGTGTATATACTAAATCGAAATCTATCCCTTCTAAAAGTAGTTTATGGGAATTGAAGAATGTATTTTCTTGAGGTTTAGTTATAACTCCACAATAGCGGTCTATTTCTGCTTTAGAGTAGAGCTTATCTATTAAAGAGATTTTGTTAATATTGTTCATTCCAAATTAATTTGTTTACAAAAATAGTTTAAAAGATTTAACTTTGTGCCACCATGAGTGAAAACGATAATATAATAAAGAAAGTTACAGAGACAGACTACGAGCACGGTTTTGAAACTTTCATAGATCAGGAGTATTTTCCTAAAGGTCTGAACGAAGAGATTATCAAAGGAATCTCTGCAAAAAAAAGAGAGCCAGAATGGATGTTGGAGTTCCGTTTAAAGGCCTTTAGAAAATGGAAAACCATGAAAATGCCAGATTGGGCACATCTTAAAATTCCTAAAATAGATTATCAAGATATAATCTATTATGCAGCTCCTAAGGCTAATTTAAATATAGAAGAGGGGGCAATAGACCCCCAATTGGAAGCTACATTCGAGAAGTTGGGCATACCACTTCATGAAAGGAATGTTCTTGCAGGAGTTGCTGTAGATGCTGTTTTTGATTCTGTGTCGGTTAAAACAACTTATAGAGAGGAGTTGGCAGAAAAGGGGATTATTTTCTGTTCATTCTCTGAAGCAATTCAAGACTATCCAGATTTGGTTAAGAAATATTTAGCCACAGTAGTCCCTTATGGAGATAATTTCTTTGCTGCTCTTAACTCTGCTGTTTTTAGTGATGGCTCTTTCTGTTATATTCCTAAGGGGGTACGCTGTCCTATGGAGCTATCTAGTTATTTTAGAATAAATGCAAAGGGTACTGGTCAGTTTGAAAGAACACTTATTGTTGCCGAAGAGGGCTCTTATGTTAGTTACTTAGAGGGGTGTACGGCTCCACAAAGAGAAGAGACACAGCTTCATGCAGCTGTTGTAGAGATTGTTGTAATGAAAGATGCTCATGTGAAGTACTCAACTGTTCAGAACTGGTATCCGGGCAATGCTCAAGGGAAAGGGGGTATCTATAATTTTGTTACAAAAAGAGGTATTTGTAGGGGAGATAATAGTAAGCTTTTTTGGGCTCAAGTAGAGACGGGGTCTGCCATTACCTGGAAATACCCAAGTACAATTTTGAAAGGAGACAATTCTATCTCTGAGTTCTACTCCGTAGCAGTGACAAACCATCATCAGCAGGCCGATACTGGTAATAAGATGATTCATATAGGGAAAAACACAAAAAGCCGTATTGTAAGTAAAGGAATCTCGGCAGGTGTTAGCCAAAATAGTTATAGAGGGTTGGTTAAGATATTGCCAAACGCCAATAATGCAAGGAATTACACTCAATGCGATTCTCTATTGTTAGGAGATAAGTGTGGTGCTCATACATTCCCTTATATTGAGAATGAGAATAATAGCGCTATTTTAGAGCACGAAGCTACTACTTCTAAAATAAGTGAAGATCAACTTTTTTATTGTTTACAAAGAGGTATTGGAGCAGAAGATGCAGTAGGTCTTATTGTGAATGGATATGCAAAAGAGGTTTTAAATCAACTTCCTATGGAGTTTGCTGTGGAGGCTCAGAAGTTATTACAAATTACCTTAGAAGGTAGTGTAGGATAGTATTATGCTGGAGATTTTAAGTACAGATAACATTTTATTTTCTATAGCCGGCACAGGAGTTTCTCTGTTAGAGACAATTTCTGTTATAAGTGGGCTTACATGTGTCTATCTGGCAACAAGAGCAAAGGTGGCTAACTTTTGGATGGGTTATCTATATAATATTTTACTCTTTATGCTCTTTTATCAAAAAGGGCTCTATTCTAGTATGTTGGTGCAGCCTATCTCTTTCATGATTAATTTTTTTGGTCATTACAGATGGACTCATCCAAAAAAGGGAGAGGAAAATAGTAAGAACCAACTTAAAGTAACTTTGTTGAGTAATAGTAGAAGAGTCTATTTTGTAGTACAAATTTTTATTCTTGCTGCAATATGGGGCTTTGCTCTTACCTATTTAGATAATCTTTTTCCTTCAATTTTTAGTGAAGCAAAGAGACCATTTTTAGATGCTTTTGTAACAGTAACTATATTAACAGCTCAGTATTTGTCTGCCCAAAAGAAACTTGAGTGTTGGGCAGCATGGTTTACTGTAAATGTTACTAATGTTACCTTATATATATTGGCTGGCATGGTTTTTCTACCTATGGTTAGTGCTGGCTATTTAGTTTTGGCTTTCTTTGGATTTACCATGTGGAGAAAAGCTTATGAAAATAATAATTAATGGATTAATTTAAGAGAATATGTTAAAGATAAAAGGGTTACACGCTTCCATTGATGGGAAAGAAATTTTAAAAGGAGTTGATATATCTGTTAACGCAGGTGAAATTCATGCAATTATGGGCCCAAATGGTTCGGGTAAAAGCACACTCTCTTCTGTACTTGCAGGTAAAGAAACTTTTGAAGTTACCTCTGGAGAGGTATTATATAAGGGGGTAGATCTATTAGAACTTGCTCCAGAAGAGAGAGCTCGTCAAGGGCTCTTTTTGGGATTTCAATATCCGGTAGAAATTCCAGGGGTAAGCAATGTTAACTTTATGAAAACTGCTATAAACGAGCAACGTAAATATAAAAACTTGCCTCCTATATCTGCTGCTGAGTTCCTTAAGATGATGAGGGAGAAGATGGCAGTGGTAGAGATGGATAATTCATTCTCTGGTAGAGGTGTAAACGTGGGTTTCTCTGGGGGAGAGAAGAAAAGAAATGAGATTTTCCAGATGGCTATGCTCAACCCTACTTTAGCAATTCTTGACGAGACAGATAGTGGGCTAGATATAGATGCTATGAAAATTGTTGCAGCTGGGGTTAATAAACTAAAAACTCCAGATAATGCATTTATTGTAATTACTCACTACCAGCGTTTGCTAGATTATATTATTCCAGATGTTGTGCATGTTCTTTTCAATGGAAAAATAATTAAATCTGCTGGGAAAGAGTTAGCTTTAGAGGTAGAGGAGAGAGGATATGACTGGCTTATAAATGGCTAATATTATGAAAGAAAAAGATTATAAATACACTCCTGAGTTACCAGAAGAGTTCAAATGTAAGGTTCCTTTACCTGGAACTGTGCAAGCGTTTGTAACTAATGGTATTCTCAGAGAAGAGATAACCATTGATGGAGGGGTCTCTTTAAAAACGCATTCTGGAAACGGATTTATTTATGAAGCCAAAGAGGGGAGTTGTTGTAAAGAGAGTTTGCAAGTAATTAGTTTTAGGAACTCTCAAAACACCAATGATATTTCTATTGAAAATGAGCTCTACTTTCGTAAAGGGAGTGACTCTTCACTTCTATTATGTACTCATACATTGTCTATGGATAAATTTATTACCCAAGAGGTTGTGAATATAGAGGTAGAAGAGGGAGCAAAGGCAAATATTGTTGTTATGCAAAACGAACATAACGCCTCTACACATAAAGTAGATTTTCGTTTGAGTGTTGCTGCCAAAGCTCATATAAAAATTAATGTAATAACTCTTCATGGAGCACTATTAGAAAATGACTTTAATGTTAAATTGCGTGGAGAAGAGGCTGTTTGCGATTTGAATGGTCTTTACTTGGTAGATGGTAAACAGAGAGTGGTTACAGATATTTCTATGAACCATTTAGTACCAAATTGTTTGAGCAGCCAACTTTTCAAAGGTATTTTGGATAATAGTTCAGTTGCAGAATTTACTGGTAGAATTGTAGTTGCTCCCCATGCTCAGAAAACAGAGGCGTTTCAGGCAAATCATAATCTTCTTATCTCTTCAAATGCTAAGGCCTACGCTCGGCCTCAATTAGAAATTTATGCCGACGATGTTAAATGTTCGCATGGTGCAACTAGTGGTGTAATGGACCAAGAGGGGCTTTTCTATATGAGGTCTAGAGGTATTGGAGAGAGTGAAGCAAAACTTCTTCAGCAGCTTGCTTTTGTCTACGATGTTTTAGAGAAGATTGATAATGAGAGACTTAGAAAAAGGCTTTACGATCTTGTTGAATCTCGCTTGAGGGGAGAGTTTAATCATTGTGAAAACTGCAGTATGAATTGCTGTTAGATCTTGTTGTTAATAATATAGTTGATAACTAAATAAAGTTCCTCTTTAAAATAGATCTATTTAGTATAAATTTGTAAAAGTCGGTGGACTGCTCTGCCGGCTTTTCCTTTCGACATATAAATATTAGAAATATGAAAAAATATACCTACGAAGAGGCAATGGCTTTAAGCTTGCAATACTTTGATGGAGATGAATTGGCGGCTTCTGTTTGGATTAATAAGTATGCAATGAAAGATTCTTTTGGAAATCTTTTTGAAGCATCTCCAGATCATATGCATAGGAGGCTAGCAAAAGAGTATGCTCGCATTGAGGCAAATTACCCAAATCCAATGTTAGAAGATGAAATATTTGATTTGCTTAAAGAGTTTAAATATATAATTCCTCAAGGTGGTCCTATGACTGGTATTGGAAATAACCACCAAGTAGCATCTTTGTCAAATTGTTTTGTAATAGGTCATAGGGTTCCTGCAGACTCTTATGGAGGCATTATGAAAATAGACGAAGAGCAGGTTCAACTTATGAAAAGAAGGGGTGGAGTAGGGCATGATTTGTCGCACATTAGGCCTGCAGGAAGCCCAGTTCTAAACAGTGCGCTCACCTCTACAGGTGTTGTCCCTTTTATGGAGCGTTATTCAAACTCTACTAGAGAGGTTGCTCAAGATGGCCGCCGAGGAGCTCTAATGCTCTCTATTTCTGTAAGACATCCAGATGCAGAAAAGTTTATAGACGCTAAGTTAGAGCAAGGAAAGGTTACTGGTGCAAATGTCTCTGTAAAATTAGACGATGAGTTTATGAGGTGTGCTATAGAGAACAAGCCTTATAAGCAGCAGTTTCCTGTAGAATCAGACAACCCTACTTTTGTTAACGAGATAGATGCAACAGCACTATGGAAAAAAATTATACATAATGCTTGGCGCTCTGCCGAACCAGGTATTCTCTTTTGGGATACTGTAATTAATGAATCTATTCCAGACTGTTATGCAGATCTTGGCTATAAAACAGTAAGCACTAACCCATGCGGAGAGATTCCTCTTTGCCCCTATGACTCATGCCGTTTGGTAGCCATAAATCTTTTCTCTTATGTAGATAACCCATATACTTCAAAAGCCTCATTTAACATGAAGCTTTTTAAAGAGCATGTTAGAAAGGCAATGAAACTCAACGATGACCTTATTGATCTTGAGATGGAGAAGATTGATGCCATTATTGAGAAGATAAAAAAAGACCCAGAAGAAGAGGAGGTAAAACTGGCCGAGCTCTCGCTTTGGCGTAAGATAAGAGATAAAACTCTTGGCGGCAGAAGAACAGGCTTAGGTATAACTGCCGAGGGAGATATGCTGGCAGCTATGGGGTTAAGATATGGAACAGACAATGCTACAGACTTTGCTGTAGAGGTTCAAAAGACATTGGCAGTTGAGGCATATAGAGCTTCTTGTGAAATGGCAGTAGAGAGGGGAGCTTTCCCATTATTCAGTGCAAAGAGAGAGGAGGGTAACCCAATGCTTGAGAGAATTAAAGGCGAAGATGAAGAGCTCTTTCAGAAAATTGCAAAGCATGGGCGCCGTAATATCTCTATGCTCACAATTGCTCCCACCGGAACTACCTCAATTATGACTCAAACTACTTCTGGTATTGAGCCTGTATTTTTACCTTTTTATAAAAGAAGAAGAAAAGTCAATCCAAACGATAAAAATGTAACTATCAACTTCCGTGACAATGTTGGAGATGCATGGGAAGAGTACTATGTGTTCCACCATAATTTTTTAGTGTGGTGTGAGAAAAATGGTTACCCCAAAGAGACCGTAAGGGCTATGACGGTTGCAGAGATTGAAGAGTTGGTTACAAAATCTCCTTACTATAAAGCTACCTCAAATGATATTGACTGGACTGCCAAGGTTAAGATGCAAGGTAAGATGCAAAAATGGGTAGACCACTCAATAAGTGTTACTGTTAACTTGCCCAATAAAGTTAGCGAAGAGCTTGTTGCCAATGTTTATAAAACAGCTTGGGAGTATGGCTGCAAGGGAGTTACAGTGTATCGCGATGGTTCAAGAGCTGGTGTTCTTGTATCTGCAAAAGAGAATAACAGTAAAGAGGCGGGTTTACGTAAAAAAGTGCGACCTAAGTCTTTAGATGCCGAGGTTATTCGTTTTAAAAATGGCCCTGAACAGTGGATTGCTCTAGTAGGTTTGCTCAATGGTAACCCATATGAAATATTTACCGGTCTTATAGACGAAGAGATTAGATCTATTCCTAAGTCTGTCTCTATGGGTTATATTGTGAAAGAGAAAGACGATTCGGGTAAAACACGTTACGATTTTCACTATATAGACAAATATGGCTATAGAAATATTGTAGGTGGGATATCACATATGTTTAACAAAGAGTATTGGAACTATGCAAAACTTATCTCTGGAGTATTAAGAAATAAGATGCCAATAGTAGACGTTGTTAACCTTGTAAGCGGTCTTCAATTAGACAGTGAAGCTATTAATACTTGGAAAAATGGAGTGGAGAGAGCTCTTAAACGTTATATACCAGATGGAACCAAAGATATTTCTGGGAAGCAGTGCGAAAAGTGCCATTCAGATAATTTAGTTTACCAAGAGGGCTGCTTAACATGTATGGCATGTGGTAATTCAAAGTGCGGCTAGTCAATTATTTTCTAATGAGCGTTATAATTGGAGGCCTTGGAACATTGTATCTAAAAAGCAGGTTATATGATAATATATCCAAAAGCTAAAATAAATTTAGGACTCAGGGTTATAGAAAAAAGAGAAGATGGATTTCATAACCTTGAGAGCCTTTTTGTTTCTGTTCCAGATTGTACAGATATTCTAGAAATTGTAGAGAGTGATAAGCTCTCTTTTTCTCTATATGGTGCAGAGTTAGATTGCGAGCCTGGAGCCAATATATGTGAGAAAGCATTTAAATTGTTGGCTAAAGATTTTTATATACCAGGAGCAGAGATTCACCTTTTCAAAAGAATACCATCTGGTGCTGGTTTAGGAGGTGGCTCTTCAGATGGAGCCTGTACTCTCATTTTACTCAATAAGTTATTTAACTTAGGCTTAGATTCTGCTTTGTTGCAGCACTACGCCTCCCTTCTGGGGAGCGATTGCCCCTATTTTATCTTAGCTCACGAAGACCCTTCTAACGCCTACTCTCCAGTAATTGTAACTGGCCGGGGAGAGATTCTTGAGAGATACCCTTTAGCTGTTTTAAATGAGTTGAAAATTAAAATAGTTTCACCCAACATCTTTATTTCTACAGCCGAAGCCTATTCAGGAATTGTTTTGCCAAAATCCATTACGCACCAAACAACAATATTATCGCAGCCTCAACACTCTATTAATCAAACAATAAAAGAGTCTGCACAGCCCCATGGCTCTATACCTCAAGTGAATAACTCTGCATTAAAACTCAAAGAAATTTTGCAGCTACCACCTCAAAAGTGGAAAGCAGCTCTTGTGAACGATTTTGAAAAACACCTTTTCAAAATACACCCAGAGTTACAACGCCAAAAAGATCTACTCTACCAACAAGGTGCCATCTACGCCTCAATGACAGGCAGTGGCTCCTCCCTTTTTGGCCTTTTTAAATAAAGTTTCATAATAGCTATTATCTATTATCTTTGGAAAGTTGGCTATTTGCTTTATGAAAATGCTCTGTTTGTCTTTAAGTTAACAAACTGAAATTGAAGAAGTTAAGTTTTGGGATTTTGCTTATTATTGAAAAATTAAAAAATTAGATTGCAGTATATCAAGTGGTTAACTCAAAGACAAACAGAACAAAATTTTGGAAAGCAAAGCTAGGGGGGAACTTTACTCCTTGGGCTAAGATATGTTTTCAATAACAATTCTTTGCCAAAGAATTTAATTGAAGCTAGTACTCTTTAAAGATGCGTTGGATCTCAATGGGGTCTTTGGTTTTGGTGAGGGCAAGCATGAGTAAGATGCGGGCTTTTTGTGGGCTTTTATTGAGGCTTACTGGGTATTGAGGATTGTACTCCTCGGCAGCAAAATCTACCCCTCCCATTAAAATGCGGCTAGATCTTACTATTGCTATGTTTTGTGCAACTGCTTTTTCCATCCCTTTTAAAATTTCTCTATTGAAGTTTCCGTGGCCAACTCCTGCAATAATAATTCCCTGGGCACCAGAATCAATTATTGCATTTATAGCTGTGCCAGATGCAAATGCGTAGGAGAGAATGATTTCTGTTTTAGGTAGTTTGTTCAACGCTGCTGGAGACAACTCATTCAACTCAGATTTAGGTTTTTCAATTAGGTTAGAGATATCAAATTCAGATGCAGAGGTGTGGGTGAACATATTTTCTCTGTAAAATGTGGGAACTCCTTCTCTCATATACCCTAGTGGCCCAAGGTTTGGGCAGGAGAAGGCGTTGGTATTTACTGTATTACTTTTAGTTACATCGTTTGCACAGTAGATATAGTCATTCATTGTTACCATTACACCTTTGTTGTGAGCAAGAGGTGAGGCAGCTAGAGCAACAGCATTATAGAGGTTGAAAGGGCCATCTGCGCTAATAGCAGTGGCAGGTCTCATAGAGCCAGTAAGTACAACTGGCAGTGAATGCCGTAAAGTAAGGTTAAGAAAGTAGGCAGTCTCTTCCATTGTGTCTGTACCGTGGGTAATAACAATTCCATCGCATAGATCATTTTTAAATAGGCTATCTGCAATTTTCCAAAGTTCTAGCCAAACTCTTTCTGTGATATTTTGGCTTGATATATTGCATACTTGAATTCCCTCTAGATTGGCTAAAGATTCAACCTCTGGAACAGAAGAGATAATTACTTCTATGTTTTGAACTCCCGGGTTGTAAGAGGCTTGCACAGAGCTTTTAGCACTTCCTGCAATAGTCCCTCCAGTAGCAAGAATTACTATACGAGGTTTAATTTGTTGTGCGTTAGCAGTGAGTGTTGGTAATAGTAGTGAAATTGAAAGAAGTACAGATATTATAACGTAAAAAGGCCGACTCCCTGCTACAGATGTCGACCCCTTTTCTTGTGTATTAAAACTTAAACCTACATCTTTAAGATGCAGAGGGCTATTAAAACGTTGCATCATTTTTTAAAAATTTTCAATTTTTTTAACAATTAGAAAAGGTAGCATAGCAGAAAATAATCCTATAACTGCTACTCCACAGATGGTTAGAACAACATCTTGGAGTTTAACAATTATTGGGTAGCTATCTACAATAAAGTTACCAGGCATTGGAATTATACCAAATTGTTGCTGAATAAAGCTAACAAAAAGGGCAACAGCAACGCCAATAAAAATACCAAGAAGAGAGATCATCCACCCCTCTAGTAGGAAAATTCGTTTAATTAAACTATTGTTTGCTCCTAGAGCTTTTAGAGTTTTGGCATCTTCTCTCTTCTCTATAATGAGCATAGAGAGAGAACCAAAAAGATTGCAAGAGATTATAATGAGAATAAATAGCAAGATAATATAGATAGAGACTTTTTCTGATTTCATCATCTTGTAGAGGGTCTCATTTTGCTCATATCTATCTTTGACAAGATATTCAGGCCCAAGACTCTTTTTCACCTCTTCTTTAAATTGATTAATATTTACCCCCTCTTTTGTGTAAATTTCTACAGAAGAGACCTCATTTTCATACTCAAGAAGGTTACGAGCAATTTCAATTGGGATAAATATATATTTTTTATCGAAGTTTTGATCTAAAGTAAATAGCCCTGCTGGAAATACCTCTTGTAAATTGAGCGAAGAGGTTGGGTTTACTAAATAGAGAGCTCTATTACGGGAAGGGAAATAGAGTTGTAGAGGGTCTATAAAGTGAACTCTCAAACCCAATTGGAAAGCCATTGAGCGTCCCATTATTGCTTGAGGAGTCTCTCCGTGATAAAGAGAGAATTCACCCTCTTTTATATACTCTTTAATATGAGTTATTTTAGAAAAGGTTGAGTCTACTCCTTTAATTGTAGCTACAGACTCTTGGTTCCCATATTTCACAAATACATTCTCTTGAACAATTTCGCAAAAAGCTGCTACGCTATTGTTATTACGTATTTGGTTGAATTGGGCCGTCTTTGGAGAAAAGCTTTTGCCAGTTGCAGGTGTTATTAGTAGATCTGATTCATAAGTTGAGTAGAGAGATTTAATTAACCCCTCAAACCCATTATAAACAGAGAGAATAATAATTAATGCTGCTGTGCCTATAGCAATGCCAGCTGCACTTATCACAGATATAATATTGATAACGTTATGCGACTTTTTAGCAAACAGATATCTTTTAGATATGAAGAGTGTTAAGTGCAACTGTTAACTATTTTTTAAGCAATTCGTCTATTTTCTGCACATAGTCTTGAGAGTCGTCCAGTAAAAAAGTAAGCTGAGGGACTATTCTAAGTTGCTTAGAGACTCTATTTCCTAGTTCTCCTCTAATAGCTCTTGCAGAATTTTCTACAATCTCCAGCACCTCTTCTGTTTTTGCCGAGGGAAATATGCTTATATATACTCTAGCAACAGAAAGATCTGGGCTTATTCTAACAGAGGTAACAGTTATCATAGCTCCGCTAAATGCTTGAGTTCCTCTTTCTCTAAATATCTCTGAAAGGTCTCTTTGTAACTGTCTAGAAACCTTTAGTTGTCTTGTACTTTGACTTTCCATATTAGCTTGTTTTTAAAATAAAATAATTTTTCTTGCCCTTTTGAACAAGAATATATTTTTGATTAAGTAAATCATTTTCACTCAAAGATAGTTCAATTGAGTCAATTTTACTTTTATTTATACTCACTCCCCCTGCTTTAATCATTTTTCGGCACTCTCCTTTAGACGGAAATACAGTAGTGTGAACAGCAAGTAACTCAATAATGTTATCTGAAAGTTGTTCTTTTGTAATATCACATTGAGGAACCCCTTCAAATACATTGAGGAATGTTCTCTCGTCTAACTCTTTTAGAGTTTCTGAGGTAGATTTCCCAAAAAGAATAGAAGATGCTTTAACTGCTTTTTGGTACTCTTCTATACCATGAACCATGGTGGTAACCTCTTTTGCAAGAAGTTTTTGTAGCTCTCTTTGATGGGGAGCTTCTAAATGTTTTTCAACCTCAGAATCAATTACCTCTTTAGATAACATAGTAAATATCTTAAGATATTTTTGTGCATCTTGGTCGCTTACATTTAGCCAAAATTGGTAGAAAGCATAGGGCGAGGTGTAGTTAGCGTCTAGCCATATATTTCCCTGTTCGGTTTTGCCGAATTTCCCGCCATCGGCTTTAGTTATTAATGGGCAGGTAAGAGCAAAAGCTTCGCCAGCTGTTTTACGCCGAATAAGTTCTGTACCCGTAGTTATATTGCCCCACTGGTCGCTCCCTCCCATTTGCAGTTTGCAGCCATAATTTTCGTATAAAAAGAGATAGTCGTACCCTTGAACCAGTTGGTATGTAAATTCTGTGAATGACATACCCTCTTTTTCGTCTCCACTTATTCTTTTCTTTACAGAATCTTTGCCCATCATGTAGTTTACTGTAATGTGCTTTCCTATATCTCTAATAAAATGTAGAAAAGTATACTCTTTCATCCAGTCGTAATTATTAACTAGAATGGCAGCATTGGGTGCATCTGAGTCAAAATCTAGAAAGCGTGATAGCTGTTTTTTAATAGCATTTTGGTTGTGCCTTAAAGTGGGCTCGTCTAGCAAATTTCTTTCAGAAGATTTCATAGATGGGTCTCCAATCATACCGGTTGCACCACCTACTAGTGCAATTGGTTTATGACCGTTAGATTGTAGATGTTTAAGCATCATTATGCTAACTAAGTGCCCAATATGCAGGGAATCTGCTGTAGGGTCTATCCCTACGTAGGCTGCTGTAATCTCTTTCTCTAATTGCTCTTCGGTCCCGGGCATTATGTTATGGACCATACCTCTCCAAGTGAGTTCTTTTACTAAGTTGCTCATTCTTTAAAAAATTTTATACAAAAGTAACGTTTTTTTCTTTATTTTTGTTGGTTTATCTATAGCGAACAGCTATTTAAATAGTACTTAATTATTAAAAAACAACTATTATCAATACCTCATTATGTACAAAATGAAATTAAGGCTTACAGCCATTGTTCTTGTTCTTTTTTCACTATCTATTAATAGTAGTTCTCTTTTATTTGCCCAAGAGGCAATAACTAAATCACAGGATGCTAAAACACTTGTGCAGGATACACTTATATCCAGAATAGAACAACTTCCAGGGGTTTCTGGTGTGAGTAGGTTGCCGGCAAAGGAGTTTAATGATAAATATGTTCTTTATGTAGAGCAGCCTTTAGACCATACTAACCCCCAACTAGGTACTTTTAAGCAGAGAGTTTTTGTTATGAATGTTTCATTCGATAGGCCTACTGTTATTGTTACTGAGGGCTATGGAGCTGGCTATGTAAAAGGTGCTGCTTATAGAGAAGAGATATCTAGAATTTTAGATGCAAATATTGTTTTTGTAGAGCATCGTTATTTTTTAGAATCTACACCAGAAGATAAGAATTGGAAATATTTAACTGCTAAAAACTCGGCCTACGACCTCCATAGAGTTAGGGAGCTTTTTGGGACTTTATATAAGAATAAGTGGATTGCTACCGGAATAAGCAAGGGGGGGCAAACGGCATTGCTATATACTGCATTTTTTCCAGAAGATGTAGATGTTACTGTCCCTTATGTTGCTCCTTTGTGTAAGGGTAAAGAAGATGGGCGTCACGAGCCTTTTCTAAGAGATTTTGTGGGCACTAAAGAAGAGAGGGCAATTTTAGAAGAGTTTCAAATAGAGGTTCTTTCACGTAGAGAAACTTTACAGCCAAAATTTGACTCTTTGTGTGTTGCTAAAGGTTATGAGTTTTCATTGCCTCTTACTCATATTTATGACTATACTGTTTTGGAGTATCCATTTTCATTTTGGCAGTGGGGTAGTTCAATAGAAAAAGTGCCTGAAACAACTTCTAGTGATAATGAGATTTTTAATTATTGGATTAAGATGGTTTCTCCAGATTACTATGTTCATGAGAGTACAACAACTCCGTTTTTTGTGCAGGCTTCTAGGGAATTAGGTTACTATGGTTATGACACTAAGCCTTTTAAAGGGTTGCTTTCAATTGAAAATGCTAAGGGCTATTTAGATAAGATTTTTGTGCCTAAAGAGGCCCAATTTAAATTCGATAAAACTCTATATAGAAAATTAAAGAGGTTTGTTAAAAAGGGCAATAGTAATATGATGTTCATTTATGGTGAGTATGATCCGTGGAGTGCTGTTAAAGTTAGTGAACCAAAGAGCAGTAACGTTGTTCTTTTTATTGAACCAAAAGGGAGCCATAGAGCAAGAATCTCTACTTTACCTTCGCCTATGAAGGAAGAGGCAATAAATTTGCTTAGAAGATGGATCTCTGAATAACTGTATATGCTAGAGTTTAAGAAGATTGAAATTAGTGATAAAGAGTGGGTAGATAGAATTCTATCTCTCTCTGATTATAGAGGAGCTGAATATAATTTTACAAATCTATTTATTTGGGATGGAACCTATAAGACCCAGATTGGTAGGTTTAAAGATTTTATGATTATACGCACTGGGAGCCAGGGCCAACGCTATTATCTGTACCCTCCAGGAAGGGGTAATAGAAGAGAGGTTTTAGACGAGATGATTAGAGATGCTTCCTTAGATGACTCTGCTTTTTCTTTGATTGGTCTCACTAGAGAGACAAAGGCGCAGCTAGAAAAAATTTATCCGCATAGTTTTAAATTTAAACAGGAAAGGGATAGTTTTGATTATATTTACGATGCCAACAGGCTCTCTACATTAAGTGGGAAGAAGTTGCAGCCTAAGAGAAACCACCTGAACTATTTTGTAAGTAACTATAATTGGAGTTACGAAGAGTTTACTCCTAATAAAGTTGATGAGGTTAAGGAGTTTTCACACGAATGGTGCAAAAGATTCGATTGCGATAAATTAGAGACTCTCTCTTGGGAGAGTTGTGCTGTAGAGAAGTGTCTAGATTATTTTGAGGAGTTAAAAATGAAAGGGGGCATTTTAAGGGTAGATGGCCAAATTGTTGCCTATACAGTAGGGGAGGTACTTAATTCAGATACTTTAGTTGTTCACATAGAGAAGGCTTTTACAGATGTTAGAGGGGCATACCCAATGATTAACAGAGAGTTCGTAAAAAGAAATGCAGAAGGGTTTAAGTATATTAATAGAGAAGACGATATTGGAGATGAGGGACTTAGGAAGGCAAAAGAGTCTTATTACCCAGCAATACTACTTGAGAAATTTACTGCAACTCTATTATAAAATTTGATGCAATAAATTTTTAATTATATTTGCAGAACTAACCATTAATTTTTTAAATTGGAACCTCCCAGTAGTATTTTAAGCAACAGTATTCTAGACGATTATTTTTCCCTAGGGATAGCTTTAGTTGTTGTGTTGTTTGTTTATGCCTTGGTTTCAGGAATTAACCGTTCCTTTAATTATTTAAAAGATGATTTTAGTGACGGCTCCAATAAAAAGGGTAAACAGATATCTTATCTTTTATCAAATCCAGAAAGTTTTTACGGAACAGTTTTACAGTTTTCACTATTTGTAAAGCTTCTTATTATTTTCTTTTCTGTTAGGTTACTCAACTCGGTTGTTGCAGCCGCTGCTTTAGCAATTGTACTTATCTATTCGGTTAATGAAATTGTAAAATTGGCTTTGAAGGGTAGGGAGGGTAGTTTTTTTTATAATACCTCTTTTGTGACATTAGTAATGACTGCTATTGCAACACCTTTTAATGGTCTATTGAATAGGTTTACTGTGGTGTTAGAAGAGGAGAGAGAAGAGCGAGAGGTTCAGTCGTTAGAAGAGATAACAGAGGCCCAAGAGGGGCTAGACATTAAAGATAATCAAGAGAGAACTCTATTAAAAAACATTGTGGCTTTAAATAATACCTCGGTTTACGATATTATGAAGCCTAGGGTAGAGGTGACTGCTCTAAGTACTAATATGACAGCAAAGGAGGTAATGGAGACAGCTGTAAAATGTGGCTATTCTAGACTGCCTGTATTTGACGATAATTTAGATAATATAAAAGGGTTTCTATATATAAAAGATTTAGTGGTATATCTAAAAGAGTCTAAGGCAGATTATAATTGGAAACAGCATATAAGAGAGGCCTATTTTGTACCAGGGAATAAAAAAATTAACGATCTACTAGAGGAGTTTAGACAAAAGAAAATTCATTTAGCTATGGTGGCAGATGAGTATGGAGGGACAGACGGGATTGTTACTCTTGAAGATGTTCTTGAAGAGATTGTTGGTGAGATTTCAGATGAGTCAGATAAATTACAATAGCCAGCTAGCTAAATCATAAATCACTTAGAAAAATAGCAATAGAAGATAAGTTACAGATGTTTTAATAATTGAAATGGGATTAGTTTTAAAAAGAGAATTAGAAGATGGCGCAACACTCTCTCTTTGGGAGATAATAGAGACAGAAGAGCAGTTACTTTTGTTGGGCTCTATTCCTAATGAAGAGTTAGAAGAGTTGCAACTTATTAAAAATGCTGCTCGGCGCAAAGAGAAGCTTGCTGTAAGAGCATTGCTAGACGTTATTTTTGAAGAGAAGTTCTATTTGGGACATCACGATAATGGCCGCCCCTTCTTGCAAAATAGCCTTATAGAAATAAGTATCTCCCACACATCTAGGTATGCTTGTATTCTTACTCACCCATATGAGAGTGTTGGGGTAGATATTGAAAAACTAAGCCGTAATTTTAGTGTAGTAGAGAAGAGAGCTCTCTCAGATGAGGAGCGAGAAAATTTGAGTGACCGTGACCGCGAGTTGCACCTTGCTATCTATTGGAGTGCAAAAGAGGCAGTTTTTAAAAGGATGTCTCGTTCTGGGATAGACTTTGCTAAACAAATTTTCATTAAAAAATTTAACCCAAAAGAGAGTGGCCAATTAACTGCAATTTTCCAAGATAAAGATGGTGAAGAGCAAGAGTTTGACCTTAACTACGAAGTTTTTGAAGATCACATTATAGCCTGGATAATAGGGTAGTTAGTTTCCTTTACTTAAGTATTTGAGCCGAATGCTCTTTGGTTTTTACCTTCTCTATAATATCTGCTATTACTCCCTCTTGGTCTATCACAAAAGTCTTTCTAATAATTCCATCAAACTCTCTTCCCATAAATTTCTTTCTGCCCCATGCGTCGTAAGCCTTAAGAATTACCAGCTCTGTATCTGCAATAAGAGGGAATGGTAAGTTGTGTTTTTCTATAAACTTCTTATGTGACTTCTCACTATCTTTACTTACTCCAACAATTTTGTAACCTGCACTTAAGAACCTCTCGTAGTTATCTCTTAAATCACAAGCCTCGGCAGTACAACCAGGTGTATTATCTTTAGGATAGAAATACAACACCAGCTTTTTCCCTTTAAACTGCTCTAACGAAATCTCTTCTCCATCTTGATTTTTTCCAACAAAGTCTGGAGCTTTATCGCCAACTTTCAACATAACTTTTTGTTTTAACAACAACCAATTAGCCTAAATGTTTAAACGAAAACTCTCCCAAAGCTTTTAAAAGCTTTGGGAGAGTTTTCGTCTAGGATGCTTGTTTTCAAGCATTCTGTATTTGCAGGGTTTATTGGGTTACATCATTCCGCCCATTCCGCCCATTCCGCCCATTCCTGGAGCGCCGCCGCCCATTGGTGGCATTGGGTTATCTTCTTTTTTCTCTGCCATTGCACACTCTGTAGTTAGGAACATTCCTGCAACAGAAGCTGCGTTTTCAAGGGCAATACGAGTTACTTTAGTAGGATCTATAACTCCAGAGGCAAATAGGTTTTCGTATACGTCTGTTCTAGCGTTATATCCGAAATCTCCTTTACCCTCTTTTACTTTTTGGATAACTATACTTCCCTCAATACCCGCATTCTCTGCAATCATGCGAAGAGGCTCTTCAATGGCACGAGCAATAATAGCTATACCAGTGTTTTCGTCAAAGTTACTACCCTTAAGTGCTTCAAGATCTTTTATTGCACGTATGTAAGCTACTCCACCTCCTGGTACAGTGCCCTCTTCTACGGCAGCACGAGTTGCACTTAGAGCGTCATCTACACGGTCTTTTTTCTCTTTCATCTCTACCTCACTTGCAGCTCCAACATAAAGAACAGCTACGCCACCAGCAAGTTTAGCAAGACGCTCCTGAAGCTTCTCTCTATCGTAATCGCTAGTTGTGCTCTCTATTTGCTTGCGAATCTGGGCAACTCTATTATCAATAGCAGCCTTCTCTCCTGCACCATTTACAATTGTAGTATTCTCTTTGTCAATAGAAACTTTCTCTGCAGTACCCAGCATCTCTAATGTTGCGGCGTCTAAACGAAGCCCTTTCTCTTCAGAAATTACTGTTCCTCCTGTGAGAATAGCTATATCTTCTAACATCTCTTTGCGTCTATCTCCAAAGCCTGGTGCCTTAACAGCAGCAATTTTTAAAGTTCCGCGCAAACGGTTTACAACTAAAGTAGCAAGTGCCTCTCCATCTATATCTTCGGCAATTATAAGAAGCGACCCTCCACCTTGTGCAACAGGCTCAAGAACAGGTAATAGATCTTTCATTGTAGAGATCTTTTTATCTGTAATTAAGATATGTGGTTTTTCAAGAACTGCTTCCATCTTCTCTGGATTGGTCATAAAGTAAGGAGAGATATACCCTCTATCGAACTGCATTCCCTCTACTACTTTCACCTCTGTCTCGGTACCTTTTGCCTCTTCTACGGTAATTACACCCTCTTTCTTAACGCGGCTCATTGCCTCGGCAATAAGTTTACCTATAGTAATATCGTTATTTGCCGATATTGTAGCAACCTGTTCAATTTTTGTAATATTGTCTCCAACTGCGTTGCTCTGTTTTCTTAGAGAGCCAACCACAGCTTCAACAGCTTTATCTATACCTCTTTTCAGATCCATAGGGTTTGCACCAGCTGTTACGTTTTTAATACCAACGTTTATAATTGATTGAGCAAGAACAGTAGCTGTTGTGGTACCGTCTCCCGCTTGGTCTGCAGTTTTAGAAGCTACCTCTTTAACCATTTGAGCGCCCATATTTGCGAAACTCTCTTCTAATTCAATTTCTTTCGCAACTGTTACTCCATCTTTAGTAATTTGAGGAGAACCATAGCTCTTATCAATTACAACATTTCTACCTTTTGGTCCAAGGGTTACTTTTACTGCATTTGCTAGAGCATCTACACCGTCTTTCATAAGACCACGTGCTTCAATATCAAATTTTATTTCTTTAGCCATATTATTTATTTATTAAACTGTGTTATTATTATTTTGACCTTATACGGCCATAACTATTTAATTTAGCCAATTAAGGTTGTAAAAACCGAGTTAGCCTATTATTGCTAAAACGTCTGACTGACGCATCATTAGGTACTCTTTGCCATCTACATTAATCTCTGTACCAGAATATTTACCATAAAGAACGGTATCGCCGGCCTTAAGTTCCATAGGCTCGTCTTTTTTGCCATTCCCTGTAGCTACTATAGTACCTTGTTGTGGTTTTTCTTTTGCCGTGTCAGGAATGTACAATCCACTTGCTGTTTTTGTTTCGGCTTCTTTAGCTTCTACCAGAACTCTGTCTGCTAATGGTTTGATGTTCATAATTTTTCTGTTTTAAATAATTTATAAATTTTTATTGTTTTAGTACAGTTTACTTTCTCTCCTATGACAAATAAAATGCCAAATAGAGTATCTGACAAAATGTCTTGAATAAATAATTATATTTGTCCTAAATTTTTAGAAGAGATGAGTGAAAATCACCAGACATTTATGAGAGAGGCTTTGAAAGAGGCCCATAAAGCTTTGGAAAGAGACGAGGTACCAATAGGTGCCGTAGTTGTTATTGGGGGCCGAGTTATTGCCAGGGCACATAACTTAACTGAGGTGCTAAGCGACCCCACAGCTCATGCAGAGATGCAAGCTATTACCTCTGCCACAAATGCATATGGGGGTAAATATTTAAATGAGGCCACAGTTTACGTTACTGTAGAGCCTTGCCCTATGTGCGCCGCAGCTCTTAATTGGGCGCAGGTAAAGAGAGTGGTGTATGGTGCTCCAGATAGTAAAAGAGGCTTCTCCCTCTTCTCTCCATCTCTTTTGCATCCAAAATGTGAAGTTGTTGCTGGAGTAATGGAGCAGGAGTGCTCTTCCCTAGTAAGCGATTTCTTCAAATCAAAAAGAGCAAAATAATTTAATTTTTTTCAAACTTATGCTTTATGCACTTTTATGGTTGAATTTCTTCTTAATTACGGATTAATAGGTCTCTTTGTAGCCTCTTTTTTGGCGTCTACAGTTATTCCTTTCAGTTCCGAGGTTGTTTTGACCGGAGTCCTTTTTGCTGGAGTTAACCCTCTCTATGCTTTTTTTGCAGCTACCGCTGGTAACTGGTTAGGAGGTCTTACATCTTACTATATTGGCCATTTAGGGCGATGGGATATTATTGAAAAGTGGTTGGGAGTAAAGCATGAGAGATTAATTAAACAAAAATCAAAAATTGAAAAATATGGAAGCCTTATAGCACTATTAACATGGTTGCCTATTATAGGAGACATTTTTGCCATAGGTTTAGGCTTCTATAGGATAGATTTTATTAAGAGTGCATTCTTCATGCTAATAGGCCGCTCACTTAGGTTTGCTGGGTGGGTTTTGCTCTATATTTTATATGAAAAAGAGGTTTTTAGTTATTTAATAGCTTAATTTTTTGGAAGAAATAAAAAAAGCAATATCTTTGCAGTCCCAAAATCAAGGGTATTGACCTATGGTGTAATGGTAGCACTACTGATTTTGGTTCAGTCAGTCTAGGTTCGAATCCTGGTAGGTCAACATTTTAAAAAAGAGCATTCTAACTAGTAGAGTGCTTTTTTTTTACCCAGAAACCATTCCCCAGGACTAAAGTTTCCCACCTAGCCAAAGCAAGGTGACGGCTCGGTAGGCGCTCGTGTAATATGCACTAAGTGAAATAGTTGACTTTTGAAATACCCTGTTTTTGGGCCTATTTCAAAACTCAACCATCTGAGTAACAGGTGGTTACATCAATGCCTACCCGCGCTGGTTCGGGCTCTTGTTTGCCAAGCAAACTAACAGGGCAAAGTAAACTAACAAGGCTGAGCAAATATTGCCAGGAGACGATTGTGCGTAAATACCTAGTAATCAATCATTTAATTTTTCTAAATGAACCCAAAAGGGCTTATTTTCAAAAGCTAGCTTCCACTTAATAAGCAAGTTATGAACAATCATCTCCCGGGAAATTGTCTTCTAGGGAAAAATCAGATGAATTATCAGATCAAGTTTTCACATCAATATTATACTGAAATTTCACTAATGCGTTATTTAACACTCTGCTTATCTGCTAGTTGCTGGATAGGAAACTTTAGTCCTGGCAATGTCTGCTCAGCTCTGCTCAGCATAAAGCAACATCTCTTTTTTCAAGAGAAAAGTTGTGGATTATTCTTTCTCTAAAAATATTGTTTTTTTCTAGTGTAAGTGCTTCTTTTATTAATTGAGCCGCTTTTAGTTCGCTATTTGAGGCTGAGCTTTTATTATGCTCATTTTTGTTTGAGTAGGGTTCATAGAAGTAGAGTGAAAACCCTAAGCCTCCTGTTACCTCGGGCATTCCTCCAGCTTTAGAGATAATAGGAATCATTCTGTAGCTCATAGCCTCGGCAAGCGAAAGTGAGAAGCTTTCTCTTCTAGAAAACTGACAGTAAACATGAGATGTGCGGTAGTACTCTGCTAACTCTTCTGGTGGGATTGCTTCAACAATTTTTAGATTAGGAGAGGGCTTTATACCAGCCCATTCAAAAACAGTAGCATTGCAGCCGACAAGTATAAATTGAGTATGTGGGAGCAGAGATGCTACTCTGTTAAAGCGGTCTATCCCTTTTATATAAAATGTTTGAACGGTAGAGATTAGTGCTACGCAAAGTATGCTTTTTTGCGAGGCATTCTCTCTTATTGTTTGAGTGGAGTTGTTGTTTAGTTGAGGAGAGAAACTCTCTTGGAGAGATGGAATTTGAACTCCGTTGTAAATTAATTTTGTTTGGGCATTGGGGGCAATGGCTTTTACTGTGCGTTCTATGTTTTTAGAGACGCATAGATTGCATGAGGCCCATTTCATAGATTGTAGAGTCATAAAGGCTCTTAGTGGTTTAGATAAGCTGCCGTAGTTATATTTCTTTTCTCTACAAACATCGTAGCCGCCAATTACAATTAAAACTTTTTTATTAAATAGTTTTCCTAAAAGAGTGGGTAGAAAGGAGTGATAATCTGCAAACCATATATATATAAGCTCAACTTTGTTAATATTAAATAGTAAGTAAATAAGGAGTTTAAAAAGAGAGAGCGGGAGTTGTGTTTTTGGGTTATTCTTGAATTGGTACTCAGTTAAGTTGTACTTTTTGCTTAAAATAGAGATATCTCCTCTAACAAATGTAGAGCTGTGAGTATAGATGAAAAGAGCTTTTTTATTCATTTAAAGTGGGTCTCTAATTATTTTATCTATAGGTCTACTTTAGTAATAGAGTTTGTCTGCTAGCAGGTTTTCTAAATAAAGTGGAGGTTCTTGTGCTATAATTATTTGACAATAATTATGTTGGCCACTTTGCGAGCGCCTTTGTTGTTAAATTTTTTGTTGTCTGAGGGGTGATTAACTAAACCATTTTCTGATTGGCCTTTTACATACATTGTTGTAGAGCCCCCTCCATCTAGGTTTATTATGTATGAAGCTCCTAGCCATCTTAATGTTTTTTGGAGCTCTTCTAATGACATTCCCATAGATTTTTTAGATCTGCCATCTACTGTGAACAAGAGAATATTACCATTCTCTTTTTTTGCTACTGCTGTTCTTGGGTGCCTATTTGTGTAGAATGAATTTTCATTTAATTCTTGGTCTTGGCCATTCACTCTTAAGATAGGACCAGTAGTAATAACATGGGGAGCCTGTATATATTTTTCCCACTCTTTAAGTTGGTCTGCTTTAAGTATATATAACTCTTGGTTATAAATTGCTATAGCACCTGTTTGGTGCATAGATCGGCTGCTAGAGGTGTAGGTGTTTGGAGCTAGCTGTTCCCCATCTTTACGAATATAATCTACTGAGTTATAGTCTACTGTATTGGGCTTATAGTTAAACTTAAAGAAGGAGCCGTTTATTGCTGCTATGGCATTGTTTTGAGCAGCAAGAGTGTTGGTTTCAATAAGAGTTGGACTTGCTATAATTTCAATTTTTTTACCCGAAGTTGGTTTGATCTCTACAATGCTAATAAACTGCGAAGAGTTAAATAACTCATCTTTTGCAAAATGAATTTGACGGAGTTCTATTCCAGGCTCTATCTCTTTAGTAACCCAAGCTCCATTTACCAGTGTTAGTGAGTCTCTTTTTTGTGCAGTAAGCAAAGAAGGTAAAAAAGAGAGAAATATAATTGCCCAAAATAGTGGTGATGCTATGGTAGATTTGTAGATGGTTTTCATATTTTCTTGAATTATTATTTTATGTCTATAATAGCTTCAGAAACATTTATGATATAGTCTCCAACTTTTTCGCACTCTGCAATTAAGTCCATATAAAAAACTCCTGTTTGGTAGTTGTATATATTATGTTCTAAATTAAGCAGGTGCTCTTCTTTTAAGTGGTTGCGGTATTCATTAATAGAGTTCTCGGCATCTTCGGCGCTGTTAATATTCTCTATTTGAGTGTAGCCTAGCTCTAAATTAGTTATCATATGACTAAACGCATTATCTAGAAGATCTAACATTCTGTCAATTTTAGTAATCATTTCTGGGTTGAGCTTACTATTATAAACATTTTTTCTTTGAAGGATTCTGGCAACATTGTATCCGCTGTCTCCTATACTTTCAAGCTCACTTATTATTGTGTACATGGCTTGAATTCTTTTTCCACTCTCTTCGCTTATCTCGCCCTCTGCAACATCATTTAGGTAGTTTGCAATTTCTAGCTCTATTCTATCTGTAATTTGCTCGTACTCTTCTAGTTTAGTAAAGAGTGCTTCAAAGTTGCTTTTTTCTGAATCGTGTATAGCTTGCCTAGCATATTCAAATTGTCTTTGTGAAAGACGTGCAAAGCTAACAATCTCTTGCTTTGCTTGAGTAAGAGATAGCTCAGAAGTGTTTAAGATACCTCCCTGAATAAATTTAAGGCGAAATACCTCCTCTGTTTTAGGTGGTTTAATTGCATAAGTTACAAGTTTCACAATTTGAGGAGTGAACCAAACTAGTAAAAGGGTATTAGTTACATTAAATAGAGTGTGTAATAACGAAAGTCCGTAAAGAGTTGAGCTGCTATCTACAAAAGGATTTCCAGCTCCCAAGCTCTCTGTTATAGCAGCAACTAAATTAAGTATGGGGTTAAAAAATACTAATACCCATGTAATACCAACTAAATTGAATACACTGTGGGCCAAAGCAGCTCTTCTGGCAGAGACATTGGCAACAGCTGCTGCAATATTGGCAGTTATTGTAGTACCAATATTCTCTCCTAGTACTAGTGCTGCCGCCATCTCAAATGGGATCCACCCGTAGCTACTCATAACTAGAGTTAAAGCCATAGTCGCACTTGAAGATTGGAGCACTATGGTGAGTAAAGTTCCTATAAATATAAAAATAAGTACAGAACCAAAGCCAAAGCTAGTCCACTCTTTTATAAACTCTAAAACATGTGGAGTTGTGGTGAGATCTGGAACGGAGTTTTTTAGAAAACTTAATCCAAGAAAAAGTAGAGCAAAGCCAATAATTAGCTCTCCTGTAGACTTTTTCTTTCTTGACTTAAGCATCATGAAAATAAACCCTATACCTATTAAAGGAATAGATATTACAGAGATATCTACTTTAAAACCAAGGAGGGTTATTATCCAAGCAGTAATTGTAGTCCCAATATTTGCTCCCATTATAACTCCTACAGATTGGGCTAGAGTTAGTAGTCCAGCATTTACAAAACTAACTACCATAACGGTAGTTGCACTGGAAGATTGAATGATTGCTGTTATAAAGAGACCTGTGAATACTCTTTTAAAAGAGTTAGATGTCATTGCAGCTAAAATGCCTCGCATTTTGTCTCCTGCCACCTTTTGAAGTGATTCACTCAAGAGCGTCATTCCGTATAGGAATAACCCTAGTGAACCTACTATTTTGAGAATTTGATAAGCAATACTCATTAAGTTTCGGCTATTTATTTATATAGGCAAATATAGATGATATAATTTACCTTATAAAAATTATAATCGATTTTGTTATCTTAGCAGAAATTAATTCTAGCCAAATATAAGAGAGTAAAACAGATGAAGAGTCTAATAATTAGATATATATGCCCCCTTATATTGCTGTTAATTGCTCTTTTTAACTCTAATACTCTAGAGGCTCAATTTTTCTCTTTTGGGACAGACCCAGGCCGTGCTAAATGGAACTATGTTGAGAGTGATAATTTTAAAGTTATTTATCCACAAGAAATAGACTCCCTAGCTAAAAGATATGCATGGCTATTAGATAATTTAAGGGAGCCTGTACAAAAATCTTTAAATGTAAAAACTCGTAAAATAGATGTAATCTTGCATCCCTATAGTGCTATGAGTAATGGAATGGTTGGTGTTGCTCCTCGCAGAGTAGAGCTCATTACTGTTCCTCCTGCCAATGACCATTATGTTACAAGCTGGGAGAAGCATCTTATAACTCATGAGTTGAGACATGTAGGGCAAGTTTCAAAGTTCGAAAGAGGTATATTTAAACCCTTGAGTTGGGTAATAGGGGAGCAATCTACTGCTATAGGCGTAGGCCTTTTTATGAGTCAGTGGTTATTAGAGGGCGATGCTGTAGTTACAGAGACCGAGTTGTCTAGAGCAGGTAGGGGCCGAGACCCAGACCATCTTATTTACTATAAGGCAGCTTTTTTAGATGGCCATTATAGAAGCTGGAACCAGTGGACTATGGGTTCTTACAAACATTATGTCCCTAGTGTATATAGTTTTGGATATCTTTACTGTTCATTTGTACGCTCTCGCGCAAACAACTATAACTATTTAGGTGAGGTTACAGATTATGTAATTTCACACTTCTACGATTTGGGTGCAGCAGGTAAGGGGTATAAAAAACATACTGGTCTCACAAAAAGAGAGAATTTTAACGCTGTTAAAAGTTTTTATACAAAAAAGTGGAGAGAAGAAGACTCTATAAGAGGCCCTTTTACTACTGGAGTGACTCTTAGTAAAAAAGAGAGTTCTTCACGGAAAGAAGATTATAGAAAATATTTATATCCTGTTGAGTATAATGGCACTGTATACTCTTTGAAAAGTGATTTAGATATTATTAATAGGTTAGTCTCTATAGATTCAACTGGCAAGGAGTCATTTGTAAAGTATATGGGAAGGATAAGCTCTCCATTGAAAGAGAGTAATGGCAAGATATATTGGACTGAATATATAAGGAGTATAAGGTGGGAGTTAGAGAACTTCTCTGATCTTTTTTCATATGATATTAAAAGTGGTATTACAAAGAGACTTACCAAAGGGGAGAGATATTTTAATCCCTCTTTTACTTTCTTAGGCGATACTCTTTCTGTAACCTCGTATGATATAAAGGGCACCTCTTCACTCGTTTTGCTTTCTGCCTCTAATATGGAGAAGTTAGATGAAATTAGAGCTCCAGAGGGGTATAGAGTTAAAGAGAGCGCTTTTGCAGCAACAGATGCCAAAGAGGCTCCTAGATCTGCTATTTTTGTAAATGCAACATCTAATAGTGGTAATGCAATATTCTCATTAAAAGGTAGAAAAGACTCTGTTACAACGTCTAATTTAATTTATGATTGGAAATTAGTTCTTGAACCTCAACAAAAAATAGTAAGCGACCTCTCTTTTGAGAAAAGTAGTGGTAAGCTCTGGTTTATCTCAGATTTAGATGGAGTGAAAAACCTTTATAACTATAATGTGAATAAAGAAGCCACCACTCAGGTTACTAATGCAAGATTTGGGATCTCTAGTTATTTGCTCTCAAAAGATGGCTCTACCATTGTGAGTGATTTCTCTAAAAGTGGGTACAACCTTGTTAAAGTAAGAGAGCCTTCATTAGTAAACAGAAAGAGCTCATTTAAAACTCCCTATATAGACCAAATAGCTGCAAACCTATCTAAAGAGGCTGGGTTTTTAGCAGATACCTTAATGGTTCCAAAAGAGAGTGGCTACAGTTCAAAAAAATACAGAAAAGGCCTTAACCTATTTAGAGTTCACTCATGGGCTCCTCTCTACTATAATATAGACAATATTAAATCTCTCTCTTACGAAACTATTTACGATTTGGTTTCTCCTGGTTTTACGCTCTATTCACAAAACTCTTTAAGTAGTGCTTATGCTATGGCTGGATACTCTTGGCACAATGGGTTTCATTCGGGCCATTTTAAGTTCTCTTATCATGGATTATACCCTGTAATAGAGGTTAAGAGCGATATTAACGATAGAGATAAAGAGCAAACAACTCTAGAGATGAGTTTGTTAGATGGTCTTTTTCAGAAGAAAGATACTTTAACAAACTCTCCTTATATAAAGTCTCAGGTTTCAATCTATTTTCCACTCTCTTATAGTAGTGGGGGGTGGAGTAGAGGAATAATCCCTAATATTTTGTGGCACCATACAAATGATGCTTTCTACTCATACAAGAAAGGTAAGTTTTCTAATTATCAATATTTGAGTTTAGGGGTGAATCTTTATAGTGTTCTCAATATGTCTAAACGCGATATTTTTCCTCGTAAAGGATATGGGCTTAGTATGAGATTTTCTGGAGTCCCTTTTTCGGGCGAAAATTATGGGACACTTCTTTACTCCTCGGTTTATTTATATACCCCAGGGATTATTAAGGGGCATGGTTTGAGAATTTCTGCCTCGGCACAGAAACAATTTGTAGAGGGCAAAAACTATTTAATGTCCAATGCAATTTCGTTTCCTAGTGGCTATCTAGACCGTTATAGTGAGTGGGCAGCCTCTATAAATGCGCAGTATGCTTTGCCTCTCTATACGGGAGATATCTCTTTAACCTCTCTCCTCTATATAAAACGGTTTAAGTTAATTCCTTTTGTTAGCTATTGCCGAAATGGTTCGCAAGCAGTAAATGAAAACCTCTTTTCTGTGGGTAGCGAATTGGTTATGGACCTCAATTTATTAGGGATATCTTATCCGCTCTCTTTGGGAGTAAGGGGAGGCTATACAGCAGAGAAGATAGCTTTTTTGGAGCTAATATTTCAAACACCATTGTAATAATAAATGCAGTAATTTTTAAATGATAAAGTTTGGGGAATTAAATACTTTAAAACCTTTTGATTGGTTTCTAATAATTGGTGTTATTAGTGTAAATTTTATCTACTCTATATTAGAAAAAGAGGTTGATCTTATTGGCTCTTTAGCTGGGGTAACAGGTCTTATTTGTGTAGTGTTGGTGGCAAAAGGGAATATTTTGAACTATCTTTTTGGAGTGATAAATGTCTCTCTTTATGCTTGGATTTCTTATAAAGCCTCCCTTTATGGCGATGCTGGTTTAAATGCTTTCTACTATTTACCAATGCAGTTTATAGGTTGGTATAGTTGGGTAGGGAAACGAAAACACGAGGAGTCTGTAACTGTAAAAGCAAAGAGGATGGACTCTAAAGAGAGACTGTTTTTATCTCTTTTTTCGTTTATCTCTGTTGCACTTATTGCTTGGATACTAGATATATTTGAAGACCCTCAGCCAATTAAAGATGCCTCTACAACTGTTCTCTCTGTGATTGCTATGTTTCTAATGGTTCGTAGATATATGGAGCAGTGGCTGCTTTGGGTTGTTGTAAATATAATAAGTGTTGTGATATGGGTAATAGCCTTTACAAGAGGGGAATCCCACTCGGCACTTATGGTTATTATGTGGCTTTTCTATTTAGCTAACTCTGTGAATGGTTGGGTTACTTGGGTGCGGTTGTCCCAAAATGGTTCTGAATAGAGGTAGCAGCTTTTTGCCCTACAACTTTAACTAACTCTTCTAATGGAGCTTTCTTAATGGCAGCAGTACTACCAAATGCTCTTAGAAGCTTCTGCTCGCTCTTCTCTCCTATACCAGGGATGGTTCTTAGCTCAGATGCAATTTGTGCTTTGCTCCTTTTGTTTCTATGATGAGTTATGCCGAAGCGGTGTGCTTCGTTTCTAAGATGCATTATTACTCTTAGTGTAATACTATTTTTATCTAGAAAAAGAGGATGCGGGTCTCCAGGGATAATTAGTTTTTCTAATCTCTCTGCTATACCAATAAGTTTTATTTTCTTTTCTAATCCTAACTCTTTTAGAGCCTCCCATGCAAAGCTAAGTTGCCCTTTACCTCCGTCAATAACTATAAGCTGTGGGAGCTCTCCTTCTTGGTTTAAGACTCTTGAATATCTACGCGTTACTACCTCTTTCATAGAGGCATAGTCGTTTGCTCCAACAACAGTTTTTATGTTAAAATGGCGATACTCTTTTTTACTGGGGACTCCATTTTTGAAAACAACACATGCAGCAACAGCAAATTCGCCCTGAATATTTGAGTTGTCGAAGCACTCTATATGTGAAGGGTAGCTCTCTAGACCTAAGTCTTTTTTCATACTCTCCATAACCCTCTCTTTATGCTCTTGTGGCCTTAAGGTCTCCTCCTGTTTTTGTCTCTCTTTTTGAAAGAGGAGTGCATTTTTGCTACTTAGTTTTAACAGATATAGTTTATCTCCTCTTTTGGGTATTCGGCATTTCTGTTTTAAAGTGTCTATATCTGGGTAGTGAGAGACTAATATCTCTTTTGAACTGTTACCTGCTTTATTATGGATCTCTGTTATAAACCTTGTCATTATGCTCTCTTCACTCTCTTCTATAGGCATTTTAAACTCTAGGTTAAGAGATTGAATAATAGAGCCATTTACAACTCTTAAAAAGTTGCCATACCCACTGTTATGATTGAAAACCAGAGTGAAGATATCTATATTAGAGATGCTTTGGCTAACAATAATAGATTTGCTATTATGATTAGTGATTAAATCTATTTTATCTTTATATTTTTTGGCCTCTTCAAATAGTAGTTTAGATGAAGCTTCATACATTTTCTCTTGAAACTCTTTTATAAGAGACTTGCTCTCTCCTTTTAGAATAGAGACAATACCTGCTATCTGTTTTTCATACTCCTCTTCTGAAAAGAGTGATATACATGGTGCTTTACATTTACCAATATGATATTTAAGACAGGGGCGGTAATTTTTGTTTTTGATAGCCTCTTTTGTTAAGCTTAGTTTGCAATCTCTTATGTAGTAGATTGAGGTTACAAACTCTACAAGGCTATGAGCTTGCCAAGAAGAGCTGTAGGGACCAAAATAGAGAGAGCCATCTTTTATTATTTTGCGAGTGATAAAGATTCTGGGGAAGGGCTCATTTTTAATAGAGATCCAAGGGTATGTCTTGCCATCTTTAAGCATAACGTTGTACCTTGGCATATACTCTTTTATGAGGTTATTCTCAAGTAGTAGAG
>JAQVZL010000011.1 GCA_028708215.1 Bacteroidales bacterium
CCGATCTTCCAGATGAGTTAAGAACGGGGCTTACACCTGCTAATAAAAGAGAAGATGCAGGTATGAGTACTACCTCATCAATCTCAATAGACTCTTTGGCTTTTCATTTAGCTTTTGTGTTTGTAGTGGCGCTAATAGGTTATATGCTTAGCCAGGGAGTTAAAGTTTATTATCCAAAATTAGAGATTCCAGTTTTTTCGGCCTCATTTATTATAGGTCTCATCTTCAAAAAAATATTTGACGCTACGGGGGTTTCAGATTATATTTGCCCAAGACAAACCTCTCGTTTGGGTAGTACCTTTACAGATTTATTAGTAGCTTGTGGTGTTGCCTCTATTAAACTAGGTATTGTAGTGAAGTATGCTATCCCATTAATAGTTCTTATAATTGTTGGTATTGTAGTAGTTTGGATAATCACTTTTTACCTTGGTAAAAGATTATGCAAGAGCTACTGGTTCGAGCGCTCTATCTTTGCATGGGGTTGGTGGACAGGAACAATGGCAATGGGTATTGCACTTATTAGAATTGTAGACCCTAAACTTGAAAGTAAAGCAATGGACGATTATGCACTAGCATATTTGCCAATTGCCCCGGTAGAGATTCTAATTATTACATTTGTACCTATGCTCTTTATAAATGGGTTAGGGATATGGCTGCTTGTTGCTTGTTTGGTAGCATCGGCATTAATAATTTTACTTGCAAAAAAAATGGGTTGGTGGATATCGCCAACAAAAAATAGTTCTACTAATTAAATATAAGATGAGATATGTTAAATATTCAGTTGTGTGGTTTTTATTAATTGCAGCTGTATTTATAGGGCACTCACAGGTGCTTTTTAGCCAAAATAGTACAAAAAGCCTTAAAGAGCTTCAAGAACAGGCCGATAGAATTCATAAAAAGATCTTTTCTATAGACACTCATAACGATACTGCGCTCTCTATTAATAATCCAAAAGAAGACCAAGGGGTAACAACCGGCCAGGTCTCTTTTCCTTTAATGAAAGAGGGTGGGTTAGATGCAGCTCTTTTTGCTATATATATAGGGCAGAAAGAGAGGGACAAAAAATCGTTAGACTCTGCAGTTGCATATACTAAAGAGAACCTACTTAGATTCAGAAGTTACGTAGAAGATTATAGAGGGGCCTCTTTGGCATATGGGTCAGAAGATTTACTTAGGAATAAGAGAAATGGAGTAACATCTGTAATGCTAGCTATTGAGAACGGCTATGCAATAGGAGTTGATATTTCTAATTTAGAGATGTTTAGGGATATTGGTGTAAGGGCTATTACCATTTGCCATAACGATAATAACGATATATGCGATGCATCTAGAGATAAAAATGGGCCAGAACATAATGGTCTTTCAGATTTTGGAAGAGAGGTAATTAAAGAGATGAATCGTTTGGGTATAATAGTAGATGTATCTCATGCATCTGTTAAAACTGTGTTTGATGTATTAGAGGTGAGTGAAGCACCAATTATGGCATCTCATTCGGGTGTATATGCAATTAAAAATCATCCGAGAAATCTTAGAGATAAAGAGATTATTGCTATTGCAGAGGCTGGTGGGCTTATTCAAGTAGCAACTGGGCGCTTTTTTCTTTCACATTTGCCAAAAGATTCTGTTACAGTTAAACATTTGGTAGACCATATAGACTATGTGAAAAATCTAGTTGGAATAGATTATGTGGGACTTGGTACCGATTTTGATGGTGGCGGCGGGGTAGTAGGGTTAGAAAACGCTTCAAAAGTAAAGAATATTACTATTGAGCTATTAAGGAGAGGTTATACAGAAGAGGAGATAGAAAAATTCTGGGGAGCAAATTTCATAAGGTTCCTTAAATCACAGAATTTGTAAAAAAAAACCAACATTCTTTTGCACGTTTAATTTTTTTGGTATATTTGCAACCCGCTAATTAGGTACTCATTATGCGTACCGAACAGCAGGACAGGGCTTTAGCCTCAAAAATGCTAAGACCAAAGCATACAAGAAATATTTACTGTTATCGTTAAACTGTAATAAAACAATGTTACAACCAAAAAAAACCAAGTTCAGAAGGCAGCAAAAAGGCCGAATGAAAGGAAACGCTCAGAGGGGGAATCAGCTCGCTTTTGGCTCTTTCGGGATTAAGACAACAGAGTCATGTTGGCTAACTGGCCAACAGCTAGAGGCTGCTCGTCAGGCTGTAGTAAGGTATATGAAGCGTGAGGGACAAATCTGGTTTCGTGTGTTCCCAGATAAACCTTTTACTAAGAAGCCTGCAGAGGTTCGTATGGGTAAAGGTAAAGGTGCTCCAGAAGGATTCGTTGCCCCCGTTACACCTGGCCGAATGATTATTGAAGCAGAAGGAGTTCCATTGGAAGTTGCCAAAGAGGCACTCCGTCTTGCAGCTCAGAAACTACCAGTAGTTACAAAGTTTGTAGTTCGTAGAGATTACCAGGAATAATTTAATGAAGAAATAAAAAGATGAAAGCAACAGAGATTCGCGAATTATCAATAAATGATCTGAGAGAACGCATTGAAACCGAGAAAGCAAACTTGGTGCATCTCAGGATGAATCATGCTATTTCTCCATTAGATGATTTATCTCAAATTAAAAAGGCAAAAACCAATATTGCTAGAATGATTACAATATTGAGCCAAATGGAAAATAAGAAGGACAACTAGAAGTCATGGAAAGAAATCTTCGAAAAGAAAGGATAGGAATGGTGGTAAGCAATAAGATGGATAAATCTATCGTTGTTGCTGTTAAAAGAAAAGTTAAACACCCTATTTACGGTAAATTCGTAAACAAGACCACCAAGTTTGTAGCTCATGACCAAAAGAACGAGTGCAGCGAGGGTGATAAAGTGCGCATTATGGAGACTCGTCCTTTGAGTAAGAATAAATGCTGGAGACTAGTAGAAATCGTAGAAAAAGTTAAATAGCCATGATACAACAAGAATCAAGATTATTGGTGGCAGACAATAGCGGAGCAAAGGAGGTACTTTGTATTCGTGTGTTAGGGGGAACCCGCCGCCGTTATGCCGGAGTTGGCGACAAAATTGTGGTTACTGTAAAAAGTGCCATACCAGGCGGAGAGGCTAAGAAAGGAACAGTATCTAAAGCAGTAATTGTTCGTACGAAAAAAGAGATTCGTCGTGCAGACGGTTCGTATATACGTTTTGATGACAATGCATGTGTGTTGCTTAACGCTCAGGGTGAGGTTCGTGGAACCCGTATTTTTGGCCCTGTAGCAAGAGAACTTCGCGACACTTATATGAAAATTGTATCTTTAGCACCAGAGGTGTTATAATTTAGATAATAGAAAGATATGAACAAAAAATTACATATTAAAAAAGGCGATACAGTTTATGTTAATGCCGGAGAAGACCGTAAAAAAACCGGTAGAGTTCTCGAGGTTATTACAGAAAAAAATCGTGCCATAGTTGAAGGAATCAATATGGTGAGCAAGCATACTAAGCCTAATGCAGAATATCCTCAGGGAGGTATAATCAAACGTGAAGCTGCAATTCACATTTCAAATCTACAGGTTGTAGATCCTGTGAAAGGTGTTCCAACAAAGATCGGCCGTCGTTTGAATGAGAAACAAAAATTAGTTCGTTACGCGAAAAAATCTGGAGAGGAGATTAAATAATGGCAAAGACTAAAGACGGAGCTGTAAAAAATGCAGGTGCAAAACCAGCAAAAGCTCAAAAAACAAAAGCACAAAAAAAGGATACAGCTGCTAAGACAGGGGGAGTTCAAGAGGTACCTAAAGGTTACATGCCTACTCTTCAAAAAAAATATAAAGAAGAGATAGTACCAAAACTCTTTAAAGATTTTGGTTATACATCTGTGATGCAAGTGCCAAAACTCACAAAGATTGTAATAAATCAAGGAATAGGTTCTGCTACAGCAGATAAAAAACTTGTAGAGATGGCCCAAGAAGAGCTTACTCTTATTACTGGCCAAAAAGCTTTACAAACAGTTTCTAAGAAAGACATCTCTAATTTTAAGTTAAGAAAGGGGATGCCTATTGGAGTAAAGACTACTCTACGAGCTGCAAAGATGTATGAGTTTTTAGAGAGACTAATATCAGTTTCATTACCTCGAATAAGAGATTTTAACGGTATTAATGAGAAGTTTGACGGGAGAGGTAACTATACATTAGGCGTTAAAGAGCAGATTATATTCCCTGAAATTGATATTGATAAGATAAATAAAGTAATGGGTCTTGAAATGACATTTGTAACATCTACAGATAAAGACGAAGAGGCTTTTGCACTACTTCGTGAATTTGGTCTGCCTTTCAAGAACATTAAGAAACAATCGTAAATTTTAGAGATATAAAATGGCAAAAGAATCAATGAAGGCACGCGAAGTTAAACGCGCTAAACTATGTGCCAAATATGCTGAAAAACGCGCAGCCCTTAAGAAGGCGGGTGACTATGCGGCTTTGGATAAACTTCCAAAGAACTCTAGTCCTGTACGTCAACATAACCGTTGTTCAATTACAGGCCGTCCAAAAGGTTACATGCGTCTTTTTGGTGTTAGCCGTATTCAGTTTCGTGAAATGGCCAGTAAAGGTTTGATCCCTGGAATTCGCAAAGCTAGTTGGTAAAAGATAAAGTGACAAGAGTCACTCTATAAATAATAATTATTAATAAAGTTGGATATCGGGCATCCATTGAGGTGTCGAATTGACTTATAAAACTAAAAAAATGACTGATCCAATTTCAGATTTTTTGACGAGGGTGCGTAATGCATCGCTTGCAGGCCACAAAGTTGTGGATATTCCTGCATCTAAAATGAAACTGGAATTAACCCGCGTTCTTTATGAAAAAGGTTATATTCTAAGTTATAAATTAGTTGAAGGGACTCCTTTCAACACAATTAAAATTGCCCTTAAGTATCATCCAGAATCTAAGAAGTCTGCAATTAAAAAAATTGCAAGAGTTAGCCGCCCTGGTCTAAGGAAGTATGTAGGAGTAGAAGATATGCCAAGAGTGCTTAATGGCTTAGGTATTGCTATTGTATCTACATCAAAAGGGCTAATTACTAATAAAGAGGCTAAAGAGCTCAACGTTGGTGGAGAAGTTGTCTGCTACGTATATTAATATGTATTAATTTATAAAATAATTATAATGTCACGAATAGGAAAATTACCTGTAAACCTTCCGGCCGGAGTCACACTATCTGTGGGTTCCGATAACGTGGTTAAGGTTAAAGGCCCGCTCGGAGAACTTTCACAAAAGGTGGATGCCGATATTAGAGTTACCGTAGAGGGAAATGTGGTACATGTAGCCAGACCCACAGACCAGCCAAGACATCGTTCTATGCATGGTCTATATAGATCTCTTATAAACAATATGGTAAATGGTGTTTCTACCGGATACACAATACAGCAAGAATTTAACGGAGTTGGTTACCGTGTAGATGTTAAAGGTCAGATGTTAGAGATGAACCTTGGTTACTCTCACGATATCCACTTTATGCTTCCAGCAGAGATTAAAGCAAAAGCAGAAGAGGTTAGAAAAGGACAAGCTCCAATTCTTACACTTACCAGTCATGACAAACAGCTCATTGGCATGGTTGCTGCGAAAATACGCTCGTTACGTAAACCTGAACCATACAAAGGTAAAGGTATTAAGTTTGTAGGTGAACAACTTCGTCGCAAAGCCGGTAAATCGGCCAGCGCTCAATAATAAGTGGAGGATTTATGGCTTTAAATAAACAACAAAGAAGAAATAGAATACGCATGCGTATTCGTAAAGTAGTTAGCGGAACAGCAGAACAGCCAAGGATGGTTGTTTTCAGAAGTAACAAACAGATATATGTTCAGCTCATTAACGATTTAGAAGGAGTTACTCTTGCAAGCGCAAGCTCTATAGATAAAGAGATTGTAGAGGAGTGCAAAGGTAAGTCCGGTACCGAAGCAGCGAAATTGGTAGGTAAATTAGCAGCCAAAAGAGCAATTGAAAAAGGCATTTCACATGTTGCCTTTGATCGTGGAGGTTACCTATATCATGGAAGAATTAAAAGTTTAGCAGATGCCGCCCGTGAAGGTGGTCTTATATTCTAAGATACTGAGTATGACAAATACAAACATAAAAAAAGTTAAGACTACCGATCTAGAATTGAAAGACAGATTGGTTGCAATTAAAAGAGTTACTAAGGTAACCAAAGGGGGTCGTCATTTTACCTTTGCAGCAATTGTTGTAGTTGGAGATGAGAACGGTGTTGTTGGTTATGGTCTTGGTAAAGCAAATGAGGTAACAACAGCTATTTCTAAAGGTATAGAAGATGCAAAAAAGAACTTAGTTAGAGTTCCTCTAAATAAAAAGACAATACCTCACGAGCAAGTGGCAAAATATGGTGGAGCAAGAGTCTTTATGAAGCCAGCAGCAGAGGGTACCGGTTTAACAGCAGGTGGTGCGATGCGTGCAGTTTTTGAGTCGGCTGGTGTACATGATGTTCTTGCAAAGTCTAAAGGTTCTTCAAACCCGCACAACTTAGTAAAAGCTACTGTAACTGCTCTTTTAGAGATGCGTGATGCTTATACTATTGCAGGTCTTCGTGGTATTCCTATGAATAGAGTATTTAATGGATAAGGAGAAAAAGATATGACTAAAGTAAAAATTACTCAAGTAAAAAGCACAAATGGTGCTACTCAAAGGCAGATAGCATCTTTGCATTCTCTTGGAATCCGCAGAATACATCAATCAAAAGAGATTGACCTAAACCCTGTAAACAAAGGAATGCTCAATAAGGTGTTGCACCTTGTTAAAGTTGAAGAAATTAACTAAATAGGAGATTTTACAAATGAAATTACATAATCTTACACCATCTAAGGGTTCTACAAAAACAGATAAAAGAGTTGGTCGTGGTGAAGGGTCGGGGCGTGGAGGAACAGCTACACGTGGGCATAAAGGTGCTCAATCAAGATCTGGTTACTCTCTTAAAAGAGGTTTTGAAGGAGGGCAAATGCCTCTCCAAAGAAGGCTCCCAAAATTTGGTTTTAACAATATGAATAGAGTAGAGTACAAGGCTATTAACTTATCTACACTCCAAGCTCTAGCAGAAAAACTTGAAAATAAAAACCTTACAGTAGATGTGCTAATAGGTGCAGGAATGGCTTCTAAAAACGAAAGAGTTAAAATTCTTGGAGATGGAGAGCTCTCTCTAAAATTAGATGTAACTGCTCATGCATTTTCTAAGTCTGCCATTGCTAAAATAGAGGCTCAGCAAGGTAAGGCGACAATAATCTAAACTGAATAATGAAAAAACTGATAGATACAATAAAGAACATCTTCAAGATTGAAGAACTACGCAAAAGAATAGTTTATACTATTCTATTGCTGTTAGTTTATAGACTAGGAAGTTTTGTAGTTATGCCGGGTATAGACCCTACTCAACTTGCAAATCTTCAAAGTCAAGCATCTGAAGGTTTACTAGGATTACTTAATATGTTTTCTGGTGGAGCTTTTGGTAACGCATCAATCTTTGCGCTAGGTGTAATGCCTTATATCTCGGCATCAATCGTAATTCAGCTTCTTGGGATAATGCTCCCATACTTCCAAAGATTACAGAGAGAGGGAGAGAGCGGAAGAAGGAAGATGAATCAGTGGACAAGATATCTGACAATAATTATTTTAGCACTTCAAGGTCCTGCCTATATGGCCAACCTGCATGTGCAATTGCCAGAATCTGCATTTTTATTTACAGGATTCACATATAATGTTTTTGCCACTATAATTCTTATAGGAGGTACTATGTTCATAATGTGGTTAGGAGAGAGAATTACCGATCGCGGCTTGGGTAATGGGATATCTCTAATAATCATGGTAGGTATCATTGCTAGGTTGCCTTTCGCTCTTTTAGCCGAGGGTGGAGCCAGGATAAATCAGACAGCAGGTGGTGGTATTCTTATGTTAATAGTAGAAATTGTTGTACTGTTTTTTGTGTTTGTTGCTACAATAGCACTTGTTCAAGGGACACGTAAAATTCCAGTACAATATGCTAAAAGAATTGTGGGCAATAAACAATATGGAGGGGTTCGTCAGTATATACCTTTGAAGATAAATGCTGCTGGTGTAATGCCAATTATCTTCGCGCAGGCATTAATGATGTTTCCTCTCATATTTGCAGGCTTTGATGCCGCACAAGGAGTAGCTGCTGCTCTCTCAAACCCTATGGGTTTTTGGTATAATCTAATTTTTGGTCTTATGGTTGTTGCCTTTACTTACTTCTATACAGCTGTAACAGTAAACCCTTCTATGATGGCCGAAGATATGAAAAAGAATGGCGGATTTATTCCTGGTATAAAGCCTGGGAAAAAGACTACAGAATATTTAGATAGCATTATGTCACGTATTACTTTACCAGGGTCTATATTTCTTGCTTTGGTAGCTATTATGCCTGCTTTTGCTTCTATTTTAGGAGTTAACAATCAGTTTGCTCAGTTTTATGGGGGAACTTCTTTGTTAATTCTTGTGGGTGTGGTCTTGGATACACTGCAGCAAATTGAGAGCCATTTGCTGATGCGTCACTATGATGGTTTAATGAAAACAGGGCGTTTGAAAGGGCGCTCTAATATGTAATTAAATCTTTAAAGTTCTTTGATTTATGATAAGATTAAAAACCGAGGAAGAGATTGAAATACTTAAAGAGAATGCTCTTATAGTATCTAAAACTCTAGCAGAAGTGGGAAAGCATATTGCTCCAGGTATAACAACTCTTGAGCTAAATAATATTGCTGAAACATTCATTAGAGATAATGGAGCAGAACCTGCTTTCCTTGGTTATGGAGGATTCCCTTATACTCTTTGTATTTCTGTGAACGATGTTATTGTTCATGGCTTTGCATCTGATTACCGTTTAGTTGAAGGAGATATTATCTCTGTAGATTGCGGTACATTATATAAGGGGTTTTATGGCGACTCCGCCTATACATTTGCAGTAGGTGATATTTCTGCCGAAACTACTAAATTGCTTGATGTTACAAAAAAATCACTATATTTAGGTATAGAGCAAGCGGTAGTTGGTAACAGAATTGGAGATATTGCATATGCTATACAGCAACACGTAGAGAAAAATGGATTTTCTGTTGTGAGAGAGATGGTTGGGCACGGAATTGGCAAGAAACTCCATGAATCTCCCGAAGTTCCTAATTATGGAAAGAGAGGGCAGGGAAAAAAGTTACAAGAGGGGATGGTAATTTGTATCGAACCCATGGTTAATGCTGGATCGAGGTCTGTTAAACTTCATGACGATGGCTGGACATTAAGTACTTTGGACCAAAAAAAATCTGCGCACTTTGAGCTTACAGTTGCAATAAAAAAGGAGAAACCGTTAGTCTTATCTACATTTAAGTATATAGAGAATAGTAATAATTAATTATAAGGAGTTTTTAAAAATGGCAAAACAACCTGCTATTGAAAAAGAGGGAACAATAATAGAGTCTTTATCTAACGCAATGTTTCGCGTAGAGTTAGATAATGGGCATGTTATAATTGCTCATATCTCGGGAAAAATGAGAATGCACTATATTCGTATTTTACCGGGCGATAGGGTGAGGGTAGAGATGTCACCTTATGATTTAACTAAAGGAAGAATTTCTTTCAGATATAAATAAAAATTAGAAAACATGAAAGTAAAAGCATCCGTTAAAAAGCGCAGTGAAGATTGCAAGATAGTTAAACGCAAAGGACGCGTTTATGTGATTAGCAAAAAGAATCCAAAATTCAAGATGCGTCAAGGATAATTTTAATAGTAAATAATAAAGAGAATAGATAAATTATGGCACGTATAGCCGGAGTTGATTTACCAAAAAACAAACGTGGAGAGATAGGATTGACCTATATCTTCGGGATTGGTCGCAGTTCAGCACAACAAATTTTAGCTAAGAACAATATTGATTTTAGCATTAAGGTGAAGGATTGGACAGACGATCATATAGCTGCAATAAGAGCAACTATATCAGATGATTACAAAATTGAAGGAGAACTTCGTTCTGCTGTTCAAATGAATATTAAACGACTAATGGATATTGGTTGTTACAGAGGTATCCGTCACCGTATTGGGCTTCCTGTTCGTGGTCAAGCTACCAAGAATAATGCTCGTACACGTAAGGGTAGGAAGAAAACTGTAGCTAATAAGAAGAAAGCAACTAAATAGAGTTTAGATCATGGCAAAAAAGACAGGAACATCAAATAAGAAGAAGGTTGTAAAGGTAGAGGCCTACGGTCAGGCTCATATTTCTTCTACTTTTAACAATATAATTATCTCTCTTACTAATTCAACAGGTCAGGTTATAAGCTGGTCTTCTGCTGGTAAGATGGGGTTTAGGAGTTCAAAGAAAAACACTCCTTATGCAGCTCAAACTGCTGCCGAAGATTGTGCAAAAGTAGCTTATGATCTAGGACTACGTAAGGTTAAGGCCTATGTTAAAGGGCCAGGAGCCGGCAGAGAGTCTGCAATTCGCACTATTCATGGAGCAGGTATTGAAGTAACAGAGATTGTAGACGTTACACCAATGCCTCATAATGGATGCCGTCCAAAAGGGCGTCGTAGAGTTTAACCTTTTTAAATTCATAATATAACGATTTAACATGGCAAGATATACAGGGCCTAGCACAAAAATTGCCCGCAAATTTGGAGAACCAATTTTTGGTCCAGATAAAAATTACGAGAGAAAGAATTACCCTCCCGGACAACACGGAATAGCAAAAAAACGTAGAAAAGTATCTGAATATTGTGTTCAGCTAAAAGAGAAGCAAAAGGTTAAATACTCCTACGGAGTTCTTGAAAAGCAATTCAGGAATCTTTATGAAACTGCTTCTAGAATGAAAGGCCGTAAAGGTGAAAACTTAATTCTACTTCTAGAGTCGCGTTTAGACAATATTGTTTTTAGAATGGGTATAGCACCTAGCCGTGCAGCTGCTAGACAGCTTGTTACTCATAGACACATTACTCTTAACGGAGAGTTATGTAACATTCCATCTGCGCAAGTTAAGCCAGGTGATATTGTTGCAGTTCGCGAGAGATCAAAAAGTCTTGAGGTAATACAAAATAGTATTTCACGTGGTGCAGCAAGGTACTCGTGGATTGAGTGGGATGCACCTACCCTTACAGGTAAGTATTTAAATGTACCTATTAGAAGCGAAGTCCCAGAGACTATAAACGAACAGTTAATAGTTGAGTTATACTCTAAATTATAATATAATGGCAATTTTAGCATTTCAAAAACCCGATAAGGTAATAATGCTTGACGCTACTGACACATTCGGTCGCTTTGAGTTTCGTCCACTTGAGCCAGGTTATGGCACTACTGTTGGAAACGCTTTGCGCCGTATTCTATTATCGTCTTTAGAGGGCCATGCTATCACTGCAATAAAAATCCAAGGAGTAGATCATGAATTTGCAACTATTCCTGGAGTTATTGAAACTGTGGTAGATATTGTCCTTAACCTTAAGCAAGTGCGTTTTAAGCGTATGGTTGAAGGTGAAGAGGGAGAGGTAGTAAATATTACTGTTAGCGGTAAACAAGAGTTCACAGCAGAAGATATCTCAAAACAGTTATCTTCTTTTAAAGTTCTTAATCCAGAACTTCATATTTGCTCTATGGAGCCTTCTGTTTCACTTACTATTGAGTTAACTATAGGCAAAGGTAGGGGTTATGTACCTTCCGAAGAAAATCGTGTTGAGGAGGTTGCATTTGGTACTATTCCAATAGATTCTATTTTTACGCCTATTAAAAATGTAAAGTTTTTTGTAGATAACTGGCGTGTAGAGCAAAAGACAGACTACGAAAAGTTGAATATAGAGATAACCACAGACGGTTCAATTCATCCAAAAGATGCTCTAAAAGAGGCAGCAAAGATTTTGATTCATCACTTCATGCTCTTTTCCGACGAGAAAATCACTCTTGAAACTCCGGTAGAGGTAGTAAGTAATGAACTTGACGAGGAGTCTCTAAGAATGAGACACCTGTTAATGTCTAAACTTGCAGATATGGAGCTTTCGGTAAGGGCACTAAATTGCCTTAAAGCTGCAGAGGTAGAGACATTAGCAGATCTTGTATCTCTTCAGAGAACCGAACTTATGAAGTTTAGAAACTTTGGAAAAAAATCTCTTTCAGAGATAGACACCTTGGTCGATCGTTACAAACTCGGCTTTGGAATGGATGTAACTAAGTATAACATTGAAAAGAAAGTATTGAAAAATGAGGCATAAAAAATCATTTAATCACCTGGGCCGTAAGAGTGGGCACCGTAAAGCGATGTTGGCTAATATGGCTTCGTCTCTTATACTTCACAAAAGAATTGAGACAACTCTAGCAAAAGCAAAGGCTTTGAGAGTTTACGTAGAACCTTTAATTACAAAATCTAAGGAAGATAGCACTCACTCACGTAGAACTGTTTTTGCTTATCTTAAGCAAAAAGAGGCAGTTGCAGAACTTTTTAGAAATGTAGCTCCCAAGATAGCAGACCGTCCTGGTGGATATACTAGAGTCTTAAAAACAGGTTTTCGTCAAGGAGATGCAGCCGAAATGGCAATGATTGAATTGGTAGACTTTAATGAAGCAGCACTTGCAACAGCTAAGCCAGAAGCTAAAAAGAGCACAACTCGTCGTGGACGCTCAAGAAGATCTAAATCTTCAGCTGAAGCTTCACCTACAGCTGCACAAACTGCAAAAGAGACTCCAGCTAAAGAGGCTCCAAAAGCAGAAGCCAAGACAGAAGTACCTGCAAAAGAGACTCCTGCAAAAGAGACTCCTGCAAAAGAGACTCCTGCAAAAGCAGAATAAAGTTGTTTGGTTAAACAAAACAAAGAAAAAAGCTGTCTATTTATTGGACAGCTTTTTTTATTTTTATATGCAGCTTTTAGACCTCTGGTCACTAAAGTTTCCCACCTAGCTTTGCTTCTCATAATAATGATTATTTTATTTATGAAATTTCTTATAATGCTATTGGCTATTAGCTCTTAGCTATTTGCTGCTAGCTATTAGCTAAGAGCTGTCTGCTCACCAGCAGCAACGCTCTTTTTTCTAGACGCTATTCTCTTTGTGGTTTTTTGGGGCCTGCGGAGCGCCTCCCTTTGGTTGTTGAACGGTCCTCGGCCTATAGCCTCAAACCACTTCATCTAATTAGCTAAAAAAGAGATGTTGCTTTATGCTGAGCAGAGCAAAGCAAACTTTGCCAGGAGATGATTCCACGTAAATACTTAGTAGCCAAGTATTTAGCTTTTCTATATGAGCCTAAAAGAGCTTATTTTCAAAAGCTAACTATCAGACTGTAAGTAAGTTATGAGTAATCATCTCCTGGAAAATCGTCTCCTAGGGGGAAATCAGATGAATTATCAGATAAATTACCAGATGAAATACCAGATAAAATATTTGTAATAATATTATCGTTGAAATTTTACCAATACATTACTTCATGCTCTGTTATACTATGAGCATGCCTACCATTGCGGCACTCATTAGAGCTACAAGTGTTGCTCCTAAAAGTGCACGGAAACCGTAGCTAGATAGTATTGGTTTTTTATTTGGTGCCATTCCTCCTACACCTCCAATGATTATGCCTATAGATGCAAAGTTTGCAAAACCACATAAAACATATGTAGCCATAATAACAGATTTAGTAGAGGAGAATGCTCCATCCTGTATCATTTGTGCAAGACTTTGGTAACCAATAAACTCCGTCATTATAAGCTTCTCTCCAAGAAGGCGCCCTACTAGGTCTAGGTCGCTTCCAGAAACTCCTGTAAGCCAAATAACGGGTGCAAAAAGATAGGAGAGAATGAATTGCATTGAGAGTCCATCATATCTACCAGATGTTAAATCTGAGATAAGTGGGTTCAAAGAGACTAGGTCTCCTATTTTCATAAAAATGGTGTTAAACCCTGCTATAAGCGCATAGAAAACTAATAACATAGCTCCTACATTTGCTGCTAATTTTAGCCCTTCTGTAGTTCCGTTTGAGATTGCATCTAGTACATTTTTACCTATTTTCTCTTTAGGAACTTCTACACTATTATCTATCTCTTCTGTTTGGGGTTTTAGTATTTTAGCCATGGCAATAGCCCCTGGAGCTGCCATTACTGAAGCAGAAAGCAGGTGTTTTGCAAACTCTAATTCCAAGGCTTTGTCTCCTGCACCAAGCATCTCAATATAGGCTGCAAGAACTCCTCCGGCCATAGTAGCCATACCTGCTGTCATTATAAGCATTATTTCGCTTTTAGTCATCTTAGGTATATACTCTTTTACCATTAGTGGTGCTTCTGTCTGTCCTAAGAAAATATTCCCAGCGGTAGAAAGAGATTCGGCGCCAGTTAGATTTAAACCTTTAGTTAGTAGCCATGCTAGAGCCCAAACAACTCTTTGTAGTATTCCTAAATAGAAGAAGAGGCTAGTTAGTGCCGAGAAGAAAATTATTGTAGGCAGAATTTGTAAAACAAAAATAAAACCAAAGTTATTTACATCCATTAATGAACCAAATAAGAAGGTAGATCCTGCTTTTGTCCAGTCTAGAACAGCAACAAATAGGCTCCCTAAAAATTCAAAAATAGATTGAACCGCAGGAAATGCTATTACAGAGATTGCAATGAGAAATTGTAAAAAGAGTGAAAAACCAACTGTTTTCCAGTTAACTCTTTTTCTATCTGTACTAAATAGCCAGGCAATTAAAACAAGAGAGGCCATACCAAATAGCCCTCTAAGAAGCGATCTCCAATTAAGAGAGAGCTCTTTTTTTGTTAAAATATCTTTATACGGATTTTCTTTTACAGTGGCAATTTCGCTAGACGCCTCTTCCTCTTGTGAAGTATTTGTTTGGCTAATAGTCTCTTGTGTGACAATATCATTTTCAGACTCAATAGACTCTATAATAACTTGATAGGGATGAGTATCTGTATTAACATTGGGTTGAGCTAGTGCAGCCAATCCTGTAATGAGAGAGACAATAAATACTAAAATTATTTTTTTCACTTCTATTAGTTTTTGAAAATGCAATTGTGGGCAAATATAGCTATTATATTATTATCTTTGAGGGTTGTTTAGAAAAGAATATGAGATTTGAAAAGATAGCGCAAGACCTTGGTTCTTCGGCAAGATGTGGCCTTTTATATACAGATAATGGAGTTATTGAGACCCCTATTTTCATGCCAGTAGGTACTATTGGGTCTGTGAAGGCAGTATTCCATAGAGATCTTAAAGAAGACATTAAAGCTCAGATAATTCTGGGTAATACATATCATCTCTATCTACGCCCTGGCCTAGATATAATTAAAAGTGCAGGGGGGTTACATAAATTTATCTCTTGGGATAGACCAATACTTACAGATAGCGGAGGTTATCAGGTTTTTTCGCTAGCTGCCAATAGAAAACTTACTGCACAAGGGTGCACCTTTCAGTCTCATATAGATGGCTCCCGCCACTTATTCACCCCAGAGGGTGTAGTAGATATTCAGAGAGTGATTGGAGCAGATATTATAATGGCTTTAGATGAGTGTACTCCTGGTGATGCAAGTCATGATTATGCGAAAAAGTCTTTAGATCTTACTAAGCAGTGGTTAGAGAGAGGTATTAACCATTTTGATTCAACAGAGCCAGTTTATGGTCATTCACAAACATTTTTCCCAATTGTGCAAGGGTGTGTCTATCCAGATTTAAGAGCAAGTGCAGCAGAACATGCAGTTGCTTTAAATAGAGAAGGCTATGCAATAGGAGGTCTCTCTGTAGGAGAACCTGCAGAGGTTATGTATCAAATGTTAGAGGTTCTAGACCCTCTGTTGCCTAAAGAGAAGCCTCGTTATCTTATGGGAGTTGGGACTCCTGCAAATATTTTGGAAGGGATAGCCAGGGGAATTGATATGTTCGACTGTGTAATGCCAACGAGAAATGCACGTAATGGTATGCTCTTTACTTCTGAGGGAACAATAAATATTAGGAACAAAAAGTGGGCAACAGATTTTTCACCTATAGACCCAGATGGCACTTCATTTGTAGATAATGTATATTCAAAAGCATATCTTAGGCATCTGTTTATTTCGGGAGAAATTTTAGGAGCACAAATTGCGAGCGAACATAATTTGGCTTTCTATTTAAAGTTGGTTAAAGATGCTCAAAACCACATTAAGGCAGGAGACTTTCTCTCTTGGAAAAATAGTTATGTCAAGAAATTGGAAAATAAAATTTAGGGATGGATTTTAAGATACGCATCTTAGATAAGTACATAATAAAGAAGTTTATAGGAACCTATTTCTTTGCAATATTAATATTTATTGGGATAGTTATTATTTTTGATGTAAGCGAGAAAATAGATGATTTTGTAGAGAAAGGAGCTTCGCTTCAGGCAATTGTTGTGCAGTATTATGCCAACTTTATTCCCTACTTTATGAATATGTTCAACCCGCTTTTTGTCTTTATTGCGGTTATTTTCTTCACGTCTAAATTGTCTTCTCATAGCGAGATTATAGCCATGCTTGCTGGAGGTGTAAGTTTTAAAAGGTTATTATACCCCTATTTTCTATCTGCCTTGGTAATAGCATCTTTTAGTCTTTTTTTAAACCTTTTTGTAATTCCTCCTGCCAATAAAGTAAGGCTGGAATTTACAGATAAATACATAAAAGATAAGTATATAAATACCAATAGAAATATTCATTTTCAGCTCTCTCCAGGGACATATGTATATATGGAGTCATTTAATAGTTGGAGTAACATTGCATCTAGGTTTACTCTAGAGAGCATAGAGGGACACACTATAACTTCTAAGTTAACTGCCGAGACTGCTGTGTGGGATACAACTTTCCAAGGTTGGCGCCTTTATAACTACTCCATAAGAGAGAGTAGAAACAATGCAATTGAATTACAGAGAGGTAAAACTATAGATACAGTTATAAATCTAACAGCGTTAGATTTAAACCAGAGAGATAATATTGTTGAGTCTTATAACTATTCGGAGCTCAATAACCTTATTAAAACTCAAAAGATGCGAGGCGATAAACGTGTTATCTACTCTCAAATAGAAAAACATACTCGTTTTGCTCTTCCATTCTCGGCATTTATACTTACTCTTATGGGGGTCTCGCTCTCTTCTAAAAAGAGAAAAGGAGGCATTGGTATGAATATTGGGATAGGTCTTGTATTAAGTTTCTCCTATATTTTATTTCTAAGATTTAGTCAAATGTTTGTACATGCAGCTGTTTTGCCACCATGGATTGCTATTTGGGTGCCTAATATGCTCTATGCATTGATTGCTGCATTCCTTTATAGAATTGCCCCTAAATAGAATTTTCAAGTAGGCTAAGAGAGTTTTAGAGCTATTTTTTCTAGCATATCTTTAGTCATAGACTCTAAATCCCATGAAGGGTTCCAACCCCACTCTTCTCTTGCACATGAATCGTCCATTGAGTTAGGCCAAGAAGCAGAAATCTCTGTTTTAACAGGATCTGGATTAAAACTGAACTCTGCATTTGGTACATGCTTCTTGATTTGAGCAAATAGTTGCGTAGGACTAAAGCTCATTGCGGTTATATTAAAGCTGTTACGGTGGCGTAATTTAGAAGGGTCGCAATCCATAAGATCTGTACATGCTTTGATTGCGTCTGGCATATAGAGCATGTCCATATAGGTATTGGCAGGAATGGGACAGCTGTATTTTTGAGTTTTCAGGATCTCGTAGAAGACCTCTACTGCATAATCTGTAGTTCCTCCTCCTGGTAGACAACCATTAGAGATTATGCCTGGAAATCTAACACTTCTTGCATCTACTCCAAAGCGGGAGAAATAGTAGTCGCTTAGAAGCTCTCCAGAAACTTTGCAAACACCATAAATAGTATTTGGTCTCATTACTGTATCTTGTGGAGTATTATCTTGTGGAGTGGAGTGGCCAAAAACTCCAATTGAACTTGGAGTAAATATAGAGCATTTATACTCTCTAGCAAGCTCCAGAGCATTAACTAAAGCTCCCATATTTATTTGCCATGCAATTTGTGGCTTTGTCTCGCCAACAGCAGAGAGTAGAGCAGCTAAATTATATATTCTATTAATTTTATATTTTGAAATAATTTCTTTGTAGGATTCTAAATCTAAGGCATCAAGCACCAATGCTCTGGAGCTCTCTTTGAGTCTCTCTACATTTTCTGCTTTGAGATCTGTGGCTATTATATTATCTTGGCCATACAAGCCTTGTAAATGAGGTATTAGTTCAGCTCCTATTTGTCCTCCTGCTCCAACTACTAAAATGTTCATTCAATTATATTATTAAATAGATATTGTAAGTAAAGTCATTCGCAAAAGTAATAAATAAGTAGAGATTATTATTATATCTTTATCTAATTTTACCCAATGTCAATAGAAAAGTTAGAAGTAATATTAACGCATAGTGCAAAGGAGTTGGGCTTTTTGTCTATAGGTTCAATTCCTGTCTCTTTAATGGAGAAAGAGAGTAAATATTTAGACTCTTATTTAGAACACTCATATAATGGTTCTATGGAATATATGGGTAGAAATAGAGAGATTAGAAGAAACCCTAGTTTGCTTTTGCCTAATGCTAAAAGCATAATTGTTGTATTAGCTCCTTATAAGCCAGCAATTAAGCAGAGTATAGATAAACCTGGGATTGCCTCTTATGCCTATGGTATAGATTATCATTATGTAGTAAAAGAGCGCCTCAAGTTATTGGCTGGCACGCTTAAAGAGTATGAACCTAATGTTAAATACCGGGTGTTCACAGATTCTGCGCCAATTTTTGAAAGAAGTATGGCTGTTAAGGCAGGATTGGGCTTCATAGGCAAAAATGGTTTTTTAATAAGTAAGGAGCATGGCCTTCATACCTTTATTGGTATTATTGTTATAGATTTGGAACTTAAGTATAAAGAGGAGTCTGCCCAAATAGATAATTTATGTGGTTCTTGTACTAGATGTTTAGAGGCATGTCCAACGGGGGCATTGATTGCTCCTTTTAAGATGGATTCTAGAAAATGTATCTCTTATAAAACTATTGAGTCTAAGGAGCAGTACAATGTGTCAGATAAAAATGAGAAAAGAGCAGGTATGATATTTGGTTGTGATATCTGTATGGATGCATGCCCGTGGTCTAGAAAAGGTGAGGTTACAAATTGGGAAGAGTTTTTGCCACTCACGTTAGAAAATGGCTCCTCTTTGCTAGACGTTTCAGCCTCTTTTTGGCTTGAATTAGATGAGAAAAGATTTAAGAGAGAGTTTAAACAGAGCCCACTCCTAAGAGCTGGACTAGAAAAGATTAAAAAAAACGTAAATAATGAAATGGCAAACAAAAGTTAATATATCTTCTTTAGAAGAGAAGATGTTGTATAGTAATAAATCTCTGTTTTTAGGTTCCTGTTTTGCTAGCGAGGTGGGTAATCTAATGAAGGAGATGCGTTTTCAAACAGAAGTAAATCCATTTGGAGTTATGTATAATCCTGCATCGGTAGCTCTAGGGTTAAATAGGCTAGATAGTTGTACACTGTTCACAGAAAAAGAGATATTTGCTAGTAACAATATATATAAAAGCTTCTATCATGGGAGTGAGTTTGCATCTGATTCAAAAGAGAATTTTCTTTTATTTAATAACCAGGTTCTCAAAAGAGTTTCAGACCATTTTCATAATAGCAAATTTATAGTTATAACCTTAGGAACCTCTTGGGTATTTAAAGAGAAAAGTACTAAACAGGTGGTCTCTAACTGTCATAAACTCTCTCCTAGCAACTTTGAAAGGAGCTCTCTTTCAATTGACCAGATAGTAAGCCTTCTAAGCCCATTTATTAAAAAGTATAGAGATAAGCAGTGGATTTTCACTGTTAGCCCTGTTAGGCATCTTAAAGATGGTGCTCATGGAAATCAAATAAGCAAATCTAAGTTGCTTTTAGCAACAGATATACTTGAAAACTCTTTTTCTAACCTATTTTACTTTCCTGCTTATGAGCTTTTTATGGATGAGCTTAGAGATTATCGTTTTTATGCTTCAGATATGGTGCACCCGGCTAATCATTCTGTAAAGTATGTTTGGGAGAGATTTAAAGAGTTTGCTATAGACCCTGCTTGTGAAACAAAAATAAAAATGGTTGAGTCTTTAAATCAGATGTATAATCACAAACCACTTTTTCCCAAAAGTAATGAGTACAGTGAGTTTATTAAAAAGAGAGAACAATTAGAAGAGAAACTCTCTAAACTAGAGCTATAAGCATTTATAGGGTATTTTTAGTTATAATTCTTAAGCTATATAGACTATTAATTATCTATTTTGTCATAAAGTCAAGATTAGTAAAGGTATATTCGACTACAGAATTTAATTACAAAGGCAAAAAAATAATTATTTAAGCTTTGGTTTTTAAATTAATAACTTTATATTTGTGTCGAACATAGATATTTCAACATCCTAATAAATAAATTATGAATAAGGCAGAACTAATTTCAGCAATTGCAGAGCAATCAGGTTTAACTAAAATTGACTCTAAAAAAGCTCTTGATGCATTTATAGATGTAGCTGGAGAAACTCTTAAATCAGGCGAAAGACTTACACTTGTAGGTTTTGGTTCTTTTTCAGTAACAGAAAGAAATGCACGTAATGGTCGCAACCCTCAAACAGGTGCTACAATTCACATCCCGGCTAAAAAGGTAGTTAAATTTAAGCCTGGAGCAGAGCTTGAAGAGATGGTTAAGTAAGCTTCTCTGTATAGAATTTTAAGACGTCTTTTTAACAGGGGCGTCTTTTTTTATTAAAGTTTCCCACCTTGCAACTAGCAGTGCAAACATTTTATCTGATAATTCATCTGATTTTTCACTAGAAGACGATTCTCCGGGAGATAATTACTCATAACTTATTTGCTGTGTGGTAGTTAGCTTTTCTAAATAACCCCTTTTGGGTTCATTTAGAAAAATTAAATGCTTGGTTACTAGACATTTACGCATAATCATCTCCTGGCAATATTTGCTCAGCCTTGTTAGTTTACTTTGCCCTGTTAGTTTGCTTGGCAAACAAGAGCCCGAACCAGCACGGGCAGGTATTGATATAACCACTTGTTATTCAGATGGTTACTCAAAAAGGGCGTATTTACGAAAGTGATACTGCTAACATACAGGCTATTACCGAAAAGCGTAGAATTTGAAAACTCCGCAAAGCGGTAAAAACTGCCGATAGGCACCTTTTAGTGCCTGCGACGCAATAGAAGAAACAAAACAACTGCGACGCAATAGAAAAAACAAAGGTGTCTGCGACGCTAGTTAGCTGCTTTGCAGCGTATAGTGAACTGCAATGGCTAAGATAGCGAACACTCCAAAAGAGGGAGTGTATAAAATAGTAAACATTAAAGGCCCTTAAAGAACACAATAATGAACAGTAGAAAAATATGCAAATACTTTGCTCGCACCAGTAGTTTTGGAGATTAGCACAGGTGGGAAACTTTAGTTTTAATATGCTGTAAATATAATTATTGGGCTTGGCTCAGAGAGCTTTAGTTGGTAAGAATATCCTTCGCTCTCATTTAGGGTTGCTTTCCACCAGCTGTCAAAAACTATGCTATCTAGGGGATATTTTAGCCCTTTTGACTCTATTTTTACTCCTTTATTTAAAGGGAATAGAGATATTTGTTTACCAGGCTCACATGGGAACTCCCCACTGTTAAAAATCACTTTAAACACACCGTAATTGGTTGGCATCTCTATTGGAATCTTTGTTTGTGCCGAGTATTTGGCAAGTAAAGAGATATTTCCTAATGAGTGGTCTTCTCTCATTCCAGTTGCACCTAATATTGTTATAGAGGTGGGTTTTAACTTTAATGCGTAATTGAAAGCTTTGGTAAGATCGTTACTCTCTTGGCAATCATGTTTAAAAATTATATCTCTGTACTCTTGTTGGATTGTATATGAGAGAGAGTCCATATCTCCTACAATGGCAGTAGGCTTTATTCCAGCTTCAATAAGTTTTTCTGCAGCACCGTCGCAGCAAATAATTTTTTTGGCATTTTTGAGTTTGGCTAAAGGAGTTTTATGGAAAGGGAACTCTCCATTTGCAAGAATAACTATTGCTCCTAAATTTTTACTCATCTTATTTTTCGTTGCTGTTTGGTTTAGAAATAAAAGAGTAGCTTTTGGCATCTCTTAGCCCTGCTAAAAACTCTCTTATAGCAAGTCTTTTCCTTCCAGCTGCCTGCAACAATTTTATGTTTAAGGAGCCGTTTGCACAACCTACTCTAAGATAACTTTTGCCATCTGTCTTAATCTCTCCTGGTAAAAGAGTAGATTCTTGGTCAACAAAAGGTTCGGCTTCAAAGATTTTTACTGCTATTTTTTTGCTGTTGCTGCTAAGTATTGAGTGAGCAGCAGGGTAGGGGCTAAGGCCTCTTATTAGGTTGTTTACCTCTATACAGTGAAGATTCCAATTAATTGCTCCAGTCTCTTTGTTTAGTTTTGGTGCGGCTTTAAGCTCTTTTCCTTCATGATTATTTGGCTGTGCAACTGCACAAACATTATTGTTAATTAGGTCAATTGCTGTTTTAACAACAAGTTGGGCTCCCATATGCATAAGCTTGTCGTGTAAGTCACCTGCATTTGCACTCTTCTCTATTTCACACTCCTGTTGGTATAAAATTTTACCAGTATCTATATTTTCGTCTATAAGAAATGTTGTAACTCCACTTTTTTCTTCTCCATTAATTATTGCCCAGTTGATAGGTGCTGCTCCTCTGTACATAGGTAGTAGTGATGAGTGCAGGTTAAAGGTGCCTAGCTTGGGTATTGACCATACCTCTTTAGGTAACATTCGAAAAGCCACAACAATAAACAGATGGGCCTCTAGTGCCTTTAATTGATCTATAAATTCAGGGTCTTTAAGAGATGTTGGTTGGAGAACTGTTAGTTTATGTTCGAGAGCGAATATTTTAACAGGGCTTTGGGTAATTTTCTGACCTCGGCCTACCTGTTTATCTGGAGTAGTAATAACTGCACAGATGTTAAACCCCTTTTCTAATAAAGATTTTAGCGGAGCAACTGCAAACTCGGGAGTGCCCATATAGACAATTTTGCTATTTTTCACCTCTGTATTTGTTAATGCGTTTACTAATTTTGTTGAAAAACTTGGTATATGTATCGGTGTTAAAGAGAGAGGAGTCTCTTGTAGCTTTCCATGTGAGATATACTCCTATTGGAAAGAGTACCATAGATGAAATTAATGTTCCCATTGCAGGGGTAATAACTCCATCTGTAGCAAGTTTTTTGCCACTAATGTCTATAACCCAATAAACTACAAAGAATAACATAGAGACTATTACAGGTGTTCCTAAACCTCCCTTTCTAATAATAGCCCCTAGTGGAGCTCCAATAAAGAAGAATATAAAGCAGGCAATAGAGAGGGTGAATTTTCTGAAGGTCTCAATTTTAATTTTTCTTAGAGGATATACAAATTGGTACTCTTCTATTTGGTAGTTGTCTATTAGAGTTATTGCATTCTGTATCTGCCCCAAAACCATATTAAGATCTCCTTTTTTGTCTTCTAGGTACTTCCATTGAAAAAGAGAGTCATATTCAATAGTGTTTGTGTAGTTTTTGGCATAGGCCGTGTCTAGCTCTTTACTAAAAGAGAGACCTCCACCACTTATTAAACTGCGATATTGACTTGCTTTTACCTTTATGTAAGAAGAGTCTAGAGAGTCTTGTGCATTTTTAAGTTGGCTTAAATTTTGTGCCATCACTTGGTCGTTAAATCGCCCTTCTTCGCTTCTTTTAAATGCATAATTAGAGAGCGATATAATAATCTCTTGTTTAGAGAATCCTATGCGCTGGAAAGTAAACAGAGTGTCTGTAGCTCCAAAGTTGCGAGGTTCCTCTTCATATGAATAGCCATGGTATAGTGTGAAAAGAAGGTTCTGCTTATCTGCAGTAAATTTAATCATTCCAGAATCGGCTAAAGTAAGGCTGGTATTTCCTTTGCCCTCTTCTTTATGGGTGTAAACCATAACATTGTAAATAGAGCCACTCTTTTCGTCTCTGCTCCCAATCCTTATATTGTAGCCATCTATACCATCATAAAAAATACCTGTGGGAATTCTTATCTCTTCTTTTGTGTTGCTAATATCGTCTCTTAACGAGTATATTTTGTTATAAGAGACTGGAATTAAGTTATTTGATGCAAAGAAGGCTCCTATGCTTAAAAAGAAAGAGACTATAATTAGAGGTCTTAAAATTCTTTGGAGTGAAATTCCTGCAGCTTTCATTGCTAGTAGCTCACTATTTTCTCCCATTCCACCTAGGGTCATTATAGAGGCTAATAGAGTAGCTATTGGTAGAGCCAGTGGAATTAATGTAGCAGAGCCCCATGCAAGAAACTCTAGAATAACCAGTGCACTCAGCCCTTTTCCTACCAGCTCATCTATATATAACCATAGAAACTGTAGCATCAATGCGAAAACCACAATGAAAAATGTTAGGGCAAAGGGCCCTAGGAACGATGTAACTATAAACTTATCTAGTTTTTTCAAGAGTAATTGTTTTATCTCTATGCTTGTTTAGAGGCAATCTCTATTAACTTCTCCATTGCATAATCTATGCCTTTAACATCTTTCCCACCAGCAGTGGCAAAGAAAGCTTGCCCCCCTCCACCTCCGTTAATAAGCTTGGCTGCTTGTGAAATGTCTTTAGATGCATTGTATCCATGACTTACAAGATTGTCTGTGTACATAAGTGTAAGAAAAGGTCTTTCATTCTCTGTATAAGCTGCAATAAATGCAGCCTCTGTGAGCTCTTTTTTAAGTAAAAAAGCTACGTTTTTTACAACCTCAGAGAGGTGAGTTCCTTTTAATATATATATATCTAGGCCGTTTATAGTTTGTTTGTTAGAAATGACTTTTTCTTTTAGTTGTATAGCACGATCTCTCATTGCATCGTCTATTTTTTTGCGGAAAACCTCATTTTCATTAACAAGCTTTTTTATTGCTCCTACCATGTTAGGGCTGTTTTTAAGAAGCATCTTGGTGTTTTTTATAACATCTTCTAGCTCTTCAACAATTCTTTCGGCATAAACACCTGTAGCCGCCTCTATTCTTCTTACTCCAGCAGCAATTGCGCCTTCAGAGATAATTTTAAATAGACCAATGTTACCTGTTGCCTTGGTGTGAGTGCCTCCACATAGTTCAATTGATTCCCCAAACTTAATAACTCGTACTGTTTGGTCATATTTTTCTCCAAAAAGAGCTATGGCTCCCATCTCTTTAGCCTCTTCGATTGAGATATCTACAATCTCTTCTTGTGCAATATTTGAGCGTATATATGAGTTTACTAGATTCTCTACTTTTCTTAAATCTTTGTCTGAGATTTTTTCAAAGTGAGAAAAGTCGAACCTAAAGCGAGTAGCGTTTACAAGGGATCCTTTCTGCTCTATATGTGTGCCTAAAACTTCTCTAAGAGCTTTATGGAGAAGGTGGGTGGCCGAGTGATTGTTGGCTATGCTCTCTCTCTTCTCTCTATTGACAGTTGCTGTAAATTGAGCTTCTATCTCTTTAGGTAGTTTTTCACAAATATGAATTGAAAGGTTATTCTCTTTTATGGTGTTAATAATAGGAATAACTTCTCCTTTCTCTGACTTAAGCACCCCAGTGTCTCCAACCTGCCCACCGCTTTCGGCATAAAAAGGGCTTTTATCTAAAACAATTTGATAGAGGTTTTTTGATTTGCTCTTTATGTTTCTATAACGTAAAATTTGAACTTGCTCTTGGGTGCTGTGGTATCCTGTAAACTCGCTCTCTTTGAATGGTCTTACCTCAACCCAATCTCCCTCTTGAGAAGTTGTAGCCTTTCTACTCCTCTCTTTCTGTTTCTCTAGCTCCTTCTCAAACTCTTTGTGATCTATAGAGAACCCTTTCTCTTTAGCAATTAGTTCACTTAGGTCTATAGGAAACCCAAATGTATCGTAAAGTGTAAAAGCATCTTTCCCAGAAATCTTATGGTTATTTAGGTTTTTAGCCATTAGGTTATCTAAGAGCTTTATGCCTTTATCTAATGTTCTTAAAAATGACTCCTCTTCTTCTTTAATAACCTTCTCTATAAGGTTTTGCTGAGAAACAAGCTCTGGGAAAGCCTCTCCCATCTCTTCTACTAGTTTATCTACCAGTTTATATAACAGAGGCTCGCTAGAGTTTAAAAACGTATATGCATAACGCACAGCACGTCTTAAAATTCTTCTTATAACATAACCAGCTTTTACATTTGAAGGGAGTTGCCCATCTGCAATGGAGAAGCTTATAGCACGAATATGGTCTGCAATTACTCTTATAGCTATTTCTGTTTGTTTAGATTCTTGGTATTTTTTCCCTGTTAAAGAAGAGATTTGTGCTATCATACCAGAAAAAATATCTGTATCGTAATTGCTCTGCTTACCCTGTATTGCCATGCATATACGCTCTAGACCCATTCCTGTATCTACATGTTTTTGAGGTAGAGCAACTAATTCACCGTTTGCTTTACGGTTATACTGCATAAACACAAGATTCCAAATCTCTATAACTAAATGATCGTCTTGATTTACTAGTGATGCACCATCTACCTCTGCTCTTTTGGCATCACTTCTTAAGTCTATATGTACCTCGCTACACGGCCCACACGGCCCATTCTCTCCCATCTCCCAAAAGTTATCTTTTTTACTGCCATTCAATACTCTCTCTTGAGGTAGATATTTTAACCACTCATCACGAGCCTCTTTATCTACCAACAATCCGTCTTCTTCGCTCCCTTCAAATATTGTTGCATATAGTCTACCACTATCTAGTTTGTAAACCTCTGTAAGGAGTTCCCAAGTCCAAGCTATTGTCTCTTTTTTAAAATAGTCTCCAAAACTCCAATTTCCAAGCATTTCAAACATAGTGTGGTGGTAAGTATCGTGCCCCACCTCATCTAAATCGTTATGCTTTCCACTTACTCTAAGACATTTTTGACTATTAGTAACTCTTTTATATTTAGGAGTGGAGTTCCCTAAAAACCAATCTTTGAATTGATTCATTCCTGCGTTTACGAACATGAGGGAAGGGTCGTCTTTAACCACCATGGGAGCCGAGGGTATAACCATGTGCCCTTTCTCTTCAAAAAACCGTAAAAATTTGTCTCTTATATCTTTTGATGTCATAATCATTCGAAAATTAAAGGTATATTGAATAGTTAAATATGCACAAAAATAGGTTTTTATTTAAAATTATATAAATTTGCATAGAATAAAGAGTCTATTTTTATAATGTCCAAAAATAAAAGATATAAATTTAACAGTGAAACGTTGGCCTACGAAGTTCATATGACTCCTGCAAAGCACAGGTGGTCAAGGGTTTTATTGTTTTTTGTAATAAGCATCTCTATTTCTGTTGGCTATTATTTCATTTATACAGAATATTTTAAATTAGAAACTCCAAAGTTATTATCTTTAAAAAGTGAGAATGCCCAGCTTGTAAACCGTCTAGATCTCATTAATAGAAGATTTGAGAGTCTTACAAAATCTCTTCACTCTCTTGAGATGAGAGACAATTATGTTTACAGACCAGTTTTTGGAATGGAAGAGATTCCCAAAGATGTTAGAAATGCTGGTTTCGGCGGTACTGAGCGTTATTCATATCTTAAAAACTTTGAGAAATCTGGAATATTAAGCAAAACAGCATTTAACATAGATGTGCTCTACAAAAAAGCGTACGTACAATCACGCTCTTTTGACGATCTTTTGCAATTAGCTCATAAAGCAGATGAGATGTCTTTATGTGTGCCTGCAATTCCTCCTGTAAATATTGCTAGTAGCAAGATTCGTTTTGCTAGTAGTTTTGGATATCGCAAAGACCCTTTTAAGGGAGATTATAGAATGCATAGCGGAGTTGATATCTCTGGACCTTTGGGAGAGATAATTTATGCAACTGGTAATGGAAAAGTTATTAAGGTAGGCCATGATTTCTTTGGATATGGCAACTATGTTATGATAGACCATGGGTTTGGATATAAAACCCGGTATGCCCACCTTCAAAAAGCAAATGTAACTATAGGAAAAATTGTAAATAGAGGAGACAAAATAGGTTATATGGGAAATACAGGGCGTTCGAAAGGAGCTCATTTACATTATGAAGTTATCTACAAAGATAGACCTGTAAATCCTTTAAATTATTACAATAGAGATGTAGACGAAGAGGGCTTTCTTGCTCTTATTAATTCTGCAGGTTAGCAATGAGTAAATATGAATTTAATAAGGAGCAGCTCGAATTTGTAGAAGATAAATTGGGGCTGTTTGGTAAGTTAAAAGTAGTTTTCAAATACTTTGTGGTATCTCTATTTTTAGCTTTTATTTACTATGTGGTATTTGCATTGTTTTTTAACACCAAAGAAGAGGAGAGAATTCAAAGAGAAAATGAGATGCTCAATGCCGAGTATATGCGGTCGATTGAAAAGTTAGATATTTTAGACAATGTAATCTTAGATCTTAAGCTGAAAGATAGAGAGATTTATAAAAATGTTTTTAAATCTACCCCTCCCGATATGTTAAACGAGTATAACCCTAGCTTATATGAACAATTAGATACCTCTTCTGATGTTGCTTTGGTTCACTTCACTACAGAAAAAATTAGAGCAGCCAGTTTTCTTGCCCAAGAGCAGATTAAGAGTATTGAGCTTATATATGAGACGTTAAAAGATAGCATAGAGTTAAGCTCTATTCCAGTTATTCTTCCTGTAAAAGGGATGAGTGTATCTCAGATAGGTGCAGGTATTGGAGAGAAGATTCACCCTTTCTATAAAACAAAAAGCGAGCATACTGGGGTTGACCTCCTTGCGGGGTTAGGGACAGAGGTTCTTGCAACTGCCCATGGCGTGGTTATTGAAGTTGAACGTTCTAGTAGAGGGCGTGGCAATCAAGTAAAGATAGATCACGGAATATATCAAACTTATTATGCACACCTAGGAGATATCTTAGTAAGAAGAGGGCAAAAGGTAACTAGAGGGCATGTAATTGCCCGAGTTGGAAATAGTGGCCTCTCTTTTGCACCTCATTTACATTATGAAGTGAGTTTAAAAGGCCAGATTGTAGATCCTGTAAATTACTTTTTTGCCAATCTTTCTCCAAGCGATTATAGAGAGGTACTTTTAACAGCTCTAAATAGTGGCCAATCTCTAGACTAATTGGTTATTAAAATACAAATTAAAATTTTACTATTATGCCGTATAAGGAGTTCAAAGTAGAAAAGCTATACTATACAATAGGAGAAGTAGCAGATATTCTTGGTGAAAACACTTCTTTAGTAAGGTTTTGGGCTCAATCATTTCCGGAGTATATAAAACCTGCTAGAAATAAAAAAGGGAACAGGCTTTTTACAGCAAAAGATGTATCTAACTTTAAAATTATTCATTATCTTGTAAAAGATGTAGGGATGACTTTAGAGGGAGCAGCAAAAAGATTAAGGGACAACAAAAGTGGTGTAGATAGGAGGGTAGATGTGATTAATATTCTCACTGGTATAAAAGAGCGCCTTACCGAAGTCTCAAATTCGTTATAATGAGTATGAAAGCAAAAGAGATAATTGCCTTGTTTGAAGAGTTTGCCCCTGCCAATATTCAGGAGAGTTGGGATAACTCTGGATTAATGGTGGGCGATATTTCAATGAAGGTTAATAAAGTTCTTCTAGGTCTTGATTTTACAGAAGAGTTAGTAGAAGAGGCTATAGAGTGTGGTGCAAATATGATTGTAACCCACCATCCATTAATCTTTAAAGGTGTAAAGAAAATAGGAACAGAAACTTATATAGAGAGAGTTATAACTAAGCTTATAAGAAATGATATTTTGGCTTACTCTATGCATACCAATATAGATAAAGTTCCTAAAGGTGTTAGTGGGCTTATGGCAGCTAGGATAGGCCTTATTAATCAGGAGATATTAGAGAGTGATGTAGAAGAGAATATAGGATTAGGAATAGTAGGAGATCTTAAAAAACCTCTCTTTGCAAATGAGTTTATTAAGCTGGTAAAGAAAGAGTTTTCACTTGTAACTCTTAAAACCTCTACTCCTATAAAGCAGCCTATAACAAAGGTTGCACTTTGTGGCGGTAGTGGTTCTTCTCTAATCTCTTCTGCAATTAAGTCTGGTGCTCAAGTTTATATCTCTGGCGACATTTCATATCACAACTTTTTTTGTGAAAAAGAGTTTATGATTATGGATATTGGTCACTATGAGAGTGAGATAGAGGTACTAGATTTAATGATGAATATTATTTTGAAAAAAATACCTAACTTTGCAGTTCAAAAAAGTGAAATAAATAGTAATCCAATATATTATCATTAATAGATTATGTCAGCAGCTAAATCAAAAACAGTTAAGGAGACTCCAATTGACGGAGGAACATTTATATCGTTACAGAAGGGTTCGGGAGAGGGAGACCTCACTATGGAGTCTAAGCTCTATTTGCTCTATCAGCTTCAACAGACCGATTCTCAAATAGATAAGATTCATTTACTAAGAGGGGAGTTACCTTTAGAGGTGCAAGACCTAGAAGATGATATTTTGGGGCTTACTACTAGAACAGAAAAGTTTCAATCAGATATTAAAGAGATTGAAAAAGTAATATCTCAAAAGAAGATAGATCTTGAAACTTCTAAAGACCTTATAGAGAAGTATACTGGCCAGCAGAATAATGTAAAAAACAACAGAGAGTATGATTCTCTCTCTAAGGAGATAGAGTTTCAGGGTTTAGAAGTACAACTTTCCGAAAAAAGAATAAAAGAGAACACTCTAATTTTAGCAGAGAAAAAGCTTCTTTTGGCAGATACTTTAAAAGATCTTGAAGATAGAAAGCTAGATCTAGAAAATAAGAAGAAAGAGTTAGATTCAATTATAGCAGAGACTGCTAGAGAAGAAGAAGAACTTAACAAATACTCACAAGAGATAGAAAGTCAAATAGACGCTCGTTTGCTAGCAGCCTATAAAAAAGTTAGAACAAATGCTAGAAATGGGCTTGCTGTGGTAACTGTAGATAGAGATGCTTGTTCTGGATGTTTTAATAAAATTCCACCTCAAAGGCGAATAGATATTGCCTCTAGTAAAAAAATTATTGTATGTGAATTTTGTGGTAGGATTTTAGTAAACACAGACTTTGAAACTAAGCCAGAATAAACGAATAACATAGTTCATATACCCCTCTACTTTTGGATTGTAATTTCAAAGGGTAGAGGGGTTTTTATTAAAGCACAATTTGAGTTATAATATTTATAAAAAGAGTACTATATTTGTAGAAGTTCTAGGAGCTAAGAAATGGTGTTGATATGGCAAAGAGTACAGGAAGAAAAGCTAAAAACGAAACAAACTTTGAATCACTTGGGTTGGAAATGGGGAAAAAGCCACCTCAGGCTATTGATATAGAAGAGGCAGTTTTAGGAGCACTTATGTTAGAGCCATCTGCTGTAACAGATGTGTTAGACATTATTAGCCCTGAATGTTTCTATAAAGAGTCTAACAGAAAGATATTCTCTGCAATTTCTACTTTAGCTTCTAAGCATGCACCAGTAGACCTTTTTACTGTTTCGGAAGAGTTAAAGTCTACTGGCGATTTAGAAGCAATAGGAGGAGTCTCATTTTTAAGTCAGTTAAGCATGAAGATAGGAGCTGCTGCTCATATAGACTATCATGCTAAGCTTCTGTTGCAAAAATTTATTCAAAGAGAGTTAATTACAATCTCTTACGGAGTGCAAAAAGAGGCGTTTGACGATGCTGTATCTGTAGATGAACTATTAGATACTACGCAGCAGAAGATTTTTACTCTGGCAGACAGAAATATGCGTAAAGATTCGCAGGTTATTCAGTATGTAATTAACGAGGCTATTAATGATTTAGAAACTAATCAGCTTAGAGAAGATGGGCTTAGTGGCCTTCCATCTTGTTACAGAGCTATAGATAATGTTACATTAGGGTGGCAACCTTCAGATCTTGCAATTATTGCAGCACGCCCCTCAATGGGTAAAACTGCATTTGTTCTTACAATGGCTCGTAATATGGCAGTTACTAGAAATATTCCAGTTGCATTTTTCTCATTAGAGATGTCTAGTGTGCAACTTGTGAAACGTCTAATGATTAGCGAAACGGGGTTAGATGCAAAGAAAATTAAAGGTGGTTCTAAGTTAAAAGATTATGAGTGGGAGCAGCTTCACACTAGACTTAAAGATTTGGTAAAAGCTCCACTCTATATAGATGACACTCCCTCTCTTTCAATTAATGAATTACGTTCAAAAGCAAGAAAATTAGTCTCTATTCATGGGGTAAAAATGATTGTTATAGACTATTTGCAATTAATGACCGGGCCTCCAGAGTTAAGAGGAATGAGAGAGCAAGAGGTCTCTGCAATATCTCGTTCACTAAAAGCGATTGCTAAAGAGCTAAATATACCCATAATAGCTCTATCTCAATTGAGCAGAGCAGTTGAGACTAGAGGTGGTTCAAAAAGGCCTCAACTTAGTGACCTTAGAGAATCTGGTGCTATTGAGCAAGATGCAGATCTGGTACTCTTTATACATAGACAAGATTATTATGGTACCGGAGACGACAATCCAGCACTAACAGGTATGACAGATATTATTATTGCAAAGCATAGAAATGGAGCTGTATGTGATGTGCAGTTGCGCTTTAGAAGTTCTGAGGTTAGATTTGTAGACACCAATGATATAGATATTGCGTTAGATGAGTTTGGAGGAGGGGCAATTGAAACCTATCCATCTAAAATGAATAGAGAAGAGTTTCGCTCCAATGCAGAATTTGAGTCTGATTTTTAGTATATGAGATTACTCTATTTTACTCTACTCTTTTCTCTCTTTTACAATTGTGTGAGCGCTCAAAAAGAGACAGACAAGGCCCAACCATGCATGCCCATAAAAGAGGTGTCTGAAGAGGCTAGGTCATATAGAGATGGAGAGATTCTAGCTTATAAAATACGCTATATTTGGGGGATGATAAAATCAGATGTAGGGGAGGCAACAACACAAGTGACTAGGCATAATGACTCTAAGTTTGGAGATTATTACCATGCGGTAGTTAGAGGGAAAACCTATAGGTTTTACGATCTCTTATTTAAAGTAAGAGACCTTTTCGAGTCTAAATTCAATACTTATAACGGTAGGCCATACTATTTTCATAGAGATATTTTAGAAGGAAAATATACAATGAAAAATACTTTTTTCTTTAATAAAGATTATTCAATTCAAGCTAATGTTCAGAGAAAAAGTGACCCTGTTATAGATACTCTTTTACAAGGGAGAGAGTGTACGTTTGACCTTGTTTCTCTCTTTTATTTTGCTAGGAATCTAGATTTTTCTGAGACGCCCGTGGGGGTTAACCAACCACTCTCGTTTGCAATAGATAACGAAATCTTTAATGTTTACTACAGATATGAGGGGAGAGAGGTTAAGAAGATATATGGCTTAGGTACATTTAATACTCTTAAATTTGCTGCAAAGGTTGTTGCTGGAGAGGTTTTCTCTGGCAAAGACGAAATAGTTTTATGGGTAACAGACGATGAGAACAAAGTGCCTCTCTATTTTGAAACACCTATTAAGGTGGGTAGTGTAACAGGGAGGCTCTATAGTTTTGAGAATCTTAAGTTTCCATTAAAAAGTAAGATTAAATAAAATGAAAGAAGTAGATTATATAGACCATCAAGGAAAAGTAATAGAGGCTAATGCCCATTTTATTTCGGTTGAAATTCTTAATAAATCGGCTTGTAGTTCTTGTCACGCACAGGGGTTTTGTAGCATGGGAGATGTAAAAGCCAAAATTGTAGAGGTAGAAAATAGTGGAACAGATTTTTTTGAAGTGGGAGAGATTGTAAATGTTAAACTAAAAAAGACCTTAGGGTATAAAGCTTTGTGGCTTTCTTATCTAATTCCTCTTATCATTTTAATGGTTTTATTACTATCTTTGCATGCCTTTGGGGTATCGGAGCCAATTATAGGTCTTTCTATAATTGGGTCTATTTCTCTTTACTATCTTATAATTTGGTTATTAAGAGATAGATTCAAGAGAGAATTTATTTTTGTTGTTGAGAAACTTTAACAAATAATGATAAGTACAATAATTTTTACAATTTTAAGTCTAACTCTTCTGGGTCTAATATTGGCCTGGATTCTTTATTTAGTAGCACAAAAATTCAAAGTGCAAGAAGACCCTCGTATAGACAATGTAGAGGAGGTACTTCCTGGAGCTAACTGTGGTGGTTGTGGGTTTGCCGGTTGTAGAGCTTTTGCTGAAGCATGTGTAAAAGCAGAAGATTTAGATACTCTTTTCTGTCCTGTAGGTGGGAACGATACTATGAAGAGTGTTGCTGGCTGTTTAGGGATGACCGTTGCAGAGAAAGCTAAGCAAGTTGCAGTTATTAGGTGTAATGGCAATTGCGATGTAAGAGAAAAAGTAAACCATTACGATGGGTATAGCTCTTGCGCAGTAATGGCTAGTTTATATGCTGGAGATACTGGTTGTAAATATGGGTGTTTAGGCCAGGGCGATTGTGTTACAGTCTGTAATTTTGATGCTATAAAGATGGACCCTAGAACAGGGCTGCCAGAGGTAGATGAAGATAAGTGTACAGCTTGTGGTGCGTGTGTTAAGGCATGTCCAAAATCTATAATTGAGTTGAGGAACATGGGGCCAAAAAATAGACGTATTTTTGTCTCTTGTGTTAATAAAGATAAGGGTGGAGTAGCTAAGAAGGCTTGTGATGTTGCTTGTATTGGATGTTATAAATGCGTAAAAGCCTGTCCTTTCGATGCAATCACAATTACAGACAATCTTGCTTATATAGATTATAATAAATGTAAGTTGTGCCGTAAGTGCGTTACAGAGTGCCCTACTCATGCTATTTGGGAGGTGAACTTCCCTGTTAGGGTTCCAAGGAAAACAGAAAGTGAAAAAAATGAACAGTAATATCACATTATAATATGAGCAAAACATTTTCTATTGGTGGTATACACCCTCATGATCATAAGATATCTATAAATGCGGCTATAGAAGATTTTCCCATTATGGATATGGCATATATTTCGGTTTCTCAGCACCTAGGTGCTCCTGCAGAGCCGGTTGTTGCCAAGGGAGATAAAGTAAAGACAGGGCAATTAGTTGCTAAGTCTACAGGTTTTATCTCTGCCAATATTCATTCGTCGGTTTCGGGAACCGTTACATCTATAGAGATGCTTCCAGATATTTTTGGACATTTGGTAAAACATATAGTTATAAAAGTAGAGGGAGATGAGTGGGAGGAGTCTATAGATAGAACAGCCCAGATAGTTCGTGAAATAAAACTCTCTCCAAAAGAGATAATAGAGAGAATTGCGCAGCATGGGGTTGTAGGTCTTGGCGGAGCAGCTTTCCCAACTCATATAAAACTTACTCCACCACCAAATAAAAAGGCTGAATATTTGCTTGTAAATGGCTCTGAGTGTGAACCATATTTAACTTCTGATTATAGAATAATGTTAGAAGAGCCAGAGCAGATTTTGATAGGAGTTAAAATTATGATGAAGGCTCTTGGTGTTGAAGCTTCTTTTTTTGGTATAGAAGAGAATAAGCCAGAGGCTATTAAAATTATGAGTAGGTTGGCCTCGGCCTCCTATCCAGAAATAAAGATTGTCTCCCTTAAAAAGAGATATCCTCAAGGTGGAGAAAAACAGCTTATAGATGCTATACTTAAAAGACGAGTTCCTTCTATGGGTCTCCCTATAGATACTGGAGTTGTTGTTCAAAATGTTGGAACTGCTCTTGCTGTTTATGAAGCTGTTCAAAAGAACAAACCTCTTTTTGAAGGTATTGTTACCGTTACAGGAGAGTGTATGAGTGAGCAGAGAAACTTCCGCTTAAGGGTGGGCACCAATTTAGAGAGAGTAATGTTTGCTATAGGTGGTTTCCCTAAAGATGCCGTTAAGTTAATAAGTGGTGGCCCTATGATGGGTAAAGCGGTCTCTAGAATGGATGCTGCTTCTGTGAAAAGCACATCGGCTTTTCTTTTATTAACCCAAGAAGAGACAAAACGTGGAGAGGAGGGTAGCTGTATTCGTTGCGCAAAGTGTGTAGATGCATGTCCTATGGGGCTTGAGCCATATTTATTGAATAGGCTTTCACGTGCTGGGCGTTTAGAAGAGTTAGAAGAAAACATGGTACACGACTGTATTGAGTGTGGCTGTTGTATGTATAGTTGCCCTGCTAATATTCCATTAGTAGACACTATAAGGTTTTCTAAAGCTCAGGTTATTAAGATAATCAGAAGTAGACCAAAAAAGTAATAGTTATCTGAATATGAAAAAATTATTAGTATCACCTGCACCACATTTACACGGGAAAGAGAGTACTCGAGGGCTTATGAGAGATGTAATTATTGCCTTATCTCCCTCTCTGTTAGTATCTATCTATTTCTTTGGGTTTTCTGCCATAAAGTTGGCATTTGTAGGTGTAATTACTTGTGTTCTTGTAGAATATGTAATTCAAAAATATATAACCAAGTCTAAGGTTTGTGTAAATGACTATTCGGCAGCTCTTACAGGATTGCTTTTAGCACTTAATCTCCCGCCAAGTTCACCCTGGTGGATTATGCTTATAGGTTCTATAGTAGCAATTGGAGTGGCTAAAATGAGCTTTGGAGGGCTTGGGCAGAATGTATTTAACCCCGCTTTAGTAGGGAGGGTTTTCCTTTTAGTCTCTTTTCCAGTGATTATGACAGACTGGAGTATCCCCTCTTCTTGGTTTAGAGCTGGGGCCGATGCTACTACTGGAGCAACCCCTTTAGCTATTGTTAAAGAGGGGCTTTCTAATGGTCTAACTATGGATCAAATTTTTGCAGAGAATAACTTCTCATACTTAGAGATGCTATTTAGCAAAATTGGTGGGTCTGTTGGAGAGGTCTCAATTCTAGCACTTCTATTAGGGCTAGCCTATCTTTTAATAAGAAAGGTTATAAGGCCACATATACCAGTTACAATTATTGCAACAGTAGTTGTTTTCTCTGGTATCTTTTGGGTTTTAGATCCATCTCATTACCCAGACCCGCTATTCAATTTGCTTACTGGAGGTATTCTTTTAGGAGCTATCTTTATGGCAACAGATTATGTAACATCTCCAATGAGTAGCCGAGGGATGATAATATATGGTATAGGAATAGGTGTAATAACTGTTCTTATAAGAAACTTTGGCGCATATCCAGAGGGAATCTCTTTTGCAATACTAATAATGAATGCAACTGTGCCTCTATTAAATAAATATTTTAAACCAGCTAAATTTGGGAAGGAGGTGAAGAATGGCTAAGGATTCTACATTAAAAAACATGTTATTAACTCTAGCAGCTATTACTTTTGTTGCTTCGGCTTTATTGGGAGTTACTTATGGTATAACTAAAGGGCCTATAGAGGAGGCAATGAAAGCTAAAATCAACAGTGCTATTGCAAGTGTCTCTCCAGAGTTCGATAACGATCCATCTGTCCAGCAATTTACTGTTGAAAACTCGGGTAAAGAGTATAAGGTCTATCCTGCCAAAATGGGAGATGCTATAGTTGGGTATGCTGTTGAGACCTATTCGTCTGGTTTTGGAGGAAGAATATTACTTATGGTTGGGTTTAATATTGATGGTAAAATAAAAGGTATTTCTGTTCTATCACATTCAGAAACTCCTGGATTAGGAGATAAAATAACCCCATCTAAGAGTGATTTTGGCATACAGTTTCAAGGTCAATCTCCAGAAACATTTAAGCTTTTAGTTAAAAAAGATGGAGGCGATGTAGATGCTATAACTGCTTCTACTATTACTTCAAGAGCTTACTGCCAAGCAGTGACAACAGCTTGGGAGGTCTTTCAAAAATGTGATGTTCAAAACAAAGAGTTGGAGGTGAACAATGAGTAAATTAAAACTAATATCTAGAGGTATAATTAAGGAGAATCCTGTTTTTGTTCTTTTTTTAGGAATGTGTCCTACTTTAGGAACAACTACTTCTGCAATAAATGGATTAGGAATGGGTGTGGCTACTATGTTTGTGCTTATTCTCTCTAATATGGCAATCTCTTCAATATCTGGCGTTATCCCAAATAAGGTGAGAATCCCTGCATATATTGTTGTAATTGCTGCATTTGTAACAGTGTTACAACTTTTAATGCAAGCATATACTCCAGGTTTGTACGAGACACTTGGTATTTTTATTCCTTTGATTGTTGTTAACTGTATTGTGCTTGGTAGAGCAGAGGCCTTT
>JAQVZL010000067.1 GCA_028708215.1 Bacteroidales bacterium
AATACCTTAAGCTAACTTCACCTTTAGAGTAGACAGGCTCTTTATAAACTAATTTCTTAGGAGAATACCCCTCACTTTTTAATGAAGCTATGTACTTCTCTACATAAGCTTTGCCATCTTGGGCGCTCATTGGACCTGTGAAGATAAATGTATATCCAGCAGGGTCTGTGAAAGATTTATTGTAAAGCTCTTCTAGTTTCTCCGCTGTAATGTTCTCTATATAAGCTTTGCTATAATCAGATAGCATTGGGCTCTGGCTATACTTTAGAGCTTTTACAGAGTCTCTGAATTTATTGTTTTCACTAGCAGGGTTTTCAATGTTTTTAAGAAGACGAGTTTTAAGATTTTTTACATCTTTCTTCTGAGCTGTAACATCTGTAAAAAAGTAATGAAGTAAAGAGAAAAAGTTTTCACTCTCTTTCTCAATGAATGAGCCAGAGAAATGGTTATATCTATACTCTAATTTTGCTTTAACAGATGTTCTGGTTTTAATATTCCATTTTAATAGGTCATTTCTGTTAAGCCCATTTACAGAATAATTTAATAAAAAGGTCTGTAAAACTTGTAAGTCCAGAGGGTCTATAGGGAGTGAGTATCCACCTTCACGGAAAGCATTTAGTTTTATAGTTTTATCTGAACTTTGCTCTTCTTTCCAGATAACTTTTGCTCCGTTTTCTAAAGTCCATTGAGTTGTTGAATCTAGCTGTTTTTCATACTCAATGTTATATTCTTTAGAAGTGACCTTTTTAGATGCAATAATTTTACCTGGAGTTTCAATCACTAGCTTTTTCATCTCTTTGTCTGAAACAGGTGTAAAATCTTCTAGGTTAGTAGATTTAATTTTGTCTATTGAAGATAAAACCTCTTCTTCTGTAGGGAGATACTCTTTGTCACTCTCTGGTACAGAGAAAATAATAACTCTGTTTTTGTCACTTAAGAATCTGTCTATACTCTTATTAACATCTTCAAGTGTGATTTTCTCTAGTAACTCCTTAGATAGTTTATAGTTTGCATCTATATCTAATAGGGGGCTTTGTCTGGTAAAGTGTTCAACGGCAGCCGAAACAAAAACTTCATTTTTAGGATCTTTGTTTCGTTTATACTCTTTTTCAATATTTCTTAGAATGCGAACTCTAGCAGTTTCTAACTCTTCTATGTCAAACCCATGCTGCTTAATTCTCTCTACTTCTGTTAGTAATCCTTCAAAAGCACTAAGTGTGTTTTTGTCGTCTTTAGGTAGAGCTGTTGCAGTAAATGTAGAGCAATCATAAACTACACTTCCAAATACTGGCACAACTACTTTAAATCCAGCATCTGGCTCTTTTGCAGCAATCTGAACTCTCTCTTTGAACATATCTAGTAGCAAGTTTCCAGTAATTTCGTCGTATGCAGCTAAATGAGTTTGTCTCTCTTGAACCGTTCTGTGTGGAATTTTAACAACTAACCTTACCGATACAGCTTTAGATTCTGGATCTGAATTTAACCCTATTATTGGTTCAATGTTTTCTGGAATTGAGTAGATTTCTCTAATAGCACCATTTTCAGTTTTAGGTATAGATGAGAATCTCTTTTTAATTCTTTGCTCTATATCTTCTATATCTATATCTCCAACAACAATTACAGATTGTAAATCTGGTCTGTACCACTTTTGGTAGTAGTCAATTAGTGTCTCTCTTGAAAAGTTATCTACAACATCCATTAGCCCTATAACATCTCTTTCGGCAAAACGGGAGCCTGTTTGGATAACTCTGTTTATTGCTTTCATCATACGAGTACGTCCTTCGTCTCCTCGGCGCCACTCTTCACGAACTACACCACGCTCTTTTTCTATCTCTTCTTGCTCGCAAGAGATATAGTGAGACCAATCGTGAAGTGCAAGTAGTGCGGTATCTATTATTGTACTTCTAAGTTTAACTGGAACGGAAGATATATTATATACCGTTCTGTCCATAGAGGTATATGCATTAATATTATAACCAAATCTTACTCCAATGCTTCCAAAGTACTCTAGTAAGCTTTTATCTGGGAAGTTTTTTGTTCCATTAAATGCCATATGCTCTAAAAAGTGGGCAAGGCCTCTCTGGCTCTCCATCTCTTGAAGAGATCCAACATTATGTACTATAAAAAATTCGGCATGTCCCTCTGGGTTCTGTGCTTTTCTTATATAATATGTGAGCCCATTATCTAGTTTACCTATTTTGAAATTGTTATCTATAGGTAGTGGTTGGGTTACGTTGAAACTTTGACTGACCCCTGCTGTTAAGCTAAATAGCATTATAAATAGCAAGGTGTGTTTAATTATTGAGTGTCTCATATATCTATTTAGTAGTTAAGTTCATTTCGTCTAGCAGGTGGGTGGCTTTAGCATACTTCTCTATTATCCAGAGTACGTAGCGAATATCTACGTTTACACATTTGTTCATTTCTGGATGGAAATAGGCATCTCCAGCTAAAGACTCTTTATTGCCATCGAAAGCTAAGCCAATTAAATTCCCATGGGCATTTAGTACTGGGCTACCTGAGTTCCCTCCTGTTATATCGTTGTTAGAAAGGAAATTTACATACATGGTTCCTTTAGTACCCCATCTACCCCAATCTTTTGATTTTATTAGTGATAGTACTTCTGGTTTAATATTAAATTCGTAGCTATTTGGGTTGTATTTATCTAAGAAGCCTTGAGCTGTACTATGAGCACTGTAGTAAACACCATCTGAAGGATTAATTGGCCCAACTGTTCCGTATGTAAGTCTCATTGTAGAGTTGGCATCTGGGTATTGAATCTCTCCTTTCTCTTCTCTCATTTGATATAGAAGTTTGGTGTATAGGTTTTCCATAGTATATGTGTTCTTACCCCGTATTGCTTTGTTCTCTTCTTCTCTGAAGTCTGTTATTTTAGTAGAGCTAGCAAGTTGGTGAACCGGGTCTTGAATGTAGAAAGAAATTGGTTGAGGCTTTGAAGTAACTTCTCTGAATTTATCTGGGTTAAGTAAGATTGAATTATTAAAAATGTAATCTGTAATTTTATTTGCATCTCCTTTGAATTCAGTGTTGAGCCAAGTAATATACTCTCCCCAAAACTCACTCTTTACATTTGCTAAAAACTCTCTTACTTGGTATCTCATTAGCTCTTTTTCAACCTCCATAACCAAGTTACTATAGCCTTTCTCTACTTGCCTTATAAAAGATCTATGTAATCTTGAGCCTGGTATAAGTGTATCTATATTGTCTCTGTCGCTGGCTGTTTTTAAAGAGTTAACACGATTTGCAATAAATATAAAGCCTTGGCCTGCAACCATTGTTTCTTGGTAGTATTTCTTCTGAGTTGTTATATCTGCTATAGCATTATAAGTATCTCTTAAATCTTTTATTAGATTACTATATTTTGCTTTTCTTTCGGGGTTACTCTCTATCCATTGTTGTAGCTCTTTCTCTTCTTGAGCTTTAATATTTGCAACACCAAAGCGTCTAAAGTTTAATACCTCTCCTGCTTGCAGCTCTTGAACATTGCTTATTCCAAAATAATGATCGGCGTATATTAAACGAGTTTTAGGATCTTGTTCCATAAAACTGTTCATAATTCTTAGTTTTCCACCACGCACTTTAACCGATACTGGGTTGGTAACTTTTTCAATTTCGTTTACACCAAATGAAGATCTATATCTGTTTGTTCTTCCAGGGAAGCCCATAATCATGGTGAAATCACCCTCTTTTACTCCTTTAGTAGAGATGTTTAGCACTTTTTTAGGAGTAATAGGAGTATTGTTTGCAGAGTATTTAGCAGGTTTTCCATCTTTATTCCCGTATACACGGTAGAGTGCAAAATCTCCTTTGTGTTGTGGCCACTCCCAGTTGTCTGTGTCGCCTCCGTATGCTGCAATTGAGACAGGAGGAGCTCCAACAAGACGTATGTCTGTATAAACTTCGTAATAGAATATGTAGTATTTTGTTCCTTTCCACATAGACATTGCCATAACCTCCATTCCACTCTCTTTGCTGTGCTTTTTCTCTATAATGTAAGATACTTTGCGGAATCCAGCACGTTGTCCAAGGCTTTCTAATGAATCTTGAACCTCTCTAACTTCATTGGTGCCATCAATTACTTTTCTTAAAAAGAAGACAGATTTACCTTTAATTGGTATCTCTTGATCTCTGTTCATAGCCCAAAACCCATCTTCAAGATAATTTTTCTCTGGAGTGCTCTGTGAGTGAATATCTCCATATGCACAGTGATGGTTGGTTATTAAGAGCCCCTCTTCTGAGATCATACTGCCGGTACATCCAAAATCCAAGGCAACTATTGCATCACTTAATGAGGTGTTGTTTTGGTCATAAATAATTTTTGGGTCAATTTTAAGCCCTGCTTTTTTCATTTTTACTGCTAGATTTTTATCTAACAGGTTTATTAGCCACATGCCTTCGTCTGCTTTTACAGGGCTAAAAATTGAAAGCATAACTAATAGTGTGATAATTCGTGTAATGTGTTTCATGATAAGTATTCTAGTTTTTTAATAAGAGAACCCACATAAAATGCGGGTTCTCTGTACTGGATTTAATTTAATTTACAGAGTTCTACCTTTTTCTGTAAATTTTATTTTAGCATCTACCTCTGTAACGTTTCCGTCACGTCCTTTAATGCCCCATTTAGGCATGGTTATAAGCTCCCAAAGTTTATCTTCGTTTGTAGCATCTTTGGAGTAGGTAATCTGGAAACAATATTCGTTGTTCTCGTTTACTAATGTTTCAATTTTGAGCATACCCTCTTGCTGTGAAAGGTGGTTAGAGAGGTAAGGAAGATTCCTAGAAATAATTGGTTTATCTAGACTCGGATATACAATTTCGTAGATAGCTTCATTTTTGCCCTTCCACTCTTTTTGCGAGCCAAACTCTACGCTAAAGTTGTTAAATTGACGAATAAGAAACTCTCTTCTGGTAATTGTATCTACCACATCAGACATACCTTCAAAATGATATCCAACCTTAACAGTTCTAACACCGCCACCATGAACAGGCATCTCAAGCTCTTTCATCTCTACCATGGTTTTTAGGAACTTCTCGTCTATTGGCTCATCTACAGCCATGTATACTCGTACAATTAGTGGACAGCTATATTCTGTCTCCAAACCGTAGTATGCTTTACCGGTATTTCTTATTTGCATACCTACATAGTTAGGGTCCATTTTATCAAACATTCCATCTGTGTACATTGTGACTACTTTAATTAGCTCTTCTTCTACAGGGGGAGTATTTATTTTAAATTTACTTGGAACATAAATCTCTTCTCTAATTTTCTCTTCTGAGATCTCTTTAGGTGCATAATAAATAGTTGCATATGAGCCTTTTACAAAAGTAGCAACGCCATAAACACCAGGTATTTGCTGAAGTTTAGATTGGAATGTTTTAGAACTACCAAAGCAGGTTATTGAGCGTAATCCTTCAATCTTAACCTTTTCAAGTTGCTCATGTTTAGCTTCATCTCCCCATCTTTCATCAATTGTAGGAAGTTCTACTTTTGTTCCTAAGAAAAGTGCTACAAAGAATAGTGCTATTGTAAGTATTGCAGGTAACCAACGGAAACTTTTTTTACCTCCAAAAGTGAGGGCATCAAAGTTACAGCTTGCAATACATTCGCCGCAAAGATTACAATCTATATGTTTTACAGATTTTACTTTGTCTACATTAATAGTGTAAGGGCATTTCTTAGCACAAACACCACAATCTGTACATTTTTCAGTATCTCTTACAACTTTAAGAAGAGGGAACACCTTTGATTCAAGGTAAATAATCTCCCAAAGCCATCCTAAGATAGCAGCTCCAGCAAGAAGATATACCCATGAAAGAGCTAGTCCAGCAAAGTCAAATAGTGCATATGCAGCCACTAGAGCTACAAAAGTTATTGCAAATTTAAAGATGTTACTAAGTGCTCCAAGTGGGCAAAGATATTTACACCAAAACATCTTAACAAAGAAGTTTCCTAGGATAAATATTGCTATAGATATTATTGTCATCCATAGAGTGATCTCTCCCATAAAACCAGTTGCGGTGGCATAATAGGGGTCAAAGTTTTTACAGAAAAGCTCAGAGTCGTTTACCGTCATGTAAAAAATCCAAAACAGAAGAATGTATTTAAATGAGCGTAAGGCTCTGTCTGCTATAGTGCCACTTTTTATTACAATTTCTTTTACTTTAAGTTTTTTGCGCAATTTGCTAAACTGCTCAGTAGCCCATCCTAAAGGACAAAGATATCCACAGAATAGTTTGCTGAATAAAATTACTCCAATAGCAAGTACAACACCCATCATAATTTGGGTTGCTGTCATACTACAAGCTAAAGAGCCAGCAACAAGGTAGGTCGCTAAGGTTTGCAGACCACCAAAAGGACAGTATGCTTCACAATCTGCACTTTCATTGCCGAAAAGTTTTGTCATAACAATGATTATTGCAATGACTGTTCCCCACTGTATTAAATGGCGGAACCAATTTTTCTTAAGGTTCTTCATTTTTTTGTTTTAAATTAAATATTGATTTGTTTAATACTACTTTTTTTAACTGTTTTGAGACTCATGGTTTGACATTAGTCGTGTTGAAATCCTACGCAAAACTAGTCAAAAAATATTAAAAGCATTATAAAAGAGATCTAGTTTAACACTTTTTTAATATAGATTTATACTTTATTATGCGAAAAAACTATTTTTTGTAACAATTATGTACTTATTGTTAGTAAGATAGAGCTCTAATTCTAAATTTTATCAATATTGATAAGACTTTGGAATGTTTTTTTATTTTCAATAAATGGCGTTAACAAAAGATTTTTTATAACTTCGCATGTTGAATTAATGATAGAAATTGCTTGTTTTTTGTGAGCAGAGCTATTATTATTGAAATATGTTTTTAAGAAATAACATTTATTAATTAATCTTAACTAACCTAATTGTGAAAAAATTATTGGTATTAATGTTATTATTCGTATGGATAATACCAAAAATCTCTTTTGCAGGTGCACAAGAGAGGGTGACACTAGATGGAAAGGTCACAGAGCTGGTTTCTCAAGAGCCAATTCCTTATGCACAAGTATTAATTAAGGAGCTAAATATCTGGGGTTTCTCAGACGATAAAGGGCTCTTTAAAATCAGCGGAATTATTCCAGGAGCTTATACATTGGAGGTGAAGTCCCTTGGTTATCAGAAGTTTGAAATGCCTATAACTCTTCAGAAAAATGTTTCGGGTTTTAAGGCACAGATGAAAGTAGAGAACCTTACTTTAGACGATGTGGTGGTAACTGCAAAGGCAGGAGGTAGCATGAACTCCTCTTCTAGAGTAGATAAGCAGGCCATTGAGCACGTTCAAGCTACAAGTTTAGCAGATATTATGCAACTAATGCCTGGCTCTATTATTCAAAACCCATCGCTGGTAGAAGAAAATAGAATTGCTATTAGATCTATTAGTTCAAACCCTAGCAATGCTAGGGGAGTGGGAGTCTTAATAAATGGGGCTAAACTCTCTGGAGATGCAAATATTGCTATAACAACAGACCCTAACGAACCTATTCCGCAGCCAGACCTATTAGACTTTAGAACTATCTCTACAGATAATATTGAATCTGTGGAGGTACTCAAAGGTGTTCTCTCTGCCGAGTATGGCGATGTAACTTCGGGAGCTATTATTGTTAAAACAAAAGTGGGTTATACCCCTTATGAGGTAAGAGTAAAGGCCGACCCTCGTACTAAAGCAGTCTCTTTTGGTAAAGGATTTTCACTCGGTGCAAATAAGGGTAACCTTAATGTTAATGCCGATTATGCAAAATCTTTTAAAGATTGGAGATCGCCAGTAGAGGAGTTTGAGCGTGTTACTTTAGGAGTTGCCTATTCAAATACCTTTGATCTTTCTGGAAAGCCATTGAGGTTTAATGCAAGAGTAAGTGGCTACCATACTGGAAATTCTAAAACAAGCGACCCAGATGTCTCTAATTTAGATTTTAAAGAGTACAAAGATAATAATTTAAATATCTCTCTATATGGTACTTGGCAACTTAACAAACCTTGGATAACAACATTAGATTATAATGTATCTGGTTCTTATGCAGAGAAAAACTCTAGACTTTATGTTGTTAGCAACCAGCTTCCTCTCCCTACAACTAACACTAAGCAAGAGGGGATTGCCTTGGGAAGATTTACCTCTACTTCAGATATTAATGATCAAAGGATTAATGAAGTTCCTATCTATTTTAATGCTAAAGTGAGTGGCAAGCTCAATAAGTCTGTTGGAGGCTCTCTTTTCAAATCTTTGTTAGGAGTTGAATTTAATACCAAAGGCAATAATGGAGATGGTTTATATCACGCAGCTGATGTACCACAATATTTCCGTAGTAGAAAATATAGTGAGATCCCTTTTATGTCTGACATTAGTGCGTTTGCAGAAGAGAAGGTAACGATACCAGTAGGAAAGAATAAGAGTTCAATTGAATTAATTGCAGGGGTTCGTTTTACAAAGATGATGGTAGATGGGTATGATTACGACCCAACTATAGACCCTAGGTTTAATGCTAAATATAATATTATAGCGCCCAAAAGAAAAGGGCTTATAAGAGAGCTCTCTTTAAGAGGTGGTTGGGGGATTATGCAAAAGCTCCCTTCTATGTCTATTCTCTATCCAGACCCTATTTATATGGACAATGCTCTATTTTCTTACAGAAATAGCGAAACTGGCGAGAGCCTTGCCCTAATTCAGACTTCTATAATAGATGGCATGCTAGATTATAATTTAGATCCAATAAAAACAAATAACTTTGAGATTGGATTAGATGTAAATGTAAAAGGGATTCAAGCTAAATTTACCTATTTTAATGAGAAGTCTAGAGATGGCTATACAGACAACTACCACTATGTTCCTCAGAATGTTAACTTTTATGATAATGTGTCTGACCCTAATGCTGCACCAAAGTATGAAAATGGTACTGTGTGGGTAAAAAACCAAGATGGCAACTATGAAGAACTTAGCTACACATCTTATGATCAATTTAAAGGTTATAAAAGACCAGATAATAGAGGAGCTATAGATAAATGGGGTATTGAGTATGATTTTGACTTTGGAACGCTTAAGTCTATAAACACCTCTTTAATTGTAAAC
>JAQVZL010000068.1 GCA_028708215.1 Bacteroidales bacterium
TGGGAATGCTCATGGGGGCACTCTGGGCAAAAGAGGCTTGGGGAGACTTTTGGTCTTGGGACCCCAAAGAGACTTGGGCATTTATCACTGGAGCAGCCTATCTTGTTTATATTCACTCGCGAATTATGAATTACAAACTAAAAAAGTTGCTATGGTTATTACCTATAGCTTTTATACTTTTAATGATTACTTGGGTTGGAGTTAATTACTTGACTGCTGCTCAAGGGAGTATTCATGTATATTAATTTGCTTTAAAAATAGTTTATATTAATTAATGCATTTTTTTCTTCTTTACATTAAAAATAAATTACCTTTGTGTTCACAAGAAAACGAAAGATGAGTTTATATTCAAATATTCATTCAGTACATCATCATCACCTACGGTTTACCGGTAGGCTAGAATGTCTGTTTGTATATATGAGATAATTTATTCAAGTATATTTAACATGAGAGAGGCTTACCAAATGGTAGGTCTCTTTTTTTTACCCAAAACCAAAGAGATAAATAGAAATAAAAAAAGATATGATTAGAATTGCAATTCAAGCCAAAGGCCGTTTAAGTGAAGAGAGCTTAGATTTACTTGCAGAGAGTGGCCTTTCAATAGAAGTGAGTAAAAGAAAGCTATTAACCAAGTGCGGAGATTTTCCAATGGAGGTGCTCTATTTAAGAGACGATGATATTCCAGAAGCAGTAGCGATGGGAGTTGCACACATTGGTATAGTAGGTCACAACGTGGTAGTAGAGAGTGAGGCAAAAGTAGAAGTATTACAAAAATTAGGTTTTAGTAAATGTAGACTTTCATTGGCAATACCAAAATCTCAAGAGTACAGCGGTTGCTCATATTTTAATGGGAAAAGGGTTGCAACATCTTACCCTAATATTTTAGAGACCTATTTTAAAGAGAACAAAATAGATGCATCTATTCAAAAGATTGCGGGCTCTGTAGAGGTTACGCCCTCTGTTGGTATGGCAGATGCAATACTAGATATAGTGAGCTCAGGAGGAACTCTGGTTGTAAACGGTTTAAAGGAGGTAGAGACTCTGTTTCAATCGCAAGCAGTTCTTATTGCAAACCCCAATTTAGAGAGTACAAATAGAGAGATAGTGGATCAACTCATCTCTAGATTCCAGGCAGTACAAAGAAGCCGGGGAATGAAATATCTTTTAATTAACCTTCCTGAATCAAAAGTAGATGAAGCTTCTATAATTATTCCTGGGATGAGAAGCCCTACTATATTACCGCTGGCCCAAGAGGGTTGGTGCTCTATGCACGTTGTGGTAGAAGAGAAAGGGTTATGGCCTAAATTAGAAAAGTTAAAAACAATGGGTGCCGAGGGGATATTAGTCTTGTCTTTAGATAAGGTTTTACCTTAGAAATCATTTGTAAATAGAGTTATAGCTAAAAAGCATTAGATAATTTTTAATTGTTAAATGGAGATGAAAAGATACATTGAGCCAAAACCAGAAACGTGGGACCAGATAGTAAAAAGAGCATCTCAAGATAATATGGTTGTAGAGAGAAGAGTTTCACAAATTTTAGAGAGAGTTAAAAAAGATGGAGATAAAGCACTCTATGAGCTTACAAAAGAGATAGATAATGTCTCTTTAAAGTCGTTCTTATTAGAGCAATCTGTTATTGACTCAAGTGCAAAACAGGTAAGCCCGCAATTAGTAGAGGCAATTGAGATAGCTTATTCTAATATTGAGAAGTTTCATAAAGCTCAATTCCCACAAGATATAGAAGTAGAGACTATGTCAGGGGTGAAATGTATGATAAAATCTTTCCCTATAGAGAAAGTTGGACTCTACATACCTGGAGGTACAGCACCACTCTTCTCTACTGTTTTAATGCTTGGGATTCCAGCTTTAATTGCCAAATGTAAAGATGTGATTATGTTTACACCACCCTTACCTACTGGCGGGTTAGACCCAACAATTGCCTATGCAGCAAAAAGAGTGGGAATTAGTAAAATTGTAACAGTTGGTGGAGCCCAAGCTATTGCAGCTATGGCATACGGAACAGAGGTAGTAGATAAGAGAGATAAAATATTCGGCCCAGGTAATAGCTATGTTGCTGCTGCTAAGCAACAAGTTTCTAGTAATGTAGCAATAGATATGGTGGCAGGGCCATCTGAATTAATGGTTATTGCTACAAGTGAATGTAACCCTACTTTTGTAGCTGCAGACCTGCTCTCACAAGCAGAGCATGGGCCAGACTCTCAGGTTTTTTTAATTACCAATAATGTTGAAATTATTGAGCGGGTATCTATTGAGTTAGAAAAGCAGTTAGCTAAGCTTCCAAGAAACTCAATTGCCCAAAAAGCATTAGAAAATAGCAGTATCATTGTTTTTAAAGATTTTGCAGATATCGTTAATTTCGCAAACATTTATGCCCCAGAACACCTAATTGTGGCTACAAATAACCCATGGGAGATTGCCTCTAAAATTAGAAATGCTGGAAGCGTTTTTATTGGGAACTACTCTCCAGAGAGCGCAGGCGATTATGCTTCGGGTACAAATCACACTCTCCCCACCGCAGGTTGGGCCAAATCTACAGGAGGTATAACTTTAGATAGCTTTATGCATAAGGTCTCATTTCAGGAACTTACTTCAGAAGGGCTGTTAAACCTCTCAAGCACTATAACCACAATGGCAATAGAAGAGAAATTAGATGCACATGCAAACGCTGTTCTAGTTAGGGTTAATGGAGATGATTTTATATAAAATACATTTTCAAAAGCTAAACACTACATGATTAGCGAGTTACGTTTAGTCATCTCAAAAAAAAAGAATATGAATAAAAGTAATATCAATATTGAATCCCTTGTAAGAGATAATATTAGAAAGCTTGTGCCTTACTCTACGGCACGAAATGAGAGCAAGTTAAAAAACGCTCTATTTATGGACGCAAATGAGAGCCCATTTAATACTGGTTATAACCGGTACCCTAAACCTGTAAATTACGAGCTTAAAAGAGAGGCTGCTAGAAGCATAAACTCGGCCCTAAAGCCAAAAGGCAAAGAAGGTTTAGACGGCCAAAATAGCCTACACGGTGCTGGAGAGAATGTTTTTAAAGAGGTTTCGGCAGAAAATGTATTTGTGGGTAATGGAAGTGACGAGGCTATTGACTTGTTATTTAGGGTTTTTTGTGTTCCTGGAGTAGATAACGTTGTATCTATAGCTCCAACTTATGGGATGTATAGAGTTGCAGCAGCAATTAATAATGTGGAGTATAGGGAGTGTGCTCTTAATGCAAACTACTCGCTTGATGTAGAGACTCTTTTAGCAGTAATTGATAAAAATAGTAAGTTAGTTTTCCTCTGCTCGCCCAATAACCCAACAGGTAATCTGCTTTCAAAAGAGAGTATAATTAATGTTGCAGAGAATTTTAATGGGATTGTTGTAGTTGATGAGGCCTATATAGATTTTTCTGGAGATAGTGGTTTTACTCCTTATCTCTTTAAGTATAACAATCTGGTAGTTCTTAGAACAATGTCAAAGTCTAGAGGGATGGCTGCTATAAGAGTTGGTTTCGCCTATGCAAACCCCACAATTATCTCTTTTATGGAGAAGGTTAAATACCCCTATAATTTAAATAAGGTAAGTCAAGAGCTTGCAACTAAGTCTCTTAAAGAAGATAATTTAAGCCGAGTTAAAGTAATTATTCAAGAGAGGGAGAGGTTGGGCTGTGAGCTCTCTAAGTTGGAGTGCGTTCAGAAGGTATATAGGAGTGATTCAAATTTTTTACTAGTTAAAATTGACAACCCATTAGAGAAGATAGAGGCTCTTAAAAGCAAAGGTGTTGTGGTGAGGGATAGAAGCACAGTACCTGGCTGTGAGGAGTGTATAAGAGTTTCTATAGGTAAAAAAGATGAAAACAATCTATTACTCTCTATTTTAAAAGGAGAGGAGGTAGAGGGGTACAATAACTATATAGAGTTATCGCGAATCACAAAAGAGACCTCGGTAAATCTTAAAATTTTTAAAACTGGTAGAGGTATTACAAATATTAATACTGGAGTAGGGTTTTTAGATCATATGTTAGAGCTCTTTTCTGTTCATTCTGGGATTAATATAGATATAGATGTAACAGGCGATTTAAGAGTAGATGCACATCATACAATTGAAGATACTGCCTTGGTTCTGGGAGAGGGAATAAATAAATTATATGGACAGCTTAAGGGGTATAATAGATATGGCTTTGTGTTGCCCATGGATGAATCTCAAGCAACTGCTGTAATAGATTTAGGAGGTAGGTTTGGCTTTGAGTGGGATGTGAAATTTGCTTCTGCTTTTACAGGAGACTTTCCAACACAGATGTATAGTCACTTCTTCTCTTCTTTAGCTACTGCTGGTAAATTTACTCTTCATCTAAAAGCCAACGGAGAAAACGACCACCATATTGCCGAGGCTCTTTTTAAAGCTTTTGCTAGAGCTGTAAGAGTTGCTCTTTCTAATGAGATAAGAGAGTATGAATTGCCAAGCAGTAAGGGAGTTATATAGAAAGTTAACAATCATTAATATGAAAAACATGGAACTTAATAATAAGTTTGAGGTAATACCTGCAATTGATATAATTAATGGAGAGTGTGTTAGGCTCTCTATGGGAGATTATGACAGGGTTAAAAGGTACTCTACAAACCCTTTGGAAATTGCTCTTTGGTTTGAATCATTGGGGTTTAAGAAGTTGCATATAGTAGATTTAGAAGGGGCTAAACAAGAGAGCCCAGTAAATTTAGCTGTGCTCAAAAAAATTGCTTCAAACACCTCACTAGAAATACAGTTTGGAGGTGGGGTTAAAACCCAAGCAATTGCCAAGCAAGTATTCGATAGTGGAGCTCACTCAATTATATGTGGGAGTATAGCTGTTACCAATCTAGAAATTATGAGAGATTTAATTGATAATTATGGAGCTAAAAATATAATTTTAGGTCTAGATATTAAAGAAGGTAAAATTGCTATAAAAGGTTGGAAAGAGCAGTCTAATAATAATATATATGAGTTTATCTCTACTTATACTTCATTGGGTGTCTCTAGAGTTATCTGTACAGATATTAGCAAAGATGGAATGCTATTAGGCCCTGCTTATGAGTTATATAAAGATTTAAGCGCTCGGTTCCCAGCGTTAACAATTATTGCTAGTGGTGGAGTTTCTAGCGAAAAAGATATTTTTTCTCTTGCCAGTACTGGAGCTAGCGGAGTTGTTGTTGGAAAAGCATTTTATGAAAACAAAATTAATATAGAGGAGTTACAAAAATGGTTACAAAACGAATAATCCCTTGCCTAGATGTTTTTCAAGGAAAAACTGTAAAGGGCATAAATTTTATCAATTTAAAAGAGATTGGTAACCCCGTAGAGATGGGGCAATACTACTCAAATGAGGGAGCAGATGAGTTGGTCTATTTAGATATTAGTGCCACTCAAGAGGGGCGTAAAACATTTGTCTCTCTTGTGAAACAGGTAGCAGACAAACTGAAAATTCCTTTCACTGTGGGTGGGGGAATATCTACTCTGCAAGATGCTGCTATTTTGTTAGATTCGGGAGCAGATAAAGTCTCTATTAATAGTTCGGCATTAAGTAACCCATCTATCATTGAGAAAATAGCTTCTTTATATGGTTCTCAATTTGTTGTAGTTGCTATAGATGCTAAGTTAGAAGATGGCATTTGGAGAGTTAAAAGTAGAGGAGGGACAAAAGAGAGCGGCTACGAGCTCTTTGAGTGGGCTTCTCAGGCTCAAGAGCGAGGGGCAGGAGAAATTCTATTTACATCTATAAATCACGATGGTACTAAAAAGGGGTTTGCTCTAGATGCTTTGGCAAAATTAAATTCCATTCTCTCTATACCAGTAATTGCCTCTGGTGGTGCAGGTACTATGGAGCATTTTAAAGAGGTATTTGAAAATGGACATGTTAGTGCTGCACTGGCTGCTTCTGTTTTTCACAACAAAGAGATTCTCATAAGAGATTTAAAGAACTATTTAATATCAAACAAAATTGAAGTAAGAATTTAATTAAACAGTTAGAATAATGGCTATAAAGTAATATTGAAATAGTTATAGTTGTTCATAGATTTTTGAATAAATAAAAGATATGCAAAATTTGATAGATACTGTTTTTAAAACAGAAGAGCTCTTGATACCGGCTGTGATTCAAGATAATAAATCGCTCAAGGTACTAATGCTTGGGTATATGAATAGAGAGTCTTATAGTAAAACTTTAGATACAGGGTTGGTTACATTTTTTAGCCGATCTAGGCAAAAATTATGGACTAAGGGCGAAACTAGCGGCAACTTTTTATCGGTTGTATCTATTGAGCCAGATTGCGATAGTGACACTCTTCTTATTAGAGTTAATCCAGCTGGCCCTGTTTGCCATACTGGTAGTGTTAGCTGTTTTAAAGGAGAAGATAGCGAGGGTTTTATACCAAAGTTGTCTGGTGTAATAAAGGAGAGACACAACACTATGCCACACGGCTCATACACCACCTCTCTGTTTAACGATGGAATTGAAAAAATATGCAAGAAGGTGGGCGAAGAGGCTTCAGAAACTATAATTGAGGCGGTAAAGGGTAGTAAAGAGAGATTGGTATATGAAATAAGCGATCTTATATACCATCTTTTAGTGTTAATGGAGTACTCTCAAGTCTCTATAGAACAGGTAGAGAAGGAACTCTATTCAAGACATTAGAAATAATCTAAAAGAGCCCGCTAATATTTCCGTTGTTGTCAATATCAATACTTTCAGAAGATGGAGTCTCTGGGAGCCCTGGCATGCGCATTATTGCTCCGGTAATTGGGACTAGGAATCCTGCTCCAGAGGCAATCTCTATTTCACGTACGGTTATTACAAAGTCTTTGGGCCTACCAAGTAGCTTGGGGTTATCTGATAGCGACTTTTGAGTTTTGGCCATACAGATTGCAAGGTCTTCTAATCCTAAATTTTTAATCTTAGCAAGATCTGCACGTGCTTTTGCTGTGTAGTCTACAGCTTCGGCACCATAAATTCTTTTGGCAATTGTCTCTATTTTTTTCTCTACGCTATCTGTTAGTGGGTAGAGAGGGGTGAAATGAGGGCAACAGCTTTCAGTTGCTTCTACTACTAGTCTGGCAAGTTCGTGAGCTCCTGCTCCTCCTTTGCCCCATACATCTACGGCAGATACTGGTATATTTTTGCTTTTGCAAAAATCAACAACAAAGTCTATCTCTTCTTGGGTATCTGAGGTAAACCTGTTTATAGCTACTACTGGAGCTAGAGTAAACTGTTTTATATTTTCTACGTGTTTTTCTAGGTTTTCAATACCCTTTTTTAGATACTCAACTCCAGGAGTCTGAATCTCTTTAAGTGATTGACCTCCATGGTATTTTAGAGCTCTTATTGTGGCTACTAAAACAGCAGCGTTTGGCGATAGGTTTGCGCTGCGGCATTTTATGTCTAGGAACTTCTCGGCACCTAAATCAAACCCGAAACCTGCCTCTGTTACTGTGTAGTCTGTGAGTGAAAGAGCTGTTTGTGTTGCTAGCACAGAGTTGGTTCCTTGAGCAATGTTGGCAAAAGGGCCTCCGTGAATAATAGCTGGTGTTCCCTCAATTGTTTGTACTAAATTTGGTTTAATTGCATCTTTTAGTAGTGCAGCCATTGCTCCGTGCACCTTCAAGTCTTTTGCGTAAATGGGTTTTTTATCAAAGGTATATCCTATAAAAATATTGCCAATTCTAATTTTGAGATCTTCCATATCTTTTGCAAGACAGAAAATAGCCATAATTTCAGATGCTGCAGTTATATCGAACCCTGTCTCTTGTGGAATGCCATGGTTAGTGCCACCTAGCCCAACTACAATAGAACGGAGAGATCTGTCGTTCATATCCATTACTCTTTTCCAGGTAACAGTGCGTGGGTCTATATTTAGCGAGCGAGTTTTACTTTGGATATTGTTGGCTATAATAGCAGAGAGAAGGTTGTTGGCTTTCTCTATAGCTGCAAAATCTCCTGTGAAGTGAAGGTTTATATCTTCCATTGGAACTACTTGAGAATAACCACCCCCGGTTGCCCCGCCTTTTATTCCAAATACTGGTCCTAAGGAGGGCTCTCTAAGTACTACAGCAGATTTTTTGCCAATTTGGTTAAGTGCTTGAGTTAGTCCAATAGAGACTGTTGTTTTTCCCTCGCCAGCAGGAGTTGGAGAGATGGCCGATACTAATATTAGTTTGCCAAATTTATTTCTATCTATGTAGGTAAGAGGGAGCTTAGCTTTATATTTACCATATAATTCAAGATCTTCTGGATCTATCCCAAGTTGCCTAGCAATTTGGTCAATTGGTTTCATAGTAACCTTGTTTGCTATTTCTTGATCTGTCATAATATTATTTTTACATTGTTAATTTAGTTGCTATAATTCAAAGATAAACATTTAAAATATATTTTTTTATCTTTACTTTTTAACATGAATAAATAATTAATAATGAAAAGAGTTCTGGTAACGGGGGGAGCTGGATTTATAGGTTCTCACCTATGCACACGTTTGTTGGAAGATGGGCACGATGTTATTTGCCTAGATAATTTTTTTACTGGCTCTAAAAACAATGTGCTAAAACATTTTGGGAACCCACATTTTGAGCTTGTTAGGCACGATATAATTCACCCATACCATGCAGAGATAGATGAGATCTACAATCTTGCATGCCCTGCATCTCCTATTCATTATCAGTATAATGCTATAAAAACCGTTAAAACTTCTGTAATGGGAGCTATAAATATGTTAGGGCTTGCAAAAAGGGTAAATGCTAAGATATTACAAGCCTCTACAAGTGAAGTTTATGGCGACCCTACTGTCCATCCTCAAG
>JAQVZL010000069.1 GCA_028708215.1 Bacteroidales bacterium
TGCTGCTAAAGAGAGACTTAGGCGTTTAAAATTGAATGTAGATACTCTAACCCTCTCGGCAACCCCTATACCTCGTAACCTCCAATTCTCTTTGCTGGGTGCAAGAGATCTCTCAATAATAAATACACCTCCTCCAAATAGACTTCCTATTCAAACAGAGGTAATAGATTTTAATGAAGAGATTATAAAAGATGCTATTAATTATGAGGTAAATAGGGGAGGGCAACTCTTTTTTGTTCACAATCGCGTAGAAGATATTAGTTCTATAGAAAATATTATCCAGCGGCTCTGCCCCAATGTTTCTACTTGTATTGGTCATGGGCAAATGGAACCTAAGGCGTTAGAAAAGACGGTGTTAGATTTTATGATGGGAGATTACGATGTAATGGTAGCAACTACAATTGTAGAGAATGGGATTGATATTCCTAATGCCAATACTATAATAATTAACCAAGCTCAAAATTTTGGATTAAGTGATTTGCATCAGTTAAGAGGCCGAGTTGGGCGGTCTAATATGAAGGCTTTTTGTTATTTAGTTGTTCCCTCTATGATTTCGCTTAAAGAAGATGCGCGACGTAGAATAAGAGCAATTGAGACTTTTTCAGATCTTGGTAGCGGTTTTAATATCTCTATGCAAGACTTAGATATAAGAGGGGCAGGAAATTTATTGGGTGCCGAACAGAGTGGATTTGTGGCCGATATGGGATTTGAGACCTATCAGAAGATATTGGGAGAGGCCTTTGCAGAGATTAAAGAGGAGAGAGGTATTAATGAGAGAGACCAGAGCGCAGGCCGTAAAGTAGAATATATATTTGATTGCTCAATAGATACAGACTTAGAAATTCTTATTCCAGATAGTTATGTCTCTATTACGGCAGAAAAAATTAGGCTCTATAAAGAGTTAGATACTCTAAAAGATGAGATAGAGTTAAAGCAGTTTATTGAGAGTATGGAAGATAGGTTTGGCCCTATGCCACCAGAGGTTGTGCAGTTGTCATTTATAGTTCGTTTACGTTGGTTGGCAATTGAATTGGGTTTCGAAAAGATTTTTATTAAAAATGGCATTCTTATAGCTTGGTTTGTTAGTAATCAGTTATCTACTTATTATAGTTCTAAAAAGTTTGCCTCTATACTCAATTACTTACAGCAGCAACAGAAGAGATTCCAGTTGAAAGAGCAGAAAGAGAAACTCTATATAACAGTTCAAAATATTAAGAGTGTAGAGCAGGCATATAATATATTTTTAGAGATGAAGTTATAATTTTTTTTATCTTTGCCCTCCGTGGTTAATCTGTTAGTAGATATAGGCAATTCATCTGTAAAGGCTTCTTTTGCTCAAGGTGTTAGTTTAGAGGATGCTGTACGTTTCAATGGTGCAGATGTTCTAGATTTTATATTGCAACTTGCAAAAAAAAGGAGTGTGTCTGTTATTGCTATCTCTTCTGTAAGAAAATTTGAAAGTGATTTCTTTTCACCTTTAGAGAATGAATGCAGTAAATTGCTAATAGTTAACCATAAAACAGAACTTCCAATTAACAATTTATATGGCTCGCCAGAGAGTTTGGGAGTAGATAGAGTATTAAGTGCTGTTGCGGCAGCTCACCTTTTTCCAGGTAAGAGTTCTATTATTTTCGATTTTGGAACTGCACTTACGGTAGATTTTGTTTCTGAGAAAGGTGAATTTTTAGGAGGCAATATTTCATTGGGGTTAACCAGTAGATTTAAGGCACTTAACCAATATACTAAGATGCTTCCTATGGTAGAAAAACCTTCTAAAGTTGTAAAAATAGGAGCATCTACAAAAGAGGCCATTGAGTCTGGAGTTATTTTGGGTCTGATTTTTGAGGTTGAAGGTTATATAAAGGAATATTCAGACTATATTTACGTTTTTACAGGCGGCGATGCGATTTATTTTGCAGAAAAATTGAAAAGTCCGATATTTGTAGTTTACAATTTAGTATTGATGGGTTTGGCCCGTGTAGCAGAAAATTATGCGAAACCAGAATAGAATAAAAATTATAGTAGCAGCCTTAGTGCTGCTGGTGACTGGATCGAACCTTAGTGGGCAGAATCAGGATGCTTTGAGTACCTTTACTCCATACTCCATTTTTGGAGTGGGAGATATTAATAAACCTGGGACTGCTTATAATAAGGCAATGGGGGGTATTGGTATTGGCATAAGAGAAAATAGATTAATTAATATTCTTAATCCAGCATCTCTTACAGAGAGAGATACTCTCTCTTTTTTGTTAGATTTTGGAGTTAATCAAAAAAATATAATAACAGAAAGCAGCGGAGCAAAATCGGCATATAACACTTTTAATATGCATCACATTGTAATGAGTTTTCCGCTTTATAAAAAATCTGCATTTTCGTTAGGTGTTGTACCATATAGTTCTGTAGGTTATAGTTTTGAAGAGTATGAGACAGACCCTAACATAATTTATGAAATAGATGATATTTTATACCAGCGTTATGGAACAGGAGGCATTAATAAAGCATTTGTTGGAGCAGCAATGAACTTATTTGAGAATTTTTCTATAGGTGCCGAGGGTATTTTCTACTTTGGTACAGTAGATAGGCGTTCCGATGTTTACTTTAATACCGACCCAAGCTATAGAGTTATTAATTCTGGGATGGACTATGTAATTAGTTCTCTCTCTACAAAATTTGGTATTCAATATTTTAAAGCTTTAGATAACGATTTAAGTGTAACTGCTGGAGCAACTTTTCTTCTTGGAACAAAACTCTCTGGAGATCTTACAAAATATGCTTTTACAACTAGCGCAACAGGCCAAAAAGATACTGTCTATTTCGATAAAGGAGATAATACAGCCATGGAGATTCCCTCTGAACTGGGAGTAGGCTTTTCAATAAGAAAAAGAGATAAATGGCTTATTGGTGTAGATTATACCCGCCAAGATTGGACCAATACTCAATTTGCACCAACTCCAGGAATAAGTTTTACTCCTTCTGTTAGTAATTCATATAAGGTAGGATTTGAGTATATTCCCAACAGATATGATATAAGATATTACACAAAGAGAATAACATATAGAGGAGGGCTTTACTACAATAATACCTATATGAAAATTGAAGATAAACAGATAAATGCAATAGGTATTACCCTAGGAGCAACTCTTCCAATACTACGTCTCTATAATGGGGTAGGAATCTCTGTAGATATGGGGCAGAGAGGCTCTTTAAAAAACAATCTTGTGAGAGAGAGATATATTATGTTTAATCTCAACTTCTCACTACAAGATATATGGTTTATAAAATATAGATACGACTAAAAAAGAAAGAATATATTATAATTTAAAAATTATGAAACAGATACGCAATTTATTAATTACAGTAATTCTAGCCACTATTTCTATTCCTGCATTTTCACAGGGTAGTTTGGCAAATGCCAGCGAAGAGTGCCTCCGAAGTGTGGCCTTCTATAATGACTATTTTAAACAGAATAACTATAAAGAGGCAGCTCCTTTGTGGAGAGAAGCTTTTCGTGAATGTCCTCCAGGAATAAGGCAAAGTATTTATCGTCATGGGATAAGCATATTCAAGTATCTTATTAGAAACAATGAAGATAATGCTGAATTAAAAAAATCTCTAATAGACTCTATGTTGCTAATGTACGATTTACGCATAGAACATTTCCCAAAATACGCCTCTTCTGCCGCAACATTTAAGGTGTACGATATGTTAGATTATATGGGAGATAATGATAAAGAGATTCTAAAGGCAATAGACAGAGCCATAGAGATTTCGGGAGATGATACAGACCCATCTTTACTGGTAATTGCAATGCAAAGAATAGGCGATTTATACTCTAAAAAAGAACTTTCTGCAGAGGAGGTTATGGAGGCTTACGGTATTTACTCTTCAATGTTAGATCATCAAATTGCATCTAATAATTTAGATGCTACAAAAGCAAAAACAGATTTAGATAATCTTTTTGTGAGCTGTGGTGTTGCTAATTGTGAAAATATTGTAAGACTATTTACTCCTAGATTTGATGCAAACCCAAAAGATACAGATTTAGCAAATACTATTGTAAGCTTGCTTAGTAATGCAGGGTGTACAACCGACCCTCTTTTCTTAAGAACTGTAGAGACTCTTTATGATTCAGATCCTACAAACTATGTCTATATTAAAAACCTTTATCTGCTTTATGCAGCTAAAGGAGACCAAGACAAAGCAATAAAGATGTTGGAAGAGGCAATTGCTAGTGAAGATTCTGGCGATCCAGAAGATGCAAATATGTTAATTACTCTTGCAAATTATTATCTACAACTAGAGGATCTCTCTAAAGCAGCACAAACTGCAAAAGAGGCAATGAGTAAAGATGCAGCCGTTAGTGGCCGTGCAAATTTGATAATTGGTTTAGTTTGGGGTTCTGTAAAATGTAGTGGTAACGAAATTGAAGCAAGAGCTAAATATTGGGTAGCAGTAGACTATTTAGTAAGAGCGAGAAGTGCCGACCCTACTATAGCAGACGAGGCAAATAGATATATAAATAGCTACACTCAGTACTTTCCAACTCAAGAAGATGCATTTATGTATAACTTTATTGATGGTGCTGCCTATAGTGTAAATTGTGGTGGAATGAGAGCCAACACTACAGTTAGAACCAGAAAATAGAGTATGGGAGAAAACTCTTTATATAGAGGAATAATAAAAGTTGTAGCAATCACATTTGTGATTGCTACTCTTCTTTTTTCTTGTAAAGATGATATTCCCAAAGCAGATGTTACTTTAGTAGAGGAGCTACCATCACAAACTGTAGAGCAGATGAAGCTTATTCAGTTTTCAAGAGGCGAGGTAGATTATATTGTAGACGCCCCTTTAATGGAGAGATATACTCAAGCAGAGATTCCTTACGACGCTTTCCCTCAAGGAATTGTTCTTAGAGGATACAATGCAGAAAGGTTATTGGAGACTAAAATTAGGGCAGATTATGCTAAGCATGCAACAAATGAGAATCAAGAGATTTGGGAGGCCACAGGGAATGTTGTGATAAATAACTATATAAAAGGAGAGAAAATGGAGACAGATACTCTATTTTGGAACAGGCTTACTCAAAGAATTTATACTCATTCATTAGTTAAGCTTACCACTCCAGATATGTTTATGCAGGGTTACGGTATGGAGTCAGACGATATGGCAAGAAACGCAGTAATCAATAATCCTTTTGATAGTTATGCTATTGTAAGCAGAGATTCCACAGAAATTTCCTATATTGATACCGCAAATTTTATAGGACCTAGACTAAAGGTCTACGAAATAAATAACAAGTAACAATAATGGAAACTTTTGCCTCGCCCCCTTTATCATTAATTATAACAGCGACTATCTCTCTAACACTATTAGCACTAATTGCTGCGTTAGAAAGGTCTCTAAAAGTCTACAGCAAGATCCGTTACGAGGTAGATAAGAAGCAAGAAAAAAGATATGCTCTTGTAATGGAAGAGCTATTAGAGCAAGAGTGGGAGCTTTTTCAAGCACTTAAAATAACTTCTAATTTACTTTTAGTAATATTTGGAGTATGTGCTTCACTCTTTTTTTCTAACATTATTACTGGAGTTATTTTAGCTTTTATAGCTATACTACTTATAGCTAAACTTCTTCCAATGGCTGTAGCAACAATAAATTCTTCTTTTTTTCTAGAATTTTTTATTTATGTAGCCAAGGGTGCTTATATGCTTTTCTCTCCCTTTGTAGGGAAGGAGCCACTAAATGACTCCTCTCCAGAGAAGGAAGAGAGTAGTGATATGGTTATTTTCCAGAATGCACTTAATTTCTCTGAGGTTAAGGTAAAAGAGTGTATGATTCCTAGGACAGAGATTTGTGCAGTTGCTCAAGATGCTCCTGTAGAAGAGGTTTTAAACCAATTTGCCGAGAGTAAATATTCGCGGATTCTTGTTTATGCAGAGAATATAGATAAAATTACGGGCTATATTCATTCGAAAGATCTTTTTTCTGGAGCTCGTCCAATAAAAGAGATAATACGTGAGATAGACTTTGTACAAGAAGAGATGGAAGCCCAAGCTCTTTTAGCTATATTAATTAAGAATAGGCGCTCAATAGCTGTTGTAAAAGATGAGTATGGGGGCACAGCAGGAATAGTTACAATGGAAGATTTAATAGAAGAGATTTTTGGAGAGATTTCAGACGAGTTAGATAGAGAGGAGTTACCAGAAAAACAGATTTCTAAAAATAAATTTATCTTCTCTGGGAGGTTAGAGATTAAGTATCTTAACAAGACATATGATTTAGATTTTCCTGAAAATGACCATTACGAAACCCTAGGAGGCTTTGTAACATGGTTTCATGAAAATATACCTGAAGAGGGTGAGCTATTAAAATATGAAAACTTTGAATTTTCGATATTAAAAACGGGCTCTAATAGGGTAGAGAGTGTAGTACTTACAATTGTGGAAGAATAGATTAATGATTATAAAAATTTTACTATCTTCGCACCCTACAAGAAAATAAACAATTAAAAATAAAAACAAATGGCAGTTCTCGAGAAGATCCGCGTTAAAATGGGTGTCTTTATTACAGTTATAATAGGCTTGGCACTTCTTTCTTTTATAATCGATGCAGATACTTTGCGATCTGCAACCTCACTTTTTTCCAATAAATATGATGTTGGTGAGATGAATGGAAACTCTATCTCTTATCAAGATTTTCAAAAGAGGATAGAATATTTTAACAACATCCATCAAATTATAACTGGCTCGGCTACTGTAGATGAGCAGAGTTCAGAGATGATAAACCAGAGTGCTTGGCAAGATTTGCTTAGCGATAATGTTATTGTTCCAGCTATTGAGCAGGCAGGAATAGCTGTTGGAGAAGATGAATTATTTGATCTTACTCAAGGTGCTAATATCTCTCCAGTACTTGCTAGAGAGCAAGCATTTATTGGACAAGATGGAACTTTTGATAGAAGCTTAATTGTACAATTTATTAGAGCAATCCCTTCAGATAATACAGGTAATCTTGAAACATACTGGAATTACCTAGAGAAAAATATGGTTGTAGAACAGATGGTAGGAAAATATATTACCCTTCTTTCTAAGAGTAGTATTAAAAACCCTGTTGAGTTGGTTCGTTCAATTGAAGAGAATAATATTACATCTGAAGTCTCTTTTGTTATTCAGCCCTTTGGTTTTGAAGAAGATACTACCATTACCGTAACCAAAAGAGAGGTTAGAGAGTATTATAACAAACATAAGCATTCATTTAACCAGCCAGCTAGCCGTGATATTGAGTATGTAGTTTTTGAAGTACAACCCTCTTCAGAAGATATTGCAGCAGCAAGACAAGATATAGAATCTTTATTACCAGATTTTAAAGCTTCTTCAAAATTAAGAACTTTTTTAGCAAGGAATTCAGATAAGCCATTAGATACATATTACTATAAAAAAGGGGAGTTGGCTTCACAATCTGAGGTTTTAGATAGTTTTGCATTTAACGCTTCTGCAAAAGATGTTTTAGAGCCTTTTAAAGAGGGCGATATTTTCCGTGCAGCTAGAATTAACTCTGTTAAAAAACTTCCAGACTCTGTATTTGTTCAACATATACTTATTGCAGGGGTAGAGAGAGATGTTGTAGAAGGCCAAGTAGATAGTCTTTTGGCTCTACTTTCTAAAGGAGCAGACTTTTCTACTTTAGCAGCACAAAATTCGGCAGATCAGAACCCAAATGCCATAAATGCAGGAGACATTGGATGGATGACTCAATCTAATGCCATACCAGGTTTCGATACCTGTTTTGTAGCTCCTGTTGGAAAGCCGTTTAAGTTAGAATCTCAGTATGGGATGCATATAGTGCGAGTTAAAGAGAGAACTAAACTTCAAACTAAAGTTCAGCTAGCTGTTTTAGAAAAAGCAGCTGTTGCAAGCAAAGAGACTTTCCAAACTTACTACTCTCAAGCTAATGAAGTTGCTTCAAAATCTGCAGGTAATATAGATAAGTTTAATGAAGTTATTTCAGAGATGAACCTCTATGCGCTTCCAGCTTATAATATTGCAGAAGGGGCTAAAAACGTTGCTAATTATAGTAATGCTAGAGAAATTAGCAGATGGGCATACGAAGCTAAAAAGAACGATGTTTCTCAAATTATCTCTATAGATAATAAGTATTTCTTTATTGTTGCTGTTACAGAAGTTAGAGAGAAGGGTATTCCGCCAGTAGAAAAAATTGAGAAGGAGATTGCCTCTATTATTAGAAGAGAGAAGTCTAACCAAAAGGTTCTTGCCAAAATTAAAGAGCAAGTAGAAGGGCTCAACTCCCTTGAGGCTATAGCAGAAAAATTAGGTACTACTGTGAGTACACAGAGCGGAGTCTCTTTTGGTTCTGCAGGTTCAAGAACATTCGATCCTAAATTTGTAGGTGCTGTTTCAGGAGCTCCAGAAAACACACTTGTAGGCCCTATAGCAGGTAATGTTGGTGTATATATTTTTAATGTAGATTCACGCGAAACAGGTGCATTCTTTACAGAAGACGATGCTAAAAAGCAGCAAAACCAAGCTTTTGCACGTCAAGTACAAATGATTCCATCTATTTTAAGTAAAATTGCAGAAGTAGAAGATAACCGCGCTAAGTTCTTTTAATATTTGCTAAGTTTTTTTTATGCTAAAGCCCCTCCAGATTGATCTTCAAAACTATGATTTATATACTACACACTATCTTGCACGTTGAGTTAACCAAGCATCAATAGCCAACAGCTAAAAAAGACTAAAGTTTCCCACCCTGTAACTTGTTGACACAAAATCATCTGATAGATGAAATTATCCGACTGGAATTTTACCAATACACTA
>JAQVZL010000012.1 GCA_028708215.1 Bacteroidales bacterium
GTTATAAGTTTTAGAAACAACTAGGTAATAGCTGTTGCCTCCATACATAGAAGTAACTCTGGCACTTATAAATTCGTTATTGCCTTTAGATTTCTCTTCCATCTCTTTTATTACGGCTTTCTTTGCCTCTGCTTTTTCTTCTGGAGTTTTAGCCTTTTTTACAGCTTTTTCTATTTTCTTTGTAACATCTGTAAAGCTTTCAAGAAAGGTAACAGATAGCCCCTCGGCAGGTAGCTCCTCTTTACGGTTCATAGCCCAAAAACCATGCTTTAAATAATCGTTCTCTACGCTACTGAGTTTTTGAATTGCGCCATACCCACAGTGGTGATTTGTAAGAACAAGACCCTCTGCAGAGATAATCTCGGCAGTGCAACCGCCTCCAAAATGGACAACAGCATCTTTAAGGCTGGAGTTGTTAATATCGTAGATGTCTTTAGCGGAAAGTTTGAAGCCCAGCTGTGACATCTTTTTCATATTTAGCTTCTCTATAAGAGGAAGCAGCCACATTCCTTCGTCTGCTTTAACTGGTCCAAAAGAGAGCAGAGTGGCTAATAAAATTAAAAGTGCGGTTTTTTTCATTATTTTTTATTAAATTTACTTAGTTTGCTTGATTGTAGGCAAAGATAAATAATTGGGGGAATATATGACAAAAGTTCTTATAGTAGTAGATAAATTTAAAGGAAGCCTTACTGCCCGTGAGGTAGCCTCTATTATTGCTACCCAATTTAAAAAACAAATTCCAGACATAATAACCTGCGAACTTCCTCTTGCAGATGGTGGCGACGGTACTTTAGATGCGGTCTCACATTTTGGGCACCAAACTTTTCAAATAGAGAGTATAGATCCTTTGGGGAGAGCTATTCAAGTGCCAGTTCTTAGAATAGGAGATAGAGTGCTTTGTGAGATGGCTAAGTCTACTGGCTTATGGTCACTTGCTTATGAGGATAGGAACCCTCGCCATACCAGTAGCTATGGGTTTGGTGTTGTTATTGATAAAGTTGCCAAGATGGGATTTAAGAATATTCTGTTGGGTATAGGTGGCAGTGCTACTAACGATGTAGGCACTGGTATGTTGGGCGCATTAGGTTATCGGTTTATAGATAAAGAGGGTAATTTTATTGCAGCTCATTCAAATGATAGCCTTCCTTTTGGATTCATGACAGGCTCTTGTTTAGAGAGAATTGAAACGATAGATCCTAGCGGAGTTCCAGATTATTTAAAAGGATTAAACATAGAAGTAGCTTGTGATGTGAATAATCCATTAACTGGGATTTATGGTGCCAGCCATGTTTATGGGCCTCAGAAAGGGGCTTCTCCCAAAGATGTAGAGTTTTTAGAGAGGGGAGTAGTTCATTTTGCAACAGTTTGTAATAATTTTTTCGAAAAAGATTTTACTGAATTACCTGGTGCTGGAGCTGCTGGCGGGATGGGGTTTGCACTGGCAGCTTTTTTAAATGCCCAACTTTTAAGTGGATGGAGAGTTCTCTTCGATTTTCTTGACGTAGATAACCAAATAGAAGATGCTGCCCTTATTATTACAGGGGAGGGGAGAGTAGATGGGCAGAGTCTTTCTGGTAAATTATTAGACGGGGTTTTAGATGTTGCAAACAGACATGGAAAAAGAGTTTGGGTTATTTGTGGAGATAATTTGCTTACTAATAGAGAGCTAGAGATTGCAGGTATAGAGAAACTATATTCAATTTCTCAATTGCAACCATCTAAAGCCAAGGCCATTGCAAATGCAAAGCACTATTTAGAAATAATTTCAACAGAGGCTGCAACTTTTTTCTACTCTACGCCGTCTAACTAGCAGACTATTAGCTATTGATGTTTGGCTTATGCAACGTGTAAGATGGTGTGCAGTATGTATTCCATAGTTTAGAAGATATAGCTAGGTGAAAAATTTTAGAGTTTGTTTTGGGAAGGTTTGCCATAGAGATTGAATGAGACCCTGTGGTGTTTTGTTAAACCAAATTTAATAATGGCCTCTCTATGCTTTTTAGTTGGGTAGGCCATATTTCTTTCCCAACCATACTGCGGGTTCTTAAGAGCTAACTCTCTCATATGATTGTCTCTCCATGTCTTTGCAAGAATAGAGGCAGCAGCTATTGAGGCATATTTCCCATCTCCCCCTACTATGCAGCTATATTCAATATCTCTGTACTCTTTAAATTTATTTCCATCTACCAAAATATGCTCTGGAGTTAAAGAGAGTTTGTCCAGAGCTCTGTGCATAGCCAATATTGAGGCATTTAAAATATTTATAGAGTCTATTTCTGCTGCCGAAACAGATGCTACAGCCCACGCAGTAGACTCCTTTTCAATTATATCTTTTAATGAATATCGCTGCTTTTCTGTTAGTTTTTTAGAGTCGTTTAATAGAGGGTGGTAAAAGTTAGAAGGGAGAATTACTGCAGCAGCAAATACGGGCCCAGCAAGGCACCCCCGGCCTGCCTCGTCGCACCCAGCCTCTATATTATTACTGTTATAAAAACTTGCAAGAGAAGGTTTGTCTTTTATTCCCATTGAGAGTTGTTAGTTAATAAATTCACTTTTGAACGTGCAATTTACTCAAAAAAATAGAGCTTAAACTAAAGAGTTTTAGTACTGCTCTTTCTTCTCATTAAGAACTCCAATAATTTTTTCTTTGGTTATTAACTTAGAATTAAGAATACTCACCTCCTCTTCTTTCTGTGCTAACTCTATTTTGTGATTACTTATGAGCTCAATTATTTGAATACGATGTTCTCGCTTTAACTCTTCTATTTTTTCTTGAGCCTGGTTGTTGTTAATGTGCCCAAACAGAAGACTCTCCATTGAAAGCTTTAATATCTCTGCAATTTTTTCTAGCCTAGGATTAATAAGCGTAGTGGGTCCAGCTTCAAGCTCTCTATATGAGTTAGTAGATATTCTCAAGAGTTCTGCCATCTCTTCTTGAGTATAATTATTTGCTCTTCTAGCTTTTTTAATTCTCTCTCTTATTTCTTGGTATTTCATACATAACAAATATAATTTACAAGAGCCAATAGTTGCTAACAGGCAAAGCATGTTTAAGTAACAAGCAAAACATTGCAATAAGAGAAAAAATGAATAGGAAGAGATAAATAAAAATTAGGAATAGATAAATCAAACCTTTAGCATTGGAAAGAGCCCTTGTTTAGGGTTATATTTGTAGTAACAAAAAACACTACCATGGTAACAAACGAAATTCAAACAGATAAGGTAATAGAGATGTTTTGCTCTTTAATGGAGAAGAAAATATTTCTTACTAGAGGTATTACTCCAAAAATTTTAGCAGAATTTTGTAGTTGTAAGCCAGTATATTTAAAAAAGGTTCTATTTGAGCAATTTGGGTTTTCAATTGGGCAAATTATAACTTTATATAAGGTTGGGTATGCTCGGGAATTGCTCTCAATTGGAGTGGGGTATGAGTTTGCTTGTAAATATTCGGGGTTTAACTCTATAAAAGAGCTAGAGAAGGCATTGGAGTGTGTTGATAATTGATTTATTTTTTATAAATTTGACATTCAATTTTAGTAAAAATAGTAATTAATGAACTAAATAGAGTAATATGAAAGTTTATCCCACTCAAAATGTTCGCAACGTAGTGCTTATAGGAAATAGTAAGTCTGGAAAGACTACTCTTGCGGAAACCATGTTGTTTGAAGGCAAAGTCATTGACCGGCGTGGTTCGGTCGAAGCAAAAACAACTGTAAGTGACAATACAGAGATAGAACAAATTTATCAACGTTCAATCTATCCTACTCTCCTTTACACAGAGTTTATGGATACTAAGTTTAACTTAGTTGATACCCCTGGTTCAGATGACTTTATAGGTGGAGTAATATCTGCTTTTAAAGTTGCCGATGCAGGAATAATGGTTATTAATGCACAGCATGGAGTTGAAGTGGGTACCGAAATATTATCTCGTTATGCAGAGAAACATTGTAAACCATTAATTCTAGCTCTTAATCAATTAGATCATGATAAAGCAAACTTTGAAGCTTCGCTAGAGTCGCTTACTAAGACATTTGGTAAAAAGGTTGTTGTTGTTCAGTTCCCAGTAGATGCTGGCACTGGTTTCACCTCTTTTGTAGATGTTCTTAAAATGAAAATGTATCGTTACACAGATGAAAGCGGAACTAGAGAAGAGCTGCCAATTCCAGAAGATCTAAAAGACCAGACCGATGAGTACTTACAGGAGCTGGTAGAGATGGCTGCAGAAAATGACGAGCCATTAATGGAAGCTTTCTTTGAAAAGGGAGAGCTTAGCGAAGAGGAGATTAAAAAAGGGCTTTCAATAGGAATGGCTCAGTGCGAAATTATGCCACTATTTTGTATCTCTGCAAAAAAAGATATAGGTGTTAAAAGGTTAATGGAGTTTGTTATTAACGTTGCTCCAACTCCAGATAAATCTGTACAGAGATTAAAAGATGGAGAGATAGTTCCATGTGATGCTTCTGGGCAAACTTCACTATTTGTCTATAAAACTGCAATTGAGCCTCATCTGGGAGAGGTATCTTATTTTAGAGTAATGTCTGGTACGCTCAAAGAGGGTATGGATGTAGTTAATCACGAGACAGGAGCCAAAGAGAGAATTTCTGTAATTTATGCTGTTGCTGGTAAGAAGAGAGAGAAACTTACAGAAATTGTAGCAGGAGATATTGGTTGTGCAGTTAAACTAAAGAGTGTGAAAACAAATCAAACTCTGAATGCTGGAAATAAAGAGTGGGCATTTGAACCTATAGAGTTCCCTCCTTCAAAATTCCGTACAGCAATTAGAGCTAAACAAGAGAAAGATGAAGAGAAGTTGGGAGATATCCTTCACCGTGCACATGCAGAAGACCCTACTATAAAAGTTGAGTATTCAAAAGAGTTAAAACAGACTATTTTGAGTGGCCAAGGCGAGCATCATATTAATATTCTTAAATGGCATATTAATAATACTCACAAGTTAGAGGTAGATCTTATAACTCCTAAAATTCCTTATAGAGAAACTATTACAAAAGTTGCTACTGCAAACTATCGCCACAAAAAGCAGTCTGGTGGTGCTGGTCAGTTTGGAGAGGTATATATCTTAATTGAGCCAGCAAAAGAGGGAGTTCCACCAAAAAATAGATTTAAGGTAGATGGCCATGAGTTAGTTCTAAACATTAAAGGTAAAGAGGAATACCCTATGGATTGGGGCGGAGTTTTAGAGTATTACAACTGTATAGTTGGAGGCTCTATTGATGCTCGTTTTATGCCAGCTATTCTTAAGGGTATTATGGAAAAAATGGAAGAGGGGCCATTAACTGGTTCTTATGCAAGAGATATTCGTGTGTTTGTATATGATGGTAAAATGCACCCAGTAGATTCAAACGAGATTTCATTTAAACTTGCAGGAAGAAACGCTTTTAGAGAAGCCTTTAAAAAAGCGGGACCTAAGATTATGGAGCCAGTTTACAATGTAGAGGTTTTGGTGCCGAGCGATTGTATGGGAGACGTAATGAGTGATTTACAAAATAGAAGAGCTACAATAATGGGTATGAGTAGTGACAAGGGGTTTGAGATTCTTAACGCAAGAGTTCCTTTAGCCGAACTCAATAAATACTCTACTACATTGAGCTCGCTCACTTCTGGTCGTGCAACTTTCACTATGACTTATGCAGACTATCAGCAGGTTCCTTCAGATGTTCAAGATAAGCTTCTTAAGGAGTATGAAGCAAGTGAAGATGACGATTAATTAAAAGATGATAAAGGCTCAAAATATTAATAAATCTTTTGGGAATCTTTTAGTCCTAAAAGGGATAGATTTTGAAGCAAAAGATTCTGAGGTATTAAGTATAGTTGGAGCAAGTGGGGCTGGAAAGTCTACTTTGCTCCAAATACTTGGTACGCTTTCGCGTCCAGATACAGGAAAGGTTTTTATAGATGGGAAAGATGTTTTTGCTTTGAAGTCAAATAATTTAGCCGATTTTAGAAATAAAAAAATAGGATTTGTTTTTCAATTCCACCATCTATTGCCAGAGTTTACTGCTTTAGAGAATGTGGCTATTCCTGCCTTAATTGGCAAAGCAAGCATGTCTGCCGCAAAAGAGAAAGCAAGGGAGTTGTTAACTTTATTGGGTCTCTCTAGTAGGCTCTCTCACAAACCATCTGAATTGAGTGGAGGAGAGCAGCAGAGAGTTGCTATTGCAAGAGCACTTGTTAATAACCCGTCTGTTCTTTTTGCCGATGAACCTTCTGGGAACTTAGATACATCTACTAAAGAAGAGATTCATAAGCTTTTTTTTGATTTAAGAGATAGGTTTGGTATTACAATAATAATTGTAACACATGATAGAGAGTTAGCAGCCTTGAGCGATAGAACTCTTGAAATGAGAGATGGCAAGTTTCTATTTTAAAAAATTTGTAGTAGAGCAATCGAACTCGGCAATGAAAGTTAACACAGATGGTGTTCTTTTAGCTGCTTGGGTCTCTTTAGATGCTCCTGTTAAACTTTTAGATATTGGTTCGGGCACAGGTGTTATCTCTCTAATAATAGCTCAAAGATTAGAAGAGATACTCTCTAATAATTTCAATATAACAGCAATAGATGTAGATTATAACTCCTATCTGGAGTCTTATAACAATTTTAAAAACTCTATTTGGTCAGATAATTTAGAAGCTCTTCATATCTCTTTGCAAGACTTGTATCTAGATTATAAATCCTCTACCGTTGGCCAGGGTAAATTTAATTTGATTCTCTCTAACCCACCTTTTTTCACTAACTCTCTACCAGCTCCTTCTAAAAGGAGAAATATTGCAAGGCACAACCACTCCTTGCCTTTAGAGCTATTGTTGGAGTCATCTACCCTTCTGCTTAAAGAGGGAGGCCTATTGGCTGTTGTTTTGCCTGTAGAAGAGGGAGAGAGACTATTGGAGATGGTCTCTGCTAACAAAGAGTTTGTTGTTAAAAGAGTATGTAAGGTAAAAACAGTTTTATCTAAGCCTCCAAAAAGATATCTTATAGAGCTCTGTATGCTAAAAAACACTCTATTGGTTGCAAAGGATGCACATTTTGAGCTAAAACAAGAGACTCTTGTTATTCAGCAGAAGGGAGGGGAGTGTTATACTCAAGAGTACAATGAGTTGGTTAAAAGGTTTTACCTTAAGGAGTTAAAAACAGATTGAGCTATTTGGGTTCTTTATTATCTGTAGGCTGGCGTGCTCCACTGCGTAGCTGATGAATCATCTTTATTCGAAAATTCTCTTCTGTAGCATACATCTTTGCAACTTTCTCTACAGGGAATATTTTCAGGAATTTTTTGTAGTACTCTTTATGAATTTCGCCCTCTGCAGTAGTGTTAGAGATATAGGTTTCCATAAGGCTTTTCAACTCTTGGTCGGTTGCTTTCTGTTCATTGTCGCAGACAATTCTGTTAATAGATCTAAGTGCTTGAAAAGATCTTCTATTTGCTCTTTCGCGAGCTCTCCAATATTCGTTATATAGTGGCCAAAAGTTTTCGGCCTCGTCTGGTGTAAGCTCTAACTCGGCACTAAAAAAGGCAATTTTTGCACTTTGAATTTGTTGGTACCTTTGACTTTTGTGCTGTTGTCTCTGTGCCTCGGTGCGTGGTTGTGCAGTAAGTGAAACTGCAAATGTGCATATAAGAGAAAGGATTATTAATTTTTTCATAATAAATAATGAATTAATCTTGTACATCTAAATAAGAGAGAGTTATAAGATCTACATTTTCACTTAAGTAGTCTATAAGTTCATCTTCTGTGATTTGCTCGTTAGTAGTAGTTAGCGAGTCTATAGAGCTGTAAAAGAAATCTACAAAAGTAGATTTTAAAAAGCCCTCTTCTACATATTCAATGTTAGAGCCTATTATGGTAGTAGCAGAACCACTTTTATCTCTTAAAGAGAAATTGCTATCTGTAGGGAAAATGTGAAATATTGTATATGCAAATAAAAACACAAAAGCGAATAGAGATACTAGCCCTAATTGGGGCTTAGCAACTGTCCAAAAACCAGTTTTTTGAGTTTGTGCCGAAATTTTATCTGAGATATCTACTCGCACACTATTGAAATAGCCATTAGGAACCTTATATGGGTTCTCTTGTAGGTGCTTCTTATTAGCAGGCTCTTCTATGTTAAAATTTGTTCTCATATCTCTTTGACTATCTAAACTTCAAAAGGATTAAATAGATTCTTTTAAAATTTCCTGAATTTTTTTAAATGCGTGGTGATAGGAGGCTTTTAGAGCTCCAACAGAGGTGTTTAAAATCTCTGAAATCTCTTCATATTTTAGTTCGTCGTAGTAGCGCATATTAAAAACAGCTCTCTGTTTTGGAGGGAGAGTCATTATTGCTTTACGAAATACTCTTTGGGTATTGTCTCCATCAAACCAAGGGTCTGCCTCTAATTGGTTTTCTACCTGTTTAGAATAATCACTTAAAGAGAGAAAAGATCTTAGCTTGGAGCGTTTCAAAAAGGTTAAAGATTCGTTGGTGGCAATTCTATATAACCAAGTAAAGAGCCTGGACTCCTCTCTAAATTTGGGCAGAGCACCCCAGGCCTTTATGAATGTATTTTGCAGAATGTCGTTAGTATCTTCGTGAGAAGTTACAAGTTTTCTAATGTGCCAATATAATCTTTCACTATGCTTTTCAACAATAAGGTTAAAGGCGTAATTTTCTTTCCCCTTTTCTCTAAACAGTGCTAAGAGATCCTTATCGTCCATTAGTTTAATAGATTACTTACGTTTTATAACTTTTTTGGCAGCTTCTATTATGGTTGCCGAGTTTAATTTATACTCTTCCATTAGTTGTGCAGGAGTACCGCTTTGGCCAAAAATATCGTCTACTGCAACAATCTCTACCGGAGTTGGAACTTCTCTTGCAAGAACACCTGCGATGAGCTCTCCCATACCTCCTGCTATTAAATGCTCCTCTGCAGTTACTACAGCTTTTGTCTTAGCCGCCGATTCTATGACTGCTTTTACATCTAAGGGTTTAATGGTATGTATGTTTATTAGTTCAACAGAGATACCCTCTTTTTCTAAAGAGTCTGCTGCTTCAATAGCTTCCCATACCATATGGCCAGTAGCAAATATAGTAACATCTTTCCCTTGAGATAATGTTACTGCTTTGCCTATTTCAAAAGGGGCATCTTCTTTTGTAAAGTTAGGAACAGAAGGGCGCCCAAAACGTAGATATACAGGGCCTTCGTGTTCTGCAATTGCTATTGTTGCAGCTTTTGTTTGGTTGTAGTCGCAAGGGTTTATTACTGTGAAGTTTGGTAACCCTCTCATTAGACTAATATCTTCCATTGTTTGGTGGGTTGCACCATCTTCTCCAAGGGTAATTCCTGCATGGGATGCACATATTTTTACATTGGTCTCTGAGTAGGCAATTGATTGACGTACTTGGTCATATACTCTACCTGTAGCAAACTCGGCAAATGTTCCTGCAAACGGGATTTTACCGCTAAGCGCCATACCCGCAGCTGTACACATCATATTTGCCTCGGCAATACCACATTGAATAAATCTTTCTGGAAACTCTTTTTCAAAGGCATTCATCTTTAGTGAGCCAGTGAGGTCTGCACAAAGGGCAACAACATTCTCATTTTTTTTCCCTAGTTCTAGAAGCCCGGCACCAAAGCCAGAGCGTGTATCTTTATTTCCACTGTTTTTAAATTTCTCTTTCATATCTGTAGTTTGAACGGTCTAAATATTATTACTTTTAAAAGTCGCCTAGAGTCTCTTTGAGTTGAGAAAGGGCATTTTCAGTCTCTTGTGCATTAGGAGCTTTTCCGTGCCAATGGTGTGTCCCTTGCATAAAATCTACTCCTCGGCCCATATCGGTTTTCATTAGCAGCATTTTAGGTTTCCCATCTCCAGCTAAACTTTTAGCCCACTGTAAAGCCTCTTTTATTGCATCAATATTGTGCCCATCTACAACCTTACAACTCCAGCCGAAAGCCTCCCATTTAGGTTTTAAGTCTCCAGTATCTAGAACTTCAGTTACGGGGCCATCTATCTGTTGCCCGTTCCAGTCTGTAATTACAATTAGTCTATCTAGTTTTTTGTGTGCTGCAAAAAGGGCAGCTTCCCAAATTTGTCCCTCGTTGCTTTCACCATCGCCAATTACTGCATAAACAAAATTATCTTCTTTATTAATTTTTTTAGTTAGAGCTGCTCCACATGCAACAGAGAGCCCTTGGCCTAGTGAGCCAGTTGCTACATGAACTCCTGGGAGCCCTTTGTCTATAGAGGGGTGCCCTTGGAGCCTAGATCCCATTTTGCGGAATGTTGCAAGCTCTTCAATTGGGAAGTAACCGCTACGAGCTAAGGTACTATAGTAAGCTGGTGTAAGATGGCCTGCAGATAAAAAGAACATATCTTTATCTTTGCCATCTCTTCTCCACTCTTTGGGTGAGTGATTCATTTCAGAGAAAAAAAGTGTAGTTAGCACCTCTGTAATACTGAGTGACCCGCCAGGGTGTCCAGACGAAGCCATGTTTACCATACGAATAATATCTCTCCTTATTTGAGAAGAGACCTCTTGTAAATTTGTGTTTTGAGCCATTATTTTTTTGATATTTATTACTGAATTAGACTTTAAAATTAATAAATGATACTCTACTATTTTTACAAAGATAACATCAAACTTATAATTTTAGAATTATTTTTATCTTTGCAACAATGATTAATCCCAAAATTGTAAAATGAAGCAGATTAGAAACTTTTGTATTATAGCCCATATAGATCACGGAAAGAGCACTCTTGCCGATAGGTTGTTGGAAGTTACTCACACTATGGTATCTAAAGCTACCGATAAACAGGTACTTGATTCCATGGATTTAGAGAAGGAGAAGGGCATTACAATAAAAAGTCATGCTGTTCAAATGGATTATGTTTACAAAGGAGATAAATATATTCTTAATTTAATTGATACTCCTGGTCACGTAGACTTTTCTTATGAAGTATCGCGTGCTATTGCCTCTTGCGAAGGAGCGCTTCTAGTTGTAGATGCATCTCAAGGAATTCAGGCACAAACTATATCTAATCTTTACTTAGCAATTGAACAAGACCTAGAAATTATTCCCGTTCTTAATAAGATTGATATGGAAAGTGCTATGGTAGAGACTGTAAAAGATCAAATAATTGAGCTTATAGGGTGTAAAGATGAAGAGATTTTGCTTGCTAGTGCAAAAACAGGAATAGGTATTGAAGAGATACTAGAAGCTATAGTAGAGAGAGTGCCTTCTCCCACTGGAGACGAGGAGGCTCCCTTACAAGCACTTATTTTTGACTCTGTATTTAACTCTTTTAGAGGAATTATGGCCTATTTTAAAGTTCAAAATGGTGTAATACGTAAAGGAGACAAAGTTAAATTCTTTAATACTGGGAAAGAGTATGAGGCAGACGAGGTAGGAAAACTTCGTTTGAAAATGGTACCTACAGGCGAGGTGCGTACTGGAGATGTGGGCTATATTATTTCTGGAATTAAAACAGCAAGCGAAGTAAAAGTAGGAGATACCATAACCCATAGAGATAGGCCTTGTGAAAAATCTATTGAAGGTTTTGAAGAGGTAAAACCCATGGTTTTTGCAGGGTTATATCCAGTAGAGGCAGACAACTATGAAGATCTTCGTAACTCTTTAGAGAAGTTACAGCTAAACGATGCCTCTTTGGTATTTGAACCTGAATCTTCTTTAGCGTTGGGCTTTGGATTTCGTTGTGGCTTCTTGGGGCTACTCCATATGGAAATTGTACAGGAGAGATTGTATCGTGAGTTTGACGTAGATGTTATTACAACTGTTCCTAACGTCTCTTATAAGGTTCATACAACTCAAGGAGAGACTTTAGATGTTCATAACCCCTCTGGGCTCCCAGCACTCACACTTATAGACTACATAGAGGAGCCTTATATAAGAGCTCAAATTATTTCAAAATCTGAGTATTTTGGAGTTATTATGAAGTTATGTATGGACAAGCGCGGAACTTTAGTAAATCAAAACTTTCTTACTAGCGAGAGAGTAGAGCTCAGTTACGATATGCCTCTTGCAGAGATTGTATTTGATTTTTATGATAAACTTAAGTCTGTCTCTAGAGGCTACGCCTCGTTTGATTACCATGTAACAGGCTATAGAGAGTCTGTATTAGTTAAGTTAGATATTCTTCTTAACGGAGAGCAGGTAGATGCACTCTCTAGTCTTATTCACCGAGACCACGCCTATGATTTTGGCCGCCGTATGTGTGAAAAGCTAAAAGAGCTAATCCCTCGCCAGCAGTTTGATATTGCTATTCAAGCAGCAATAGGAGCAAAAATTATTGCACGTGAAACAGTTAAAGCAGTACGTAAAGATGTTACAGCTAAATGTTACGGAGGCGATATCTCACGTAAACGTAAGCTTTTAGATAAACAGAAAAAGGGGAAAAAGCGTATGCGCCAAGTAGGTAACGTAGAGGTTCCCCAGAGTGCTTTTATGGCTGTACTCAAACTTGATTAATACGTTTTTATTATCTAATATAAAAAAAAGGAGTCAAAATTTTGACTCCTTTTTTTATTAAAATATCTTTATTTACGTACTAAAGATTACTCTCTGAACTTTGCAAATTCAATATCGTTTTCTGAGCGAGCTTTTAGTTCTGGGTCTGCATAAACTCCCTGCAACTGTTTTGCTACTTCGCTCATTCTTCCTTGGCGAGCTGCAATAATTGCTCTCATATAAGAAGCGCGAGGGCACTCATGCTTAAGCACTTTAGATGCCTTGTCTAGCTGGTTAGTAAGAATGTAAGCAAGTGCTTCATTCCCTTTTCCAGAGCCAACAAGCTTAGTAGAAGCAATTTTGTAATTACCATTTAGGATATCTATAATTGCAGAATTGTATTCAGCCTCTTTTAATGAAGATTTTGCAAACATTTGAGAAGCAGTTGGGTAATTCTCTTCGTGAAGAGCTACAACACCAGCATTATTATAGTAGTATGGGCAATTTTTGTCTTTAACTTTAGAAAGAGCGGTTTTGGCTTCACCTAGGTTTTTTTCTCCAAGAGCTACTGCTGCAAGGTTTAGGTAACCACGGTCACTCTCAAATTTGTCACCAGCTTTTTTGTAAAGCATAGCTTTTGTTTCATAATCTTCTACTAGAGTAGCAGTATAAAGAAGAGCTTCCTCGTCCATTATCTCTACATTTGAAGATATAAGAGCAACAAGCTCTTTGTCATTATAGTTAGTGTAATCTACATTGGCTATCATTCTTGCTCTTCTGAGTTCAGGAAGAATTTTGTCTGCCAAAGTTTTGAATACCATAGACATGTTTTTAATCTCTCTTTCGCGAACAGCAGGGTCGCTGTACATAGAAAGAACGCGTAAGATTAACTCCTTATCTTGAATGTTAGATGCTGCTACTAATTCTTGGAATCCTTCCCAATCTTCTGCAATAGTCTTAACATTAATTGGAGCCTCTACAGGAACGTCTTTGGTTATTTTGTCAAATGCACTCTTAGCTGTCTCTCCACGTTTGCTAGAAAGTTTAGAGTTAAGAGTTGTAGGGCCATCTGGAGAAGCATAAGCTACAATATCTGTGCTTTTAACTTGACGGCGCTCATCTTTTTCAATTTGTGCAAGGAACTCTTGGAACTCTTTAATCTCAGATTTTGTAAGCTCTTTACGGCGAACTACTGGGCTGTTTATAGTATAAAGAATTTGAGTCTCTTTTTGCTCTTGTATCACTTTCTTATAATTATTTGGAGCAATAGCTGTTACGCCACTAGTGCCAACTAGCTTATAAGTTATGTTAGCCCCATCTGCTAATTTATAAGGAGCAGGGAAATCATACTTTTTAAGTTTGTTCCATACTGCAACTCTAAGTTCTAAATGAGATTTTTCCATTCCTGGCTTATAAGCAAACTTTACAGTGTTGCTAGCACTTCCGCCAGAAAGGTAGATAGGTTTGTAGTTGTCTGTGATTTTTTCTCCTTGAAGTTTAAATGTTGGAGCAGCTACCTCGCCTCCTTGATATACAAGTACAGGGATAACTTCTAAAACAGCTTTAGGGTGGAAATAGCCCTCAGGAAAGTTCATTGTGTAAGTTGCAGTTATTTCATCTGCAACTACTTCAAGAATTTGTGGCACGCTTTCAACTGTTACCAGTTGAGCATCTTTTGCCATTTTTGAGGGGTTGCTGCAAGATGCTATTGAAATTCCAATAATAGCAACTGCTAAAACTTTTAACAGGTTTTTTTTCATTCTAAGTATATTTAGTTGTTTATCATTAATTGTAAATGGCCTATTGGTGCAAATATATAAAAAAAAATAAAACTATTTTACACAATTCCTTTATATAATCTCTTTAGCTCTTAAATTTTCAATATCTTGAGGAGTATCTATGGAATAAGAGTCAAATAGAGTTCTGTTTGTGGCTATTTTAATACCACTCTCAAGCCAGCGAAGCTGTTCTAAACTCTCTGCTTTTTCAAGAGGAGACGGAGCTAATTCTGCAATTTCTAAGAGAGTTTCTCGCTTGTAACCATATAGGCCTATGTGCTTATAGTATTGGTGATTACTTAACCACTCCTTAGATGGGATATCTCTTATATATGGGATAGGAGAGCGGCTAAAATAGAGAGCTTGCCCATTTGTCCCTAAAACTACCTTTGGTATATCTTTAGAAAAAAGCTCGCTAGAATCTGTTATTTCTTTAACTAAAGTAGCAATTTCTGTTTGTGGGTTATTAAAACATTCAATTAGCTCTTTTAATTGTTCTGGTTTTATAAAAGGCTCGTCGCCTTGAATATTTATTACATATTTGCAGTGGACTCCTCTTAGCTTTTCAATTTGGGTCATAGCTTCTAGTACTCTACTTGTACCATTGAGGTGGGAACTTAATGTCATTATTGCTCTTCCGCCAAACTCTTCTACGGTTTTGAAAATTTGGCTGTTGTCTGTTGCAACATATACATTTTCAAAAGCTTTGCTGCTTTGTTCGTACACTCTCTCTATCATTGTTTTTCCCGAAATCATTGCGAGAGGTTTGCCAGGGAATCTGGTAGAAGCATACCTTGCAGGGATAATGGCTAAAAATTTCATATTATTAAATGTTTAATTTTTCAAAGGTATAAATTTTATCTATTTTTGTGTGTTATGAATTTGAGATCTATTAAGCAGAGATTTGATATTATTGGAGACAACCCTGTCTTAGATAGGGCTTTGACAGTTGCTGTGCAAGTTGCCAAGACAGACCTCTCTGTGCTTATAACAGGGGAAAGCGGTGTTGGTAAAGAGGTTATCCCTCAGATAATTCATGTTAATAGCCATAGAAAACATAACCATTATATAGCTGTAAACTGCGGAGCCATTCCAGAGGGAACAATAGATTCAGAGCTTTTTGGCCATGAAAAAGGCTCTTTTACTGGGGCATTAGAGACTCGGAAAGGTTATTTTGAAGTAGCAGATGGTGGAACTCTTTTTCTTGACGAGGTTGCAGAACTTCCTCTCTCTACACAGGTAAGACTTTTAAGGGTAATTCAATCTGGAGAATTTATTAAGGTTGGCTCTTCTAAGGTCCAAAAAACAGATGTGAGAGTTATTGCAGCAACTAATGTAAATCTCACAAGAGCTATAACCCTTGGCAGGTTTAGAGAAGACCTTTTCTATCGTTTAAACACAGTTCCTATTCTTGTGCCTCCTTTAAGAGAGCGCCCGGGCGATATTCACCTGCTATTTAAAAAGTTTGCGTTGGACTTTGCAGATAAATACAAAATGCCCGCAATAAGGTTAACTCCAGAAGCTGTTACTCTATTGGAGAGTTTCCGCTGGCCAGGTAATGTTAGGCAGTTAAAGAGTATTGCCGAGCAAATCTCGGTAATTGAACACATTAGAGTAATAGATCAAGATCTTTTAAAAAAATATTTACCAGAAGAGCCCTCAAGCCGCCTTCCTGCTATAACAGAAGCGCATGGAGCAGACTATTTAACAGATAGGGATATTATCTTTAAGGTATTATACCAGCTAAGACAAGATGTAGAAGAGCTTAAGCAAAAGTTAAATAGAGAGTCTATATCTGGGCCGTCAAGAATTACTTCTAGAAAAGAGCTTGAAAGTAATGTAGAAGAGACCTCTGTAGTTGATTATGATACAGATGCAGAGGAGGTAGAAAGTGAGTCTAAAGAAGCAAATGAGGTTTCTTTATCTTTGCAAAAGGTAAGTGAAGAGCTAATAAAAAAAGCTTTAGAAAAACATAATGGTAAAAGAAAACCAGCTTCTATTGAGTTAGGAATTTCTGAAAGAACACTCTATAGAAAAATAAAAGAGTTAAATTTAGACTTATGAGAAGAGTAGTAAGCGTTATTATTTCAATTTTTATGTTTGTTTCTGGGGCTTTCTTAGTTGCAAGTTGTGGGATATACTCTTTTTCGGGAACCTCTATTCAGCCAGATGTTACCTCTATAACTGTTTATAATATTGAGAATAGGGCTATGAGAATAAACCCCTCTTTGAGCAATAGTATAACAGAGGGGCTAAAAGATAAATATAGAAGACTCACAAAGCTTAACTCCATGAACGAAGGGGGAGACCTTATTGTGGAAGGCCATATAACTAGTTACGAGACAGCGTCAATTGCTGTTACAGCGCAAGAAGTGGCTGCACAAAACAGGTTAAGTGTTACAGTGAAAATTATTTTTACAAATAATAAATACCCCCAAGATAATTTTGAAAAAAGTTATGTAGCTTTTGAAGATTACCCCTCTACCTCTTCTTTAGATGCTGTGGAATCTAGACTTGTAGAGAGTATTATAGAGAAATTAACAGAACAGATTTTTAACGATACTGTTGCAAATTGGTAAACTATGTCTGAATTTAGCCTATCTGCAAATGAGAAAATTATAACAAGATATCCTTGGTATAACCTAGGCTATTTAGATATTTATGAATATATATGCACAGAAGACCAAGGGAGTTCTAACACATACTTAGAAAAGGCAGCTCTTAGAGTTTACTCTAGAAAAAAACTGTACAATACCTATAAATCAGTTACTGAAAATAGAGATGAAGTTCTCCCCGAAACTCCAGACGAAGTCCCAGCTGAAGTCCCAGCTGAAGCTCCAGCCGAAGTTCCAACAGAAGTCCCAGCCGAGCTCCCTGCTGAGTTGCCAAACCAAACGTTAGTAACTAGTGTAAAAGAAGAGGAGATTGTTTTAGATCAAATAACAGATTTTGTGCCAGATAGTATGCCCCGCTTTGTGCTTGCCGGGGGAGACTATTTTACAAGAAAAGATTTTGAGCAGGTAGAGCTAGATAGAACTAAACCTCTAGATAATTTTATTGCAGAAAAGCCAAGTTTGCTTAGATCTTTAGTGAAAGGTAAAAAAGCCGACCCTCTTCAAGTAAACGAGATAGATGCTTCTGAACTATTTGACGATGCCTCTTTTTATACAGAAACTCTTGCCTCAATTTATACAGAGCAAGGTTTTTACAAAAGAGCCTTAGATGTTTATGCAAAACTTATTTTGCTATATCCAGAAAAAAGTAGTTACTTTGCGTCCCTTGTAAAGGAATTAAAAAGAAAACATAAAATATAATATCACATCATGTATACAGTAATAGCTATTCTCATTGTCATAGCCAGTATATTACTAACAATAGTTGTTTTGGTTCAGAACTCAAAAGGTGGTGGCCTTGCCGCTAACTTTGCTTCTGGTAATCAAACTTTCGGAGTTAGGCAAACTGCCGATTTTCTAGAGAGAGCAACGTGGACTCTTGCAATTTCTATATTAGTTCTCTGTGTTCTAGCAACAGCGTTTGTATCTACAGGAGAAACTAAAAAGCAAAACACTATACAGGAGCGTATAGAGAGCTCTGCACCTATCCAAGGTCAGCCAGAGTTTCCAACTACTCCGGCTCCGTCAAATGAATTGCCTAGCGCACCTCAAGAGTAATTTTAGTTTTTATCACACTATATGAGCTCGTTACAGAAGTAACGAGTTTTTTATTTAAATTTAGTACTATGTTGCGCACAGTATTGAAAAAAATACATATATTTGCAGTACCTAATTCTATAAAAATAATTGTAGGGTAGTAATTAGGAATGTAAATTAATTTTAAATGAGAATAATATGAAAAAAGTAGTTACTGTAGGAATAGGCAAAAAAAGCTTTGTAATGGACGAAGACGCCTATCAAAAACTCGGCATCTATCTTACTAAGTTCAAAGAGAAAACAGAGATGGGAGTTCACTCGGCAGATGTTATGGAAGATTTAGAAGAGCGTATAGCAGAGCTTTTCACTGAAGCGCTTGGTACAAGATATCAAGTTGTAAATATAGCAACGGTAAATAATATTATTGTCCAACTAGGAATGCCAGACGGAAGTCAAATGGACGATTCATTTGCCACCTCTAGTGAATTTAGTGGCTATAGAACAGCTAGGAAGCTATACCGTAACCCAGACGATAAAACTATTGGGGGAGTTTGTAGTGGCCTGGCACTCTACCTTAACATAGATGTAATTTTAGTGAGAGTCTTATTTATTATAGCACTTTTTTTGGGTAGTGCAGGTTTTTGGGCCTATATAATCATTTGGTTAGTGGCACCGCTTGCTAGGACATCTGCACAAAAATGTGAAATGAGAGGAATTCCGGTTACAGCAGAGAATCTCAGAAGATTTTCTAGTTACAGATAAGATTAAAATTATTAGATTATGAACGATATTAATACAGAAAATATTAAGTCGCAAATGCGTAGAGGTGTTTTGGAGTATTGTGTTCTAAGCATATTGAACAAGAACGACGCATATGCATCATCGCTTATAGGTGAATTAAAAGCAGCTAAGATGATTGTAGTAGAGGGAACTCTTTATCCCCTGCTTACACGCCAAAAAAATCAAGGATTATTAAATTACAGATGGGAAGAGTCTTTGCAGGGCCCACCAAGAAAGTACTATTCATTAACAGAAAAAGGTAAAGAATTACTTGCAGAGATGGATATAGCTTGGGAAGATTTGGTAGAGACAATTGCATTTCTAAGAAATAAAAAATAGTAATTATGAAAAAAGTTGTAAAAATAAGTATTGGGAATTTGGCTTTTACTGTAGAAGAAGATGGATTTCTTCTTATTAAAGGTTATTTAGGTGAAATCCAAGATCATTACCAATCCAATGAGAATGGCCGCGAAATAGTAGAAGGTATTGAAGAGAGAATGGCCGAGCTTTTTTTAGAAAAAGCCCCAGCAGGATCTGTTGTTACAATTTCTATTGTTAAAGAGGTAATTGCAATATTAGGGAGGCCCTCTGCAATTGACCAAGAGCAGGGAGATGTAAGATTTGCCTCTTCTAGTTATAATTATAAAAGAGTTCCAAAAAAGTTATATAGAAATGGGCAAGATAAAGTTTTAGGAGGAGTTTGTTCTGGTCTTGCAGCATATAGCTCACTAGATGTTGCACTTGTAAGAATTTTATTTGTTATTCTTTTAATAGGGTTTTCCTTTTTTGGATTGATTCATATTGGTGGCGGTTCCTTTATGATAATTGCATATATTATAATGTGGATAGTAATTCCCCAAGCTAGAACTGTTGAGCAGAGGTGCGCTATGTTTGGAGAACCTATGGACCTCTCCTACATAAATCAAAAAATTGGGAAGGGAGCTACCAACCAAAGCTCTGGAGCTCTAAAAGGTTTAGGAAGGCTTCTCTCTATAGTTTTCTCAGTTTTATTAATTATTATTTCGGTTTCGGGTTTAGCAACTCTTTCATTTTCTTTGTTTGGGTTAGAAGTTTTTAAAGGGGTAATCCCAATTAATATGCTAGATTATCTCTATTTAGGAGTTGAAAACGGGCTCTTTCTTAAAATAGCAATAATCTCTTTTCTAACTCTTCCATTTTTAGGGATGCTATACGGTGGGATACAGCTTTTGTTTAGATTTAAAACAACGCGAGTTAGACCAGGTTTGATTATATTGCTTTTATGGATAATTTCTCTTTTTGCAGTAATATTCTATACAGTAAAATCTACAAGACCATATTGGGATAGTGCAGAATACAGTGGGCAAATAACCTTAAATCAAGAAGTAGATACTATTTACGTTAGATTTATCTCTAAAACTCCAATGCCAGAAGAGAGAGTACTTTTGAGTGCAGATTATTCAGATTTCTTTGTCTCTTGGATGGATAATAACAGAGAGCTTGTTGTTTTTCCCAATCTTAGAATAGTAAGGCAGAGCCCCAAAGCAGAAAGGGTATTAAAGTATAGAACCTATGCACATGCCAACAGCTATTCATCTGCATTAGTAAAAGCACAAAGAGCTGTTCCCTCTATACAAATTAAAGATTCTGTAATAACAATATCTCCTAAATATTACAATAGGCAACAGAAGTGGGATGGTCTTTCTCAAGAGATATCATTAAATATCCCAGAAAGTGTAATAATAATTGTAGAAGAGCCACTGCAGCACAGTTTTAATAAAGTTATTAGAAAAGAAGGAATATTTAGATTTCATAAATGGGAGCGAAACTTTGAAAGAAAATTTGACAATTGGGAACATCGCTTCGAGAGAAAACTAGATAGGTTTGAAGATAGAATAGAGAGATTCGAAGAGCGTTTCGATTAAATAAATAGATCTACTATTTATTAATGAAAATCTTTCTCAAGTAAAAAAGCAATATCTGCTGTTATAGGCCTCTTCCCTTTTAAAATTTCATTCAAAAAAGAGGCCTTTACACCTAATTATTTGGCTAAATCCTTTTGGTGTAGTACTCACTTAGAAAGCTTCATATCTGAATCAAATTCTCTAAATTCACTTATCTTATGTACTGTCAGTAGGTTAGAAGAGGAGGGTTTGTAGATTTAAGTTTCCCACTCTGTAACTTGTTGACACAAAATCATCCATCAGATGAATTAGCATGTTGCTTACTTGCAGGGGCTTGCATAGTGTAGAAGTCTTGAAATAGCTGTTTATAGAGTTTTTTACTATGGCAAGGGTCTCATTTGTAGATAGTTGCTAATTTATCTGATGGATAAAATTATCTGATTAGAATTTTACCAGTACATTATTTCATGTTCTAGCTATTTGCTAGTTGTGGTGTGGAAGACGATTTTTCGGGAGATGATTGCTCATAACTTACTTACAGTATGGTAGTTAGCTTTTGAAAATAAGCCCTTTTGAGCTTATTTTCAAAAGCTAAATGCCTAGATACTAGGTATTTACGTACAATCATCTCCTGGCAAAGTTTGCTTTGCTCTGCTAGGCATAAAGCAACAGCTAGCAACTAGCAGCAAATAGCTAATAACCAACATCATTATAAGAAATTACATAAATAAAATAAACATTATTATGAGAAGCAAAGCTAGGTGGGAAACTTTAGTGGTTTATTTATTATTTAATAAAGCTATCTAACATGGTTTTAGTTTTAGCTTATAACGCCCAGCTCTTTGCCTACTTTAGTGAATGCAGCTACGCATTTGTTTAAATGTTTGATTTCGTGCCCTGCGCTAATTTGTACACGAATACGTGCTTGATCTTTAGGAACAACTGGGAAGTAGAAGCCAATAACATATATTCCCTCTTCTAGCATTCTCTCTGCAAATTTTTGGGATAATTTTGCATTGTAGAGCATAACTGCACAAATAGCAGATTCAGTTGGTTTTATATCGAAACCTGCTGCTATCATTTTGTTTACAAAATACTCTGTATTGGTGTGCAGTTTGTTTTGAAGTTCATTGGTTTCAGACATTAGATCAAACATTGCACTTCCTGCTGCTGCAACCATAGGGGGGATTGAGTTAGAGAAGAGATATGGACGAGACCGTTGGCGTAACATATCTATTATCTCTTTTTTGCCTGTAGTAAAGCCACCAATAGCTCCGCCAAATGCTTTCCCTAGGGTGCCAGTAATAATTTCTATTTGCCCAATTAGGTTAAAGAGTTCTGTAGTTCCTTTCCCTTTCTCTCCTACAACACCTGCAGAGTGAGACTCATCTACCATAATCATAGCGTTGTATTTATTGGCTAGTTCATAGATTTTATCTAGTGGTGCTACGTTGCCATCCATAGAGAAAACGCCATCTGTAACAATTATACGAAACCGTTGAGCTTGAGATACTTTAAGGCACTTTTCTAACTCTTCCATATTGGCATTTGCATATCTATATCTTTGTGCTTTGCAGAGCCTAACTCCATCTATTATAGATGCGTGGTTAAGAGAATCAGAGATAATTGCATCTTCTTCTGTAAGTAGAGGCTCAAAAACACCACCATTTGCATCGTAGCAAGATGCATATAGAATAGTATCTTCTGTACCAAAAAATTGAGCTATTTTCTTCTCAAGTTCAAGGTGGTAATCTTGTGTCCCACAAATAAAGCGTACGCTAGACATGCCGAACCCTCTTTCATCTAAAGCCTTTTTTGCTGCTTCTACAAGAACTGGACTATTAGATAGTCCAAGGTAGTTATTGGCACAAAAGTTGAGAACTTCTTGGCCAGAATCAACTTTAATAGACGCTTGCTGGGGTGTTACAATTACTCTCTCTTCTTTGTAAAGGCCAGCTTCTTCTATTGATGTTAGTTCCTTCTGAAGGAACTCTTTAAAGTTTGTATACATATATAGTTGATTTATAAAATTTTAAATTACTGTTTACACAAAGTTAATAAGTAAATCACAAAATATTACTAAAAAACAGAAAAACTATTTTTGTTTTTGTAGTTTTAGTGTAGTACTTTTGCAACCTTATTTTTAAGTGGTGTTTAATATACTAAAATGGATCTTAAAACAAAAATAATTGAAAGGTCGCTTCAGCTTTTTTTAGAAAGAGGCTGTAAGGCTGTTACAATGGACCAAATTGGTCATGAAAATGGTATATCTAAACGTACTCTTTACGAGGTCTTTACAGATAAGTCTCAACTGTTAGAAGAGTGCTTACAATTAATGTACTTGCAAATGAGAGATTATGCTACCAATTTTAATAATAAATCTGAGAATGTAATAGATGGTCTCTTTAAACTTCATGATAATCAATCAGATGTATTATTAGATTTGAAAAGAAACTTCTTTTCAGATTTAAAAAGATACTACTACGGAATTTATAAGAAATCTATTGAGTACTTTATTGAGTTCCATAAAAAAATGACCCACGATTTTATTATTAGAGGTCAAAAAGAGGGACTCATAAGAGACAATATAGATACCGAACTTGTTTCAAAAGTAATTATTGAAATATCTAGTGTTCTTGAAAATTCAGAAGTTTTTTCTCTAAAAGCTTATTCTAGAAAAGAGCTTTTTAGAGAGGTAATTATATTTTATGTAAGAGGGATTTGTACAGTTAAAGGCATAGAGTTAATAGATAATAAATGCAACCCCCTTTAAATAGACAATATTGTAATTAGCAATATAATATAAAACAAATATTTAAGAATTTTAATAAAGAATAAATATAAGAGCTATATGGAATTTAGAAAAAGTATAAAAAAAATAGTTACACTATTTATGCTTCTCTTTTTGAGTGTGGGGTTACATGCTCAAACCGCTGTTGCTACCTCCCAAGTTTCGGAAGAGCAGCTTAATCTAACTCTAGAGAGTGCAGTTGAGCTAGCTTTAGACCAAAACCTTACAGTTAAAATAGCAGACCAAGAGATTAAAAGGGTAGATTGGTTAACTAAAGAGAACTGGTATGCTCTCTTACCAGGAGTAAGTGCAAGTGGGCAGTACACCAATAATGTATTGAAGCCTGTTTTCTTTTCAGATTTTTTCCCTGGAGGTAAAATGGAGGTTGGTTCTACTCATAGTTATGCAGTTACTGGAGCTCTTCAAGTGCCAATTATATCTATGCCTCTTTTTAAGAACATAGAGCTTTCAGAGATAGAACTTAAGGGAGCATTGGAATCTTTACGTAATACTAAAATAGAGCTATTAGCGCAGGTGAAAAACTCTTTTTACGGTATATTAATGATGGAAGAGTCACTTAAGGTTTTACAAGAGAGTTATAACAATGCAAAAGAGACAGCCAATAATATTAAAAAAATGTACGAAAATGGGCTAGCATCTGAATACGATATGATTCGTTCAGATGTCTCTGTTAGAAATATTACTCCCTCTATAGCTCAGGCAAAAAGTGGATTGGAGTTAGCAAAGATGCAACTTAAAGTACTTCTATCGCTAGATTTAAACACTCCTATTAAATTAGAAGGAGATATAAATTCCTATAAAGAGCAGATGGTAGCCTCTTCTCCCACTTTGCATCCGCTATTAGAGGGAAACAGTAACCTCCGTACTTTAGATATTCAGCTGGAGTCTTTAAATAAAACTTTTGAACTTATTAGGTCTCAAAGGTTACCTTCACTTGCAGGGTTTGCAAATTATCAATTGCAAATGCAGAGTAATGAATTCACATTTAGCGAAGCTTGGACAAACTCTTTTGCAGTAGGGCTTTCGTTACAAATTCCTATTTTCAATAAACTTTCAATAACTCTTAAAGAGAAACAGACAAAAGTTGGCATTCAACAATTACAATATCAAAGAGAATTAATGGAGAATAATTTAGCAATATCTGTAAGAAACTCACAAAATGAGATGAATAGGGCTAAAGTGCAGCTTGAATCAGATATGGAAGCAGTAAAACAAGCAACAAAGGGTTACCATATAGCTAAAGTTAGGTACAATACTGGAGCAGGTACTCTTCTGGAACTTAACGATACAGAGATGGCATTGACCAATTCAAAATTAAATCTTAATCAAACAATATATGACTATATAAAAGCTAAGACAGAATACGATAAAGTTCTTGGCAAAGAGAGTTTAATTAATTGATAAGATTTAGATTAAAAGAGATAGTAAATAGAAATAAAATAATAAATCAAACAAGATGAAAAAATTGTTGTCGCTAATTGTTACAGGCTTACTTATTATTACTGCTTGTACAGAAACAGAAACTGCTAAGGAATTGGGTAGTGAAGAGAAAACAGTCTCTGTTAAGGTAGAGACTATTCAGAAAAAATTTGTAGATCAAACAATAGAATTTACAGGTAATATAGAGCCGTTAATAAAAAACAATATATCTAGTTCTGCTGCTCAAAGAGTAGAGAAAATATATGTAGAGGTTGGCTCAAAAGTTAAAAAGGGTCAGCTGCTAGTAGAGATGGAAAGCTTAAATTACGCGCAAGCTAAAATTCAGCTTGAAAATCTTAAAGTAGACCTTTCAAGGACAGAAGCGCTCTACAAAGCAGGAGGTATTCCAGAACAGCAGTACGATCAAATTCTAACACAAGTAAAAATCTCTGAAGAGAGCCTAGCTAACTTAAGTAACAATACAAAGCTCCTCTCTCCTATAGATGGAATTGTTACCCAAAAGAATTTTGACAATGGAGATTTAGCCGTTGGGCAGCCAATTCTAGTAGTAATGAAAATGCAACCTGTAAAGATACTTATTAACATTTCAGAAGAGTTTTTCCCTGAAGTGAAAATAGGTACTCCTGTAAAAATAGTGCTAGATATTTACCCTAATAAGGAGTTTCCTGGTAAAGTAATGCTAATTCACCCTGTTATAGACGCTACTACTCGTTCTTTTCAGGCCGAGGTTAGAATAGATAATCCATCTCTTCTATTGCGTCCAGGAATGTTTGCTCGCGCCATTGTAGATTTTGGCTCGCGAGAAAAGGTGGTTGTTCCAGATAGAGCAGTTATAAAGCAGTCTGGTACAAATGATAAATACGTATATGTTATAAATGGAGATAGAGTTACCTATACAAAAGTTGAACTAGGCCGTAGAATAGATTCTATTTATGAGGTAGTTAGCGGTGTTGAGCAAGGGCAGCAGGTAGTAGTTGCTGGTAATACCTCTTTAATGGACAACACTAAAATCCAAATTTCTGAATCTAAATTAGATATTACACTTTAGTTATTATGAAAATATATGAAAGCGCAGTAAGAAAACCAGTTACTACAGCACTTGTATTTGTTGCGATAGTTGTTTTAGGGTTATTCTCTCTATCTAAGCTCTCTGTAGACCTCTATCCAGAAATAGAGTTAAATGCAGTAACTGTTATGACAACATATTCGGGAGCAAGCGCAACCGATATAGAACAGAACGTTACTAAAAGGCTAGAGATGTCGCTTAGTACAGTATCTGACCTAAAAAAGATTACCTCTACCTCTAAAGATAATATCTCACTAATAACTGTAGAGTTTGAGTACGGTACAGACATGGACGAGGCTGTTAACGATATACGGAGTGTTATTGATATGCAGAGGAATTTTCTTCCAGACGATATAGATGCTCCAGTGGTTCTTAAGTTTAACTCTAGTATGATGCCTATACTCTTCTTAAGTGCTAGTACTTCATCTAACCCTCAAGGGTTATATAAAATTCTAGAAGAGAAGGTGGCAAATCCCATAAATAGAATAAACGGGGTAGCTTCTGTATCTATCTCTGGTGCTCCGCAAAGAGAGATTCAGGTTCTTACCAATCCTAAAAAGATGGAGGCCTATAACCTAACTATAGAGCAGTTAGCAGGAGTTTTAGCTCTTGAAAATAGGAATGTTCCAGGAGGTAATATGGATATAGGGTCAGAAACTTTTTCTGTTAAAATAGAGGGAGAGTTCAAAACTAGCGATCAAATAAAAGATATAATTGTTGGTAGCTATATGGGTAAAAACATCTTTGTGAAAGATGTTGCAACGGTGAAAGATACGCTAAAAGAGAGATCTACAATTGTTCTTACAAACGGAGAGGTCTCTGCAATGATTGTTATTCAAAAACAATCTGGCTCTAACGTTGTAGATATTGCAAATAAAATTAACAAAGAGCTACCAAATATTAGAGCAACGCTCCCTCCAGATCTGGAGCTTAACGTAGTTATAGATACTTCTGATTTTATTAAAAAGAGTATTAGGTCTCTATCTAACACAGTTATGCTAGCAGGGCTATTTGTAATGGTTGTAGTGCTGTTTTTCTTGGGTAGGTGGAGAGCAACATTTATAATTATTCTAACAATTCCTGTATCGCTCATTGCTGCCTTTATTTACTTAATGGCAACGGGCAACACTTTAAATATAATATCTCTAAGTTCATTATCTATTGCCATAGGTATGGTGGTAGACGATGCTATTGTAGTTTTAGAAAATATAACCGAACATATAGAGAGGGGTAGCAAACCAAAAGATGCTGCAATATATGCAACTAATGAGGTTGCTGTAGCCGTTGTAGCTTCTACTTTAACAATTGTAGCTGTTTTCTTCCCTTTAACTATGGTATCTGGTCTTGCTGGTATAATGTTTAGACAGTTAGGCTGGATTGTAACTATAATTATTTCTGTCTCTACACTTGCAGCACTTACTCTAACTCCTATGCTAAGTGGGTTGATGCTTAAAAAAGATCCAAAAAGAGGAAAGTTATTTGAGCTGTTTTACCTTCCTATAGAAAAAGCTTTGAACGCCTTAGATGGTGGTTATGAGAGGCTACTCAAATTTGCCTTAAAAAATAGAACAGTAGTTATTGTAGCCTCATTTGGGTTGTTTTTAGCGAGTCTTTTTTTATTGAGGAGTGTTGGCACAGACTTTTTCCCAGAAACAGATAACTCGCAAATTTCTATACAGGTAGAGCTTCCGGTTGGAACAAGAGTAGAGCATTCCCGTATTCTTAGTAGCCATATTTACTCTATATGGAGTGAGAAATATCCAGAGATAGAAGTGCTTCAAACCTCTATGGGACAGTCAGATGGTTCAAACGTGTTTATGTCTATGGGAAGTTCAGGCACAAATCTAATCTCTTACACAGCTAGGCTTACAGATGCGTCTGATAGAGATAGGGATATTTTTTTAATAGCAGATATGATGCGTGCAGATTTAGACGCTATTCCAGAGATTTATAAATATGAGGTAACCCCAGGAGGTTCTGGAGGAGGAATGGGTGCAGGCTCTTCAGATATAGAGATGGATGTACTCGGTTATAATATGGAAGATGCAGCTGTTGTGGCAGAACAAATTTCAGATTTGATGAAAGGAGTTAAAGGGCTAAGAGATATTAAAATAAGTAGAGAAGATTATATACCTCAATTGAGAGTAGAGTTTGATAGAGATAAATTAGCTATGAATGGGCTTAATTTAACAACTGCTGCATCTGCTGTTAGAAATCGTATAAATGGGCTTATTACAACTAGGTTCCGTGAAGATGGAGAGGAGTATGATATAGTGGTTAAAAATAGCATTAATTTTAGAACCAATATAGAAGATATAAGCTCTATACAGCTCTACAATAATGCGGGAAAGCCTGTACGATTAAGTGAGGTTGGAGAGGTTATTGAAGATTTTGCTCCCCCTTCAATTGAGCACGTAGATAGAGAGCGTGTAATAAAAGTATCTGGAACAATCTACAAAAGAGCGCTGGGCGATATTGCAAAAGATATTAATAGAGGTGTTTCCAAAATAGATCTACCAGAGAATATTGCTGTGAAGATGACAGGTTCATTCGAAGAGCAGCAAGACTCTTTTGCAGATATGTACACTCTATTGTTACTAGTAGCAATGCTTACCTATATTGTAATGGCTGCTCAGTTTGAGTCTTTTAGAGACCCCTTCATTATTATGATGTCTTTGCCATTTGCTTTTACTGGTGTTTTTGTAGCACTCTGGCTTACCGGAACATCTTTAAGCCTTATTGCTTTGATTGGAGCAATTATGCTAGTTGGAATTGTGGTTAAGAATGGAATTGTTTTAATTGACTACATTAATCTTAACAAAGAGCGGGGGATGAGTGTTATGCGTTCTATTGTTAAGGGAGGAAAGTCTCGTTTAAGGCCAGTGCTTATGACCACACTAACTACTATTTTGGGGATGACTCCTATGGCCATAGGCATTGGAGATGGTTCAGAAATTTGGCAACCAATGGGTATCTCAATAATTGGTGGTTTAACACTCTCTACACTTCTTACTTTGCTTGTTATTCCAACTATTTATTGCTCTCTTAATGTGCGAGATATCAAGAAAATAAGGAGAGCACATTTAAAAGGTTTAAAGAGCAAAAATTAAGAGGGCTATACATTAAAAATATTAAGAGATGAAAGCTGTAATGATAATATATAACCAAGCGCACTCACAAGTAGTATTGGAAATCTTAGATAAATGTACTGTAAGAGGCTTTACTAAATGGGTAGATGTACAAGGTAGGGGTTCTAAAAGAGGAGAACCCCACTACGGAACACATGCATGGCCATCAAAAAATATGGCAACTTTAGCTGTAGTTCCGCAGGAGAGGGTCCAGCCCCTTATGCTAGAACTTAAAAAAGCCAATGAAATGGCAGAAGATCAAGGATTGAGAGCTTTTGTATGGGAAGCAGATGTTCTTGTGTAGTTTTGCTTTTTAGTTACTGTTAGGATTTTAAAAAAAAACAGACTAATTTAGCACTCACTTTATGTTTAATTTATAATTTTAGAAATAATGGCAATAGCAGTAAACGATTCAAACTTTGATGAGATAATTTTGAAATCTAGTAAGCCGGCAGTGGTAGATTTCTGGGCACCATGGTGTGGCCCATGTAGGATGATAGGGCCTATAATTGAGGAGCTTGCAGCAGAGTACGAGGGTAAAGCAGTAATATCTAAGTGCGATGTAGACTCAAGTGAAGAGGTTCCTGTAAAATATGGAATCCGTAATATTCCTACAATTCTATTCTTTAAAGATGGAGAGTTGAAAGATAAAATTGTTGGCTCTACAACTAAATCTGCGATTGTATCAAAGATTAATTCACTAATGTAATTTTATTATGAAGAAAATAACCACCCTTTTATTGCTAATTTTCCTTTCAACCGCACCAATGTGGTCTCAAGGAAGATTCGGTATTAAGGGAGGGTTAAATTTTAACTCCCTTAAAGATGTATCAGAAAATATTGATGATACATGGAAAAATCAAACAGGGTATCATTTGGGTCTGACTTATCAAGCTAAAATTCCCTTTTTGGGGCTTGGATTTCAGCCAGAACTTCTGTTTGAAAGACAAAAAACTCAAAATAGCATTAATCAAAGTCTCTATTTAGACTATTTGACTCTACCAGTAAATATACAAATAGGGTTAGATCTTCTTTTGTTTAGACCTTTTGTAATGTTTAGCCCCTATATCTCATATGCTGTTGGCAAAGGAGATATGTTATCTGGTCAAGATTGGGACAGCATTAACAGGTTTGATTATGGCTATGGGCTTGGAGCAGGTGTAGATATTTGGAAACTTCAGGTTTCTGGAAAGTATATTTGGGGTTTAGGCAAGTTGCAGGATGCAACTTCTCAACCAATTAACGGAGATACTTTTAAAAACGCAAAAATGGAGGGTTTCCAACTTTCAGTAGCTTGGATGTTTTAATAAATATTAAATGTCAAAGAGAATATCTATTTACTGTTCTTCCAGTAATATTTTGGATGAAAAATATATTGAGGCCGCCAGAGAATTTGCACAGGCGGTCTCTTTGTTAAACTACACTGTTGTTTGTGGTGGCAGTTTAAGGGGTCTTATGGGGGTAATAATAGACACTATACTCTCTAATGGAACAGGCTCTAGGGTAGAGGGTGTTATTCCTCAATTCATGGGAGAAATGGAGATTCACCACCCTGGTCTTGAGCATTTGAAAATTGTAGACTCTATGAGTGAAAGAAAAGAGTTGTTAAGGAGAGATACAGACGCAGTTATTGCTTTCCCAGGTGGCTTAGGTACTCTAGATGAGTTTCTAGAAACGTACACTCTCAAGAGATTGGGTAGGTACAATGGAACCGTAATTCTATTTAACCAAGATGGCTTTTACAATTCATTCTTGGCTATGTTAGATAATTTTGTGCAAGAGAAAGTTTTAAACTCGAACTACAAAGATAGTTTAGTTGTTGTAGATAGTGTAGAGGAGTTATTAGTGGCTGTGAAAAATTGTGAGAAAGGTTTTTTAAATTTAGCACACTATTTACCTGAGTAAATTGTAGTTGCTTTTAAACTAATTATTTAACTTGCAGAATGGATTTAAAATCGATACAGGAGTTACTCAAAGAAGATATACAAAAGGTAAATGACCTTATTAAGGTTAGTTTAGAGAGCCATGTAGAGCTGCTAAGTACTATTAATAGCTATCTTTTTGAAGAGAAGGGCAAGCAATTACGCCCTCTTTTAAGTCTTACCACTGCAAAAGCGTGTGGAGCAACTACACCAAATACATATATATGTGCAGCTGTTGTAGAGATTATTCACACAGCTACACTTTTACATGACGATGTTGCAGACAATGCTCCTAAAAGGAGAGGAGCAGAGACTATCCAATATAAGTTCTCACCTGCCTCTTCTGTTCTAACAGGAGATTACTGGCTAGCAAAAGCATTTTTTCTTTTAGTAGAGGCCAATGATACGCAATTAATGAGCTTCTTTACAAACGCTGTAGAAGATTTATCTGAAGGAGAGCTTTTTCAAATGCAAAAAGCAATTAGTTTAGATACTACAGAGGAAGATTATATTAATATTATCTCTCGTAAAACTTCTAGTCTTTTTATCTCTGCTATTGCTGGAGCTGCTTACTGTGCAGGAGCTCCTCAAAGAATTATAGATGAGATGAGAAAATATGCCTACCACTTAGGGATAGCATTTCAAATAAGAGACGATATTTTTGACTACACTCCAGAGATAAAAACGGGGAAAAATGCAGGGACAGATATAAAAGAGAAAAAAATAACTCTTCCTTTAATTTGCGCTCTTAAATCTTGTAGTTTAGAAGAGAAAGGTCAAATGCTAAGTTTCATAAAAGAGTCTAGCTCTAACGAAGAGACTTTATTAAGCAAAACTTTCAATTTTGTAGAAAAATATTCGGGAGTTGCTCATGCACAAGAGATACTTATGAAACACTCCACAAAGGCTATAGAGGCCTTAAGCTGTTTAGTAGATTCTAAATATAAAAACGAGCTAGTCAATATTGCGTTATACGTGGGCACAAGGCAAGAATAACTAGCCAGAGCAGATTTGTTCGTAGGCCTTTTCAAGCTGGATATAGAAATCTTTGCCGAAAGAGAAAACTAGAGGTTCTTTTAAAAAGCGGAAAACGGGGATTCCCTCTTTTTTCCCTTTTGCGTATGCATCTAAGCAAATATTCCATTCATGCAAATTTAAAGCTATTAAGCCATTTGAAAGGTAAGAGACTCTTATTGGGTATAGCCAGCATGAAATAGGTTTTTTCATAGTAGAGTTACCATCTCTATGCGCTGTTTCTATACCACAAAAACAGTTATGATTTTCATCGAAAATGGTGTAGGCACACTCTTCTCCTTTAATAAGAGGGGTTACAAGATCTTGGTCTAAATCTCTTACAAATAGCCCCTGCTTTTTTATAGAGTTAATTCCCTCTTTCCTAAGATGGTTAGAGATAGAGTTATACTCCTTAGTTAGAGTTGTACACTCTTGTCCAGTTAAGGGAGCTCCACTATCGCCAATTATGCAACATGCCCCGTGGCATTTAGAGATATCGCATGTAAAGTGTTCTGTAAATATTGCAGATGAGATAAGAATATTGTCAATTTCTATAATTGTACGGTTGGTCATTTATTAAAGTATAATTTAATATGTATGGTTAAGCCATGCTAAGTAATATAAAACACTGCTACTTATTTTTCTATTAACAAGTAGCAGTGCTCTTTAAAAGGTATTTAGTTTTGTGAATTGGGTGCTTTCCCATTCATTACAACCTCTACTCTATTGTCTGTAGAGAAAATCTCTTTAATATAGTTATGTAGCTTCTCTGGCGTAATAGACTTAAGAGCAGCTTCATATGTTGTGTGCTTATCTTTACCCAGTAGATATCTAGTATTTATAACAGACATCCAATAGCTATTTTCACGAAGGTTTTGGGTGTAGTTCTTAGACATATACTCCATAATTTTGTTGAAGTCATCTACATTTACACCTTGCTCAACTACGTTGTCAATCTCTTTGTATGCTCTTTTTAGCAATCTCTCTTTAAGAGCCACATCTGTATCAAAACCAAACATGAAAGTATAGGCATCTTCTGGATAGTAGGTTGTGCTCATATTAACACCAACACCATATGTGCCTTGCTCTTCTTCGCGAATTGTACGAGTAAATACAATATCAAAAACCTGTTTCGTCATACTTGCAAGAATTTTATTTTCTACATTGTATGGTATGTTCCCAGTATATATACTGTAAATAGTAGATTTTGGAGTTTGCATCTCTTTTTCAAACTCTTTGTGCACTTGCCCTTTTACTGGTACAAGACCAATGTTTTTCCAATCTTCTTTATTTGCTTTATTAGCAGGAAGAGAAGCAATATATGTCTCTACAAGTGGCTTAAGAACAACCTCATCTATATTCCCTACAAAAGTAAATACAAAGTCGGCAGCATTAGAAAAACGTTCTCTCCCTAACTCAAGAGCTCTATTGTAGTCTATATCACTTAGCATATCTAAAGTAACTCTTTTTGCATGTGGGTTATTGTTAAACAATACGCTTTGTAGAGTATCTGTGAAAGCCATCATAGGGTTGGCTTGTGAGTTCTTAAGTTGAGCCTCCATTCTACCTATGTATGAATCAAATGCCTCTTGGTCTTTTCTTATAGAAGTGAAGTTAAGATAGAGAAGCTGCATAAATGTTTCAATATCTTTAGGAGTAGAGCTCCCACTTATTGTTTCGCTTGTTGTGCCAACTTTAGCACTTACTCCCACATTTTTACCAGCAAGTACTTTACGTAAATCTGTATTGCTAAAGTTACCTAGCCCCCCTACAGAGATGAGGTCGTTAATAACTTTTGAGGTTAAAATATCTTCGTCGCTAAATAGAGAAGTACCGCCACGGCTAGAAGCTGTTAAGAGAATTTGGTCTGCCTTAAAATCTGTTGTCTTAAGAACTACAGTGGCCCCATTAGAGAGGTTCCATACGGTAGCACCGCTAATTGGCTCTTTAGATTCAGAGATAATTTTACCAGGGGCAGGAATGTTAGTGAGTAAAGGCTCATTAGAGACAGTCTCTACATAGGCCTCTATTTTAGCCTCTTTAGCTGTATTGTATACATTAAGAATCTCTTCTTTAGTAGGAACTTCTAAACCCTCTTTCTGAGGCATCATTGCTACTATTACTACATTCTCTTCTGTAGGTAGAGTCATTGCATGTGCATTTACCTGCTCTAAAGTTAACATAGCACTAATTTGCTGCATAATTGCATACTCTCCTTCAATACCAGGGTAGGCTTCTCCTGTAAGAAAATGGTTTAAAATTTGATCTACAAAGAAACTGCTATTTAGTTTTTCACGTTCATTGTACATTTGCTCTAAACGGCTGTTGTAGTTTGCCTTGGCCCTTTCTAACTCAGATTGAGTAAAGCCATATCTTCTAATTTTCTCTGCTTCGGTAACAATAGCTGTAAGAGCTCTATTAATTTCTCCATCTTTTGCTCCAGCAGAAATGTCGAAAGAAGATTTTGTATTAGAGACAAGGAAGTCTCCGTAAGAGGCACGTGCGCCAGTAAAAGGAGCATCTGCCTTTTGAGCTATTTCAGACATTCTAGCATTGAACATTCTAGTAACAAGAGAGTTCATATAATCAAAAGCAATAGACATTGCAGTTGAACGGAACTCTTTTGGAAGAACCTCTTTTTTATACATAAGCATAATGCTTGTAGAAGTTGCTTCTGGGTCTGTAGCTACACCAACAAGTGGCTCAACATTATTAGGTACCTCAAATTCGGTTCTTGGAGCAGCATCTGGTTGGTTTGGTATCTTCCCAAAAAGCGTTATTATTTTCTGCTCTACCTCATGGGCATCTATATCTCCAACAACTATAATGCCTTGTAAATCTGGCCTATACCACTTCTCGTAGTAGTCACGTAGTTCTTGGTAGGTAAATGTGTTTACCACCTCTACAAGCCCACCAGGAAGCCTATGTGCATATTTGCTATTTGGCATAATCTCTGGTAGAACTTTTTCTATCATTCTCATT
>JAQVZL010000070.1 GCA_028708215.1 Bacteroidales bacterium
TTCATGCATGGAGGAATTAACTTTGAACCATACCGTAATGAGTATAAAAAGATAATCTCTGGAGAGATGAACTATATGGAGAACTACAATGCTTCGGAAGGGTACTTTGCTTTTCAAGATGATCCCTTAGATAAATCTATGCTACTGCTTACAGATAATGGTATTTTCTACGAATTTATTCCAATGGAAAAACTAGAAGCTGCTCTTGCTGGGAGTTTTAACTCTTTTAACACGGTAGAAGATGTAAAAACAGGGATAAACTACGCAATAGTAATTACCACAAATGGAGGCCTTTGGAGATACTTAATAGGTGATAGCATTAAATTCACATCTCTCAAACCACATAAGTTTATTATTACAGGGCGCACCCAACTCTTTATAAATACTTTTGGAGAGGAGCTAATGATACACAATGCAGAACATGCTCTTACCAAGGCGTGCCAAGAGCACAATATTACTATAGAAAACTATACCGTTGCTCCTGTATTTATGTCTGACAAAACGAAAGGGTACCACCAATGGCTTATTGAGTTTAAAACAGAACCTACTAACAAAAAAGAGTTTGCAGACTCTTTAGATAGGGCTCTTTGTAGCAATAATTCAGACTACGAGGCAAAAAGAAAAAACAATATAACCATGGAGCCTCCACAAATAGTGAGTCTTAAAAAAGGGGCTTTTTACAGTTGGCTAGAATCTAAAGGGAAACTAGGTGGTCAAAACAAAGTTCCTAGGCTTAGCAACAATCGTACTTATGCCCAGGAACTGCTTAATATAAATGAGGGGTTAAATCTATAGACTCTCAATCAATTTATTTACATTGGCTTCTAGCTCTTCAGACTCCTTACTATACCCTCTATTCTTAAATATATCTGAAACATAGAATAAAAATGAGAGATTACTCTCTATATCTCTCTTAGAGAGATAGCGTCCTCTATGTTGAGTTGCAAACATATTAATAGACTTTATAGTCTCATCAATAAACTCATTTGCAATAGCCATCCCTTTCTCTTTCTCTCCCGCTAAAAAGTAAAGATCTATACACTCTACTACCGAATATTCATTCAAAGAGGGGAGTAAAGAAGCATTTAGTGGGAACTGAGAAGGAATCATAACCTCCTGCATACGATCTAACACTTCTACTGCTTTCTCACGCTCTCCTGCCTGCACTAGCGCTTTGGCAACTTGTGTGTGAATATTTCTTACAGAGACAACCGCTCCAAAAGTGAGCAAGTTTTGATAATCTATATTTACAGAAGGGTCGTTCATATTTCCCCACCTATAAACATTCATCACTTTGTTGTACATCTCAAGAGCATTTACCCTACCCGGGTTACCCATAGAGTTCTGAACTTTAATAGGAACAAACTTATATGCAAAACCATTAAATTCGAGATACTCTCTTATTCCAATACCCAAATCGCCTCCTAGCGCAACAAAGTAAATTGGTCTCTCCCACTCATAGTTTGCAATAAGATCTAAAATCATCATCTCACTCTTAGTAAGAACATTTTTATTTTGAGAGATAGATAGCTTAATTGTATCTACAATCAAAGCTGAGTCTGCAATAGGTACAATTCCAGATGCCAACACTTTCTCTTTATCTACTGGTACCAAAAGCTCTCTTGCAGAGAAAACACTTATACGCTCTCCAGATTGTAGAGCTACCTTAGCTTGAGGAGACGAGATTAAATCTATAACTCCCTTAAGAGAAGCTGGTCTATTAATCCTTTCATAAATCTGAATTAGATCGTTAGTTCCATAAATATACTCCTCCTTAGGTATAGAAAAATTCAATGGTTCAGACTCATATACCTTGTACTTCATCTGATCTATATACCAATCTGTCCCCAGAAGAGATGTATTCAAAATTCTAATGTCTGTTCTCTGGCCCTCTACCTCTTGAAGATACCAAAGAGGGAATGTATCATTATCTCCGTGGGTAACCAAAATAGAATTACTATCACATGAATTAAGATAATTATATGCAATATCGCGAGCTGTGTATCTATTACTACGGTCGTGATCGTCCCAGTTTTCACTTGCCATTTGAGCTGGTACTATAAGTGCAACTACAGTTACCGCTAAAGCAGAATACTTTTCTGGAACATATTTTTTCAACAAATCGTGAATAGACATAACTGCCAAACCAATCCATATTGTAAAGGCATAGAATGAACCCGCATAGGCATAGTCTCTTTCACGTGGCTGAAAAGGAGGCTGGTTCAAATAAATAACAATAGCAACCCCTGTTAGAAAGAAAAGCAAAAAGGTAACCCACCAGTTCTTTTTATCTTGTTTAAGTTGATATAGAAATCCAATAATTCCCAAAAGAAGAGGTAGTAGATAGTAGTGATTTTTAGCCTTACTATTTACTGCATAATCTGGCCCATCGCTCTGATCTCCTAAACGCATTTCATCTAAAAAACCTATTCCAGACTCCCAGTTCCCTTTAAGAGGGTCTCCTGGAGTGGTTGAGTGTATATCGTTTTGCCGTCCTGCAAAATTCCACATAAAATAGCGGACATACATCCAATTCAACTGATAATCAAAAAAGTAAGATAAATTATCTTTGAAAGTTGGAAGTTTGTGTTCGCCTCCCACAACAGAGCGTCCTCTATTTTCTGTATATTGTTTATAAAATTTTATATGATCTGCCGAGGGGCTCCACATACGTGGAAATAGCATTTTAGTGTGAGAGTCAAATTTCTGAGAAACTGGTCCCTTTACTTTTTTATATCTATCGTCTACTTTGGCCCAATAATCTGTTGTTGCTAACTCATAAGTAGAAGCATAAGTCTCTCCATAAACCAAAGGATTACTTCCATATTGCTCCCTAGCTAGATACCTTACAAGAGAAAATGGATTGTCTGGTTGATTCTCATTTGTAGGAGTATTTGCACTCGAGCGAATTATTATAACTGCAAATGCCGAGTAACCAATCACAATCATGGTGAAAGCAAGAGCTATAGTATTAACTAAAACTTTCTCTTTTTTATATGACCAAAAAATAAGATAAAAAGCAGCTGCAAGTAATAGAAGTACAAAGAAAGCTGCTCCACTATTAAATGGAAGGCCAAATACGTTTACAAATAACAGATCTACCCAAGCTGCAAGTTTAGGCAGGTAAGGAATAATTCCAAATAGAATAAATGCAAGAATAATAACAGAGATTCCAAGTACAATAAAAGTTCGTTTAGTAGTGACCTCATACTTTTTATAGTAGTAGATAAATACTAAAGCAGGAATCGTTAAAAGATTTAAAAGATGTACTCCAATTGAAAGCCCTATTAAAAAGGCAATTAAAATAATCCATCTATTGGCATAAGGTTTGGAAGCCTCCTCTTCCCACTTGAGCATAGCCCAAAAAACAACAGCTGTAAATAGAGAAGACATAGCATAAACCTCGGCCTCTACAGCAGAGAACCAAAATGTATCTGAAAAAGTATATGCCAAAGCACCTACTGCACCAGCACCCCAAACAGCAATCGCCGAACTCAATGAGAGGGTCTCTCCCTTTTTTTCAACAATTCTGCTTCCAAGGTGTGTAATTGTCCAAAATAAGAACATTATAGTTAATGCAGAGCAGATAGCACTCATTGCATTTACCATCATAGCAGCGTTCTGTGCAGATGCAAACAGAGTGAAGAAACGAGCTACCAACTGGAAGAATGGATTTCCTGGAGGGTGCCCTATTTCCAATTTATATGAAGAAGCAATAAACTCTCCGCAATCCCAAAAGCTTGTAGTAGGCTCTATAGTAGAGAGATAAACAAATGAGGCAACCAATAGAAGAACTGCTCCTAAGATGTTGTCAATTTTTTTGAATTTTCTTAAATCCATGATATTCCTTTCCTGTATATTAGAGAATAATTAACAAAGATACTATTTTGAATTTTTCTGCCTAAATTTGCACAAAATAATTGTACTATGTCACAAAACGATTGGAAAAGTAGGCTTGGAGTTGTATTCTCTACCAATCCTAATTTTGGTTACGAAAACGAACAAGAAGAGGAGCAAGAAGAGATAGTTGCTAATGATAAGCAAAAACTTATAGTAGCTATAGACAGAAGAAACCGAAGAGGCAAACAAGTAACTATTGTTAAAGGCTTCAAAGGGAGCACTCACGCCTTAGAAGAGCTGGGTAAAACACTAAAAACAAAATGTGGTACTGGTGGAAGTGTAAAAGAGAGAGAGATAATAATCCAAGGAGACTTTAGAGATAAAATTATCTCTAATTTAGAAAAGATGGGATACAGTGCTAAAAGAGGAAACTAATGAAACAAGTCCCTAATAAAGAAGGCTTTATGCCTGTAGATTCTCTTTGGGGAGCTCAAACTCTCTCTTCTACATTGCAGCAAAATACTATAGCCCCAAAACATAAAAAAGAGAACAGCAACCATTTTACTTCTGGGTTTGCACTCCTTTTTTTGATTCTTCTATTTCTCTTTTTTAGAGAGATACTATTTACGGTGCCAAATATTATTAGGAATACCTTTAATCTTAAAGGACAAAAAGCTCTTGAAGAGAGACTTTCCTCTGTAAATCAAAGAGATATAACCGCATTAATGGGAGCCCTTTTTCTCACACTATTTATAGTTATTACATTTGAGAACTACTTTGAAGAATCTACTGGTATTCAGAGTTTTCTGCTTATACCTGCCTCTTTTGGGGTAATAGTTGTCTACTGGATATTCAAAAGTTTAATGCTAAGGTTTGCTGGGTGGCTTTCAAAAGCAAAACAACCATTTTTATTAATAGGCAAATTAGGATATAACCATCTTATTTTAGCGGCAATTGCAACAATTCCAGTAATTCTTATTCCAATTTTCACAACTGAATTTAACGAAGCACTACTCCTTAAAACACTTATGTACTGCTACTTGGCATTGTTTGTGCTCTACTTTATTAGGGTTTATCAAATATTAATTTCATATCATTTTTCACATTTTTTTTATATTTTGTATCTTTGCACCGTAGAAATCTTACCTATAGCACTATTTATCAATTTTTTACTTTCTCACCAATAATATGAAAAACAAGAAGATACTAATATCACAACCAGCTCCTAAAAACGGTTCTCCATACACAGATTTGATTGCAAAATATGGTATTGATATAGATTTTGTTCCTTTTTTTAAAGTAGAACCTGTAGATCCTAAAGAGTTTCGCCTACAGAAGATAAACATTCTAGAATTTACCTGCGTTGTATTTACTTCGAGAACTACAATTGATGCATTTTTCAACCTCTGCGAAGAGCTTAGAATAACTGTGCCAGAGACTATGAAGTACTTTTGTATCTCTGAAGCAGTTGCCCTATACCTACAGAAACATATAGTATACAGAAAAAGAAGAGTATTTTTTGGGAATGGTACCCCTAAATCTATAATAGAAGCTATAGGAGCTAAACACCAGTCAGAGAATTTCTTACTTACCGTGGCAGATAATTATAAATCAGACCTAAATAGGCTCTTCACAAAATCTAAACTAAAACACTCCAGCGCAATCTTGGTAAAAACTATTAGTAGCGACCTAAGTGAGCTGGATATTAAATCATACGATGTAGTGGTTTTTTATAGCCCATCCGATGTTAAATCACTAAAAGAGAATTTTAAAAACTTCTCTCAAGAAGAGCTAAAATTTGCAACATTTGGCCCTGCAACTCTTAAAGCACTAAAAGCTGCAAAGCTAGTTCCAACGGTTATAGCACCTACACCAGAGGCTCCTTCAATAGCAAAAGCACTCTCACTATATTTTGAACAGAAATAGATTAAGCTTTGATAAAAGCGCAAAATTGTGTTCTGTAACAAGAATTTCAGAAGTTTTTCGCGAAGGGAAAATAGTTTTTAACTATCCTTTCAAAGTATGCTATTTAGCAAACGGTACAGATAAATCTAAAGTGCTAATATCTGTTCCTAAACGCTCTTTTAAAAAAGCAGTTCAAAGAAACAGAATAAAAAGAGTGATACGCGAAGCGCTTCGCCTAGCAGAATTTCAAGAATTTTACTCAAAAGGGTTAGATATTTGTATTATTTATATTGGCAAAGAACTACCTTTGTTTAACAAGGTATCTGTAAAAATAAAAAATGTTCTGGAAAAGATTCATATCCATTCTCAAGAAAATTCTGATTCTGCCATTTCTGGTATTAATTAAGTGTTACCAGCTTTGTATCTCACCTCTTAAACCAGCAAGTTGCAGATATACACCAACTTGTTCGGCATACTCTATAGAGGCATTAAAGAAACATGGTCCAATAAAAGGGTTGTGGCTAGCTGTAAAAAGGATTTTAAGCTGTAACCCTTGGGGAGGAAGTGGCTACGACCCTGTCCCTTGATCTGTAAAACCAAACCTTGCCAGTAGAGGCTCTCTCTCTTGCTCACCTCTTATTAGAAGCTCTAACTCCTGCTTTGGTATTGTTTTAACATCTAGTAAAATTAGGCCATCTACACAGTAGTTAAAATCTGGATCTACATTAAATGAGACAATCTTACAATTTAGCTTTAGATACTTTTTTACCAAAGTAGGCAATCTATATTTATTATTACTAAGCCTTAATAGATACCTATCTAACTTCTCTACACTATCCATTTTATGGCTCAATAAAAAATTAGGAATAGCCCGTAAGTAGTCTGGAAAAAATGGATTCTTTGGAATTACATCTTTCTCAAACTCTTTTGCAAAATGGTTATTCTTAATATAATAGACTATAAGGCTTCTGTAGAACATAGGGTACCAAGAGCTTATACTTACTGGACCTATTAAATATTTGACCTCTCTGTTTTTTACAACAGAATATAAAAGCCCTTTTATTAAAAGCATAAGTGGCAAAGCATCTTTCTGATACTCCAATACAACAAAAGACCTACCCAACTCAAGAGAGTGTTTTAAAATTTTCTCAAACGGCTTCTCATAAGTAAACAGTGTTTGAGTATAAAACCCTTTAACTCCTTTTGCTTTCATTATATCTTGGCCAAAACCAATACGATATGCCCCTGCTAAACGGGTATGTTTTTGATCCCAAAGTATAAGGTGCTGGTAATATTCATCATATTTATCTAAATCTAATGGGCGCCCGGTCCCTTCGCCTACAGCTCTAAAAGCCTCTTCTCTTCTCCTACCCAACTCATGCATAACAAGAGGGATAGAGGCAGAATCTGTAAGATAGCAACTAAAGTCTCCAGTAGTAAAAAGAAATTTATTTTTATCTAGCGCAGTTATCTCTCTCTGCATTGCTTTCCTATTTTTAGGCAAAGCAATAGGTTCAACCTTTTTTCTCTCTCTTATTTTTAACTGCATAGGAATATTAGATTCCAAAGCATAACTTCTAGCTCTAAGATAGTTCCCAAGATTCTCTATAGTTTTTTGCTCTGATATCTCAGATACAGAAATAGGCCTACCAATACAAATTCTTATCTTTTTATCTCGTTTGTTTAAAAGCTCTTTAGGGAGTCTTAAAGTTCTTAAAATAGGATGTATCTTTCCTATCCAGTGGAAAAACTTAGAGTTAGTTCCATGGAAATAGACCGGTACAACAGGAACTCCAGCATTTCTAATCATCTTAACTACTGGGTGTTGCCACTCTTTATCTTTTATAATTGCACTCCCATAGTGAGTAGAAACCTCTCCTGCGGGGAACAAAGCAATAGCCCCTCCTGTCTTAATAGTCTCTACTGCTTTTCTTAACCCAACAAAACTTCCAGCTAAATTAGATCTCTCTGTAAAGGGATTTACAGGCACAATAAAGTTAGATAAATTGGGTATATGAGATAAAATAAAATTGGCTAGGAACTTAACATCTGGCCTTACAGAACTAAAAATATGCATAAGAATAATCCCATCTATAGCTCCAAAAGGGTGATTAGAGGTTACAATAAAAGGGCCTTCATGGGGAATATACTCAAGCTCCTTTTCATTTATTTCAAAAGTTATATTAAGGTCTTCTAATAAAGCAGTTGTAAAGTCTCTTCCATTGTGTTTTTCTACACGTGCATAGAGCTTATTTATTCTATTAAGCCCAGTTATGAATATAAAGATTGAAGCAACTATGTCGCCCAAAACACCCTTTAAGTTAAAAGCCTTTTTTATTTGGGCTCTAGTAATGAGTTTCCCTGTCATATTCAAATACAAATATAAGATATTTACTACTTTTGCAAAACTAGTGTTACTACTAAAAGAAATATGAGCAGTAAAAAAGCAAAATTATCTATCAAAGAGAGGGTTAAATTATTACCTAAACTCCCCGGTGTTTACAGATTTTATAATAAAGAGGGGGTAATAATCTATATTGGGAAAGCTAAAAACCTTAGAAGCCGAGTTTCGCAATACTTCCAATCTCAAAAGGGGCTAAACCGCAAAACAAGGGTTATGGTCTCTAAGATAGAACGTTTTGAACACACTGTGGTAGAGAGCGAAGAAGATGCTCTACTACTTGAGAATAACCTCATAAAAGAGTATATGCCAAGGTACAACGTTATGCTCAAAGATGGCAAGACATACCCTTGGATCTCTATTAAAAATGAGCCCTTCCCCAGAATCTTTATCACACGCAAAATAATAAAAGATGGCTCTCTCTATTTTGGTCCCTACAGCTCTTCTTGGCAAGCTCATAGCCTTGTAGAGTTTGTAACCTCAATCTACTACATAAGAGATTGCAAACTAAGCTTAACAAAA
>JAQVZL010000013.1 GCA_028708215.1 Bacteroidales bacterium
GGTCGCCACCAAGTGTAAACACTCGTGCTGCCCCTCGACTTGCATGTGTTAAGCCTGCCGCTAGCGTTCATCCTGAGCCAGGATCAAACTCTTCATTGTATAAATGTTATTTGTTTTTGCCTCCTGACCTGATAAACTTTTTATTAAGTTAATTGACAGAGTTTTTTTAAAAACCTCTACCTTGTTACTCTTATTTATAATGCTATCAAAGAACTTTCTGTTATACGTTTCTTTTTCGAAACGGGATGCAAAGATATGTGACTTTTTTTTACGAAGCAAAATATTTCGATAATTTTTTCTTTATATTACAATCTACCCCACTTAAGTATATGGCTATCAATAAAATAAATTTAAGACAACTCTATTATGAGATTCATATAATTTAGATTAATTTTGTGGCACAGAAAGTTTTATGAACCAATATCTCCAAATATTTTTTTCATTCGCAAAAATAGGCTCCTTCACCATTGGTGGAGGCTATGCTATGATTCCCCTTATTAAAACCGAGGTTGTAGATAAGCACAAATGGGTTACAGATAATGAGTTTTTAGATTTCCTAGCAATTTCACAATCGGCACCAGGCATTTTAGCAATAAACATCTCTATCTTTATAGGAGAAAAATTAAAAGGGACTAAAGGTAGCATTGTTGCTGCTTTAGGTACAGCTCTCCCCTCTTTTATAATGATACTTATTATAGCTCTATTTTTTCAATCTTTTAGAGATAATAGAGTTGTCATATCAATCTTCTCTGGAATAAGACCTGCTGTAGTAGCATTAATTGCCGCACCATTAATATCTCTTTCTAAAGGAACTAATCTAAATAGGTACACCTCTTTAATACCTATAATATCTGTTCTCTTAATAGTATTTCTTGATATATCACCAATTTGGATAATAATTGCAGGAGCACTATTAGGTCTATTTCACTACTATCTTTCCAAAGGAGGTAAAATATGATCTACTTAAACCTCTTTATAACTTTTTTTAAGATAGGCCTCTTTACTTTTGGAGGAGGGTATGCAATGATCTCCCTTATTCAAAATGAAATTGTTGTAAACCATCAATGGATAGATGCTTCTGAATTCACAGATATAATAGCACTATCGCAAATGACTCCAGGGCCAATTGGAATAAACAGTGCAACATATATAGGCTATACCGTTACAGGTAGTGTCTTTGGCTCTGCTCTTGCAACATTTGCAGTATGCCTTCCATCATTCATTATTATTCTACTAATAGCTTTTTTATATAAACAATTTAAAGAGAACAGGTGGACAGAAGCTGCTTTAAGAGGAATAAAGCCAGTAGTTATAGGGCTTATAGCCTCGGCAGCAATTTTACTAGTCACTCCAGAAAACTTCCCAGACTGGAAATCATGGGTAATTTTTGCTGGAGCTTTTGCTGCCACATGGTGGGGAAAACAGAATCCAATAAAAGTTATTATTGCAGCTGGAATTTTAGGATATATCCTATATTAAAGCTCAACTATTCATCACCCTATTTTGATGATTTATAGACTCCTGATGAACTGCTTTATACAAACTATTAATAAACTCTTTGCTTAGCCCTTTCAACTCACCCTGTAAAACAGCTTTTTGCATAACCTCTTCCCACCTAGAGCTCTGTAGAATAGTAATATTATTCTCTTTTTTATATTTCCCAATAGTCTTAACAACAAACATCCTCTGCTCAATGAGTTCTAAAAGTTGGCTATCGTAAAGATCTATTTGAGTACGTAACTCTCCCAAAGTATCTGAGAAGGCAAGATTGTTGGAGACACTATCTCTAAGAACAAGCTTATTCAATAAATCATTCAATTGAACAGGAGTAATTTGCTGCTCTCTATCGCTAAGTGCAACCTCTGGATTAATATGAGATTCAACCATAAGCCCATCGTAATTTAAATCCATAGCTTTTTGCGACAACTCAAAAAGATACTCTTTTGCTCCACCAATATGACTTGGGTCGCAAAGAAGTGGTATTTTAGGTATAGCTCTTTTTAGCTCTATAGGCAGAAGCCACTTTGGTTGATTTCTATATTGAATATGTTCGTAAGCGCTAAACCCTCTATGGATAGCCCCTATCTTACTTATGCCTGCTTTAGCTACTCTTTCAATAGCCCCAATCCATAAGTTAAGCTCTGGGTTCACTGGGTTTTTTATAAAAACCATACTATCTACACCATTTAAAGCGTCTGCAATTTCCTGCATTGCAAAGGGGTTTGCCGAGGTTCTAGCCCCAATCCAAAGTACGTCTACGCCAAATTTGAGTGCGTCATTTACATGCGATGCGTTGGCAACCTCTACAGCGGTAGGCATACCCGTCTCCTTTTTAACGTCTCGCAACCACTTCAAACCCTCTCGGCCTACCCCTTCAAACGAATTTGGACGCGTTCTAGGCTTCCAAATACCTGCACGGAATATATCTACCTTTTTTAGTTTTGCTAACTCTATAGCTGTTTCCATTACCTGCTGTTCACTCTCGGCACTACATGGGCCACAAATAGTAAGAGGGCGACTTTTGTAAAGCTCCCACTGCGAAATCTCTTTTAGGTTAAGTTCTTGTTTCATTGTAATATAGTTTAGCTTTTATTTAATTACTTTAAAATCTTTGTAATAGCATTTGCGCTCTGCATCATCTCAATTAATGCAGCAGAGTTATTCTGCTCAATATGTCTCTTGAAAAGTGTCATTTTCTCTATATATGAATCTATTACTTGAGTAATAAACTCCCCATTTTGAGTAAGAATTGGAGCCCACGTTTGTGCGTTACTCTTTGCCAACCTAACAGTAGATTCAAAGCCACTGGCAGCAAGAGTTAAAATATTCTGCTCGTTCTTCTCTTTTTCCAACACACTTAACGCTAATGAAAAAGAGGTAATATGAGAAATGTGAGAAACATAGGCCACATGAAGGTCGTGGTTACAAGAATCCATCTCAGAAACAGTCATCCCTATAGTTTCAAGCATTTGCCAAACCTCATTTCTTGCTATAGAATTGCTAAGATTTCCATCACATAAAATTGCATTTTTATCTCTAAAGAGACCATTAATAGTTGCCTGAGGTCCCGAATATTCTGTACCAGCAATAGGGTGAACTGCTACATAAAACTTTCTCATTGAATGTTCTTTTACACTTTTAGCAATTTTCCATTTTGTAGAGCCCATATCTGCTACTATTTTGTGGCGAGCTCCTTGTTTTTGCATTCTCTTTATATGATCTAGCACTTGTGGCAATAGATTACATATTGTATCAACTGGAGTGCATAACAAAATTAGATTTGCCCGCTTTACACCCTCTTCTAAAGAGAGACTCTCATTTGCTAGTCCCATCTTAATTGCAGTTTGTGAGTGCTCTTCGTTTTTATCTACACAAATAATATGGGAGGAATACCCGCTCTCTTTTAAAGCCATAGCTATAGAGCCTCCAATGAGGCCCATTCCTACAATACAAACTACTCTACTCATACTACAAATTCTTTAACAGACTCTTTTAGAACTCCTAAATTTAACTTGCTCACCCTAGAGTAAGCCTCACTTAAAATCTCTTCACTTGCACAAAGCGAAACTCTTATATATCTCTTGCCCCTGCTACCAAAAATAGAACCTGGAGCAATAAAAACGTGGCTATTATATAAAACATCATTGGCAAGTTCCTCTGAGTTTTTATATTTAGAAGGTATCTCTCCCCAAAGAAACATCCCCTTTTGGGCCACATCAAAAGAGCACCCCAGCTGCTCCATAAGAGTCTCGGCAATTACTCTTCTTTTACTATAGACTCTGTTTATCTGCTCATACCACTCATCTCCACAACTAAGAGCACTAGCTGCTGCCATTTGCAAAGGTTTAAACATGCCCGAATCTATATTGCTCTTAACTTTAATTATTGCTTTTATATACTCTTTGTGGCCGGCCACCATTCCAATTCTCCAACCAGACATATTGTGAGATTTGCTAATTGAGTTGAGCTCTAAGGCCACCTCCTTTGCCCCCTCTATACTTAGCAGACTTATATGTTGGTTGTTTAGAATAAAGCTGTATGGGTTATCGTTACAAAGCAAAATATTATGTCTTTTTGCAAAAGCTACTAGTTGTTTAAACACCTCTTTGCTTGCTTTTTGCCCTGTTGGCATATTGGGGTAATTAATCCACATAAGTTTCACCTTAGAAAGATCTCTTTTTTCTAACTCCTCAATATTGGGGTACCAGTTATTTTCTGGTGTTAGATTGTAATTAACAACCTCTCCACCTACTAGATTGGTAATAGCAGCATAGGCTGGGTATCCAGGGTTTGGAACAAGAACCTGCTCTGCTGGGTTTACAAACGCCATGCTAATATGCATAATGCCCTCTTTTGAACCCATAAGAGGTAAAATTTCGTTGGATGCATCTAATTCAGTGTCAAAGTAATTATGATACCATTTTGAAAATGCCTCTCTAAGCTCCTTTACTCCTGCATAACTTTGATAACCGTGGCAATTAGCATTGTGTGCATAACTCTCAAGAACATCTATTGCCGAATTAGATGGGGCAAGGTCTGGGCTTCCAATTCCTAGATTAATAACATCTATGCCCAATTCACGCATCTGCTCAATTTCTTTAAGTTTGTGAGAAAAGTAATACTCTTTTACAGCTTCAATTCTTTTAGATCCCTTTATTACAGCAGCTTGGCTGGTTAAATTTGTAGTGTTAACAACTTTGCGCATCTCAATTAGTTTAATTTGGGTTGGTTAAGCTTGGTTGGGAGAGGCGGGATACGGGCAAAAAAAAAGAGGCTCCCGAACCCGGGGCCTCTCTATTTTTATTTTTAAATTATTTTAATCTACATAACAATAACAGATACGCCCCCTTTTGTAAAAAAAGAAGTAATAAAAAAAGAAGAAATATGAGTTAAAATTTTGCATCTGCTAATTGTGCATTGTCTTGTTTGTGCAAATCTAAGATAATATTTTTAAATACCGCAAAAAATATGATACAACTTACAAATTGAAACTGTTTACTGAACTTTACATTTTAACACTAAATGCTTATTATTAAAGTCTTATGTCATTTTAGTTCAATTAAAAATAATTTCATATCTGATTACACGGGATAACCTCTTTCAATTTTGCATTCAATTATTTAATCCAGAAACTCCAGTTAAGTAGTAAATAGGTTGTGCACAAATAAAAAAACCTGCTGTTAAGCAGGTTAAATTTTGGGTGGATGATGGGGATCGAACCCACGACCTCTAGTGCCACAAACTAGCGCTCTAACCAACTGAGCTACAACCACCATGTTAATTCCCACTCTTATTTTTAAAGGTACTGCTCTATAGCAGTAGTTGAGAATTGGGATGCAAAAATACAACTATTTTTTTACAAAGCAATAAAATACTCTGTTTTACTATTGAATAATTTCAAAAAACTTATCAACTGCATAATAATAGAGACAAAAACAATAGGCAAATGTAAACAGATAAAATTCCAATTAAATTTAATCATAATATATCATTTAAATTGTTAAAATAAAGTTAAAATTAGATAGCATAATATTGGAATGAAATTTGTATTTTTGCAGATTAACTTTGAAGAGTTGTAAACTAATGTAAACTTTGGTAGCATTTTTGCTAATATATAATGGTTAAAGTAGGTAATAATTCAAAAACTATATAAAAATTATGGCTCGCGAAATTAAATTTTCTCTGTTATACAGAGACATGTGGCAATCATCAGGTAAGTATGTACCTAAGGTTCATCAATTAAAAGAGATTGCGCCCGTTATTATTGACATGGGGTGTTTTGACCGTGTAGAAACAAATGGTGGTGCATTTGAACAGGTTAACCTTTTATTTGGCGAAAATCCTAACAAAGCTGTACGTGAATGGACAGAACCCTTTAACAAAGTTGGTATCCAAACTCATATGTTAGAGCGTGGACTAAACGGTTTAAGAATGAATCCTGTACCTGCCGATGTTAGAGAACTTATGTACAAAGTTAAAGCTAAGCAAGGGACAAATATCTCAAGGTCTTTCTGCGGTCTTAACGATCCTAGAAACCTTGAACTATCTGTTAAATATGCAAAATCAGGTGGGATGATTTCGCAAGTTGCTCTTAGTATAACTTATTCTCCAGTTCACACTGTAGAGTATTACATGGGAGTAGTAGATAAAGTTGTAGGATTTGGTTGTGACGAGATTTGCCTTAAAGATATGGCTGGTATTGGCCGCCCTGCCTTCCTAGGCCGTCTTACAAAAGCTATAAAAGATAAATACCCTCACATAGTTGTACAGTACCACGGGCATACAGGGCCAGGTTTTTCTGTTGCCTCTATGCTAGAAGTGGCACGTGCAGGTGCAGATTATGTAGACGTTGCAATGGAGCCTCTTGCATGGGGAATGGTTCACCCAGATATTATCACCATACAAGCAATGCTTAAAGATGCAGGATTCCTAGTTAAAGAAGTTAACATGGATGCCTATATGGAAGCACGTAGGCTCACACAAACATTTATTGACGACTATCTTGGGTATTTCATTGACCCAGGTAACAAACAGATGACATCTCTACTAGTAGGGTGCGGCCTTCCAGGTGGTATGATGGGGTCACTTATGGCAGACCTTAAAGGATTCCACGGTGCTATCAATGCATCTCTAAGAAATCAAGATAAAAAAGAGCTAGAATTGAATGAACTTCTTGTTATGATGTTCCAAGAAGTTGAGTATGTATGGCCAAAAATGGGTTACCCTCCATTGGTTACTCCATTTAGCCAGTATGTTAAGAATATCTCTCTAATGAACCTTATGCACACTCTTAAGGGTGAACCTAGATGGACAACAATAGATAAAGATACTTGGAATATGATTCTTGGTAAAACAGGTAAACTTCCAGGCAAACTTGCCCCAGAGATTGTTCAACTAGCAAAAGATAAAGGTCTAGAATTCTATACAGGTACTCCACAAGACGCTTTCCCTAACGAGCTAGATAGGTTTAGGAAAGAGATGAAAGAAAATAACTGGGATTTTGGAGAGGACGACGAAGAACTATTTGAATTTGCAATGCACGAAAGACAATACAGAGATTACAAGAGTGGTATTGCTAAGAAGAGGTTTGAGCAGGAGCTAGAAGCTGCTAAAGAGAAAGCAGGAGCACCAAAAATTGTAACTCGCCCAGTTGTAGAGATGCCAAAAATAGACGTAGAGAAAATTCTTGAAAAATACCCTAATGCTAAACCAATACAGTCTCCTGTTAAGGGACAAGTTATATGGCAGTACGATATGGCAGACGCATCTTCTGCACCTAACTTAGGTGAGAAAGTAGAAGAAGATAAAACTATCTGCTTTGTTCAAGCTTTCTACGGAATAGAGTTAGTTAAGGCTCCTATTTCGGGTAAAATTATTGAAATCTGCTCTAATCATGGCGATAGAGTAGAGAAAGGAGAAATTATTGCATTTGTAGAGTAAGAAATCTCTAAATTAAATACAAACCTCCCTCAAAATTTTTAAAGCTTTTGAGGGAGGTTTTTTTGATTAATTTTTTGGCCTAAGACTAAAGTTTCCCACCTCACAACTAGCAGATAACCAGGACATGAAGTAGTGTATTGGTAAAATTCCAGTCGGATAATTTTCATCTATCAGATGAATTAGCAACTATTTATAAATGAGACATGTAGCATAGTCAAAAACTCTAAAAATAGCTATTTCAAGACTTCTACACTATACAACTCCCTGTAAGTCAGCAATATGCTGATTCATCTGATGAATGATTTTGTGTCAACAAGTTACAGGGTGGGAAACTTTAGTCCCCATTGGGATTAACTCGCTAAAGTCCATCCCCCCATTGGGATTAACTCGCTAAAGTCCATCCCCCCATTGGGATTACCTCGCTAAAGCTCATCCCCCACTTGGGGATTACCTCGCTAAAGCTCATCCCCCACTTGGGGATTACCTCGCTAAAGCTCATCCCCCACTTGGGGATTACCTCGCTAAAGCTCGGTGATCCCAAGTGGGGGGGTCTTACAATACAAATAAGAGAAGGGGCTTCCGGCCCCTTATTCTTTTATTTTATGCGCACCACTCAAGCTAGCTTGAAGTGGTGTAGCATCAAATAAAAGAAGCCGCTATTTTGCGGCTTCTCTTATTTGTGTTGTGACCTCGGGGGGATTCAAACCCCCGACCTTCAGAACCGGAATCTGACATTCTATTCAGCTGAACTACGAGGCCAAAGAAGGTTGCAAATATAGATATTTTAAAATTCATCGAAAAATGTATCTTTGTGATTCATAAAAAACTGAATATTATGAGAGCATTCGTTTTCCCTGGACAAGGGGCACAGTTCACCGGTATGGGAAAAGATCTTTATGAGAACTTTCCTTTAGCTAAGGTGATGTTCGAAAAAGCAAATGAAATTCTTGGTTTTCGCATAACAGACATTATGTTTAGTGGTTCTAGTGAACAACTTAAAGAGACTAAGGTTACGCAACCAGCAATTTTTTTACACTCAGTAATACTATCTAAATGCATAGATAATTTTAACCCCCATATGGCAGCAGGTCACTCTTTAGGAGAGTTTAGTGCTCTTGTTGCAATGGGTGCTATCACATTTGAAGATGGTGTAAAATTAGTATCTAAAAGAGCTTTAGCTATGCAGAAGGCGTGTGAAAATGCACCCTCTACAATGGCAGCTGTAATTGGCTTTGCAGACAATAAAACAGAAGAAATATGCAAAGCAATAGATGGGATAGTTGTACCTGCAAACTATAACTGTAACGGGCAACTTGTGATCTCTGGAGAGATAGATGCTGTAAAAAAGGCCTGCGAAGAACTTAAAAATGCAGGTGCAAAAAGAGCACTTATATTACCTGTTGGCGGAGCATTCCACTCTCCATTAATGGAGCCAGCAAGAGAAGAGCTTGAAAAAGCAATTAAAGAGACAGAAATTAAAAGCCCATGTGGCCCCGTTTACCAAAATGCCGATGCACTCCCCCACACAGACCCTAAAGAGATAAAGAGTAATCTTATAACACAACTTACAGCACCTGTTCTTTGGAGGCAAAGTGTAGAAAACATGGTAAAAGATGGTGCTAATGAGTTTACTGAGTTAGGTCCTGGAAGTGTTCTTCAAGGATTAATAAAAAAGATTGCACCAGATGTAATAACTAATGGACATCAATAGATACTACTAGATCCTAAACAAAAGATTTTTAATAGAATAATAGGTAAACAACTAATCTACCTACTTGTTACTTATTTTCAATAAGATAATTAAATAGAGAGATAACAGATTCTTTTTTAGAGAAATCTATGCTATTTTCTTGAATATAATTTGAAATCACTTTTTTCTGTCCAGGAAAAGCTTTTTGGAAATTTCTTTTGGTTGCAAGTACAATCTTGTTTTTATACAGAATATAGAGTAGCTCGGTGTAGAAATATTCCATATTAGCCACTTTGGACAGTATTGTAAACCTGGATTCAGCTTTATTCTCTAATGCTCCAAGTTTAGAGACAGAAGAGGTCTCAGACGTACCACCATAAGCTCCAGCAATCTTCTCACTCCCTATTGCCATTTTCCGCACCAACCCCAAAGATCTCTCTCCATCTGTATTCAAAAGCTCAATATAGAGGTTGTTCTTTTTCCTAAAAAAAACTCCCTCGGCACTAATCACATCAACCATATTTTCGCTCTCTATTTGTATTGTATCTCCTTCTTGTGATATTATTCTTACACTTTGAGTTACTGTATTAATATTAATAGGGCCTGTGTAATGCCTCCCATTATTCAAAATAATACGACCATCTAGATAATTATCAAAAATATACAATTTATCAAAGAAGAATTGTCCTTTTACTACCTTTCCCTCTTCTACTTTTATTGTTCCAGATTGTGACCAAGAACACAATACAACAAAGAAAAGAAGAGTAGTGAAAATTATTTTTTTCATAAATATTTGGTTAACTTTACCTATGTACCAAATTTAGCAAAATTCCTTTTAATATTTAAAAAGAATTTTGTATTTTTGAGGTACAATAGATAGTATGCCAAATTGCAATCAAATAGTAAAAGATATTGAAATTGAGACTGAGCACACAGAGTTCCCTTGTGGAACTTCCTTTGTGAGTTCATTCAATCATGATATATTACACAATTGAAATAACTACTCCGCAGATTTTATCTCAGCGGGGTCTTCTTTTTTTTATACTCAATCTAAAATGAAAAGAGTACTACACCGAAAATAAAAAATGATTCACGGCCTATAAATTGTAATAAACAGTAATTACCAATTAATATTAATTATAAAATTAAGCTATGGCAAAAGAGAAAAAATTTATTACCTGTGACGGTAATTACGCCGCAGCACATGTTGCATACATGTTTAGCGAACTTGCAGCAATTTATCCCATAACTCCCTCATCTACAATGGCGGAGTATGTAGATGAGTGGTCTGCTTCTGGTAAAAAGAATCTTTTTGGAGAAGAGATAGAAGTAGTAGAATTGCAGAGTGAAGGAGGCGCTGCTGGAGCTCTTCATGGAGCATTACAGGCAGGAGTGCTTGCAACTACCTTTACTGCTTCACAAGGTCTTCTGCTAATGATTCCAAACATGTACAAAATGGCAGGAGAACTACTACCAACAGTACTTCATGTATCTGCAAGAACACTTGCAGCCCAGTCACTCTCTATTTTTGGAGATCATTCAGATGTTATGGCAACTAGGCAAACAGGCTTTGCACTACTAGCCTCTAGCAGTGTTCAAGAAGCATTAGACTTAGGCGCTGTAGCTCACCTTGCAACTTTAAAGTCTAGAATTCCTTTCATCCACTTTTTTGATGGCTTCCGCACCTCGCACGAAATTCAGAAAATTGAAGATTTAGACGCCAACGAGGTGAAAAAAATGATAAGTGAGAAATCACTCTCGGCATTCCGTAACAGAGCACTTAACCCTAATAAACCAGTTACTAGAGGAACTGCACAAAACCCAGACGTGTTTTTCCAAGCAAGAGAGGCAAGCAATCCTTTCTACGATGCAGTTCCAGATATAGTAGCTCGCTACATGGGTGAAATAACTGAACTAACCGGGCGCCACTATTTACCTTTCGATTATTATGGAGATGCAAATGCAGAAGATATAATTATTGCAATGGGTTCTGTTTGCGAAACTATTCGCGAAGTAGTAGACGCTAAAAACGCCAATGGCGAGAAAGTTGGTCTATTAACTGTACGCCTATACAGACCTTTCTCTGCAAAATACTTCTTCCGCGTGCTTCCTAAGAGTGTGAAAAGAATTGCTGTATTAGATCGAACAAAAGAACCTGGCTCTGTAGGAGAACCACTTTATCAAGATGTTAAGACAGTTATTGCACAAAGAGGTAACAAAATGCCTGTTATTGTTGGTGGGCGCTACGGTTTATCTTCTAAAGATACCACTCCAGCCCAGATAGTAGCCGTTTATGATAATCTTAAAATGAAAGAGCCTAAGAATGGGTTTACTATAGGTATCATAGATGATATTAGCTTTAAATCTCTTCCTTTAAAAGAAGATGTCAATCTTGCTAAAAAAGGTGTTATGGAGTGCAAGTTCTATGGACTTGGTTCTGATGGTACTGTTGGTGCAAATAAAAACACCATAAAAATTATTGGAGAGGCTACTCCTAAATATGTACAAGCATATTTCGATTATGACTCTAAAAAGTCTGGCGGATATACTTGCTCGCACCTAAGATTTGGGGATACACCTATTACCTCTCCTTACTTAGTATCTCATCCAGATTTTGTAGCGTGCCACGTTACTACCTATCTCACAAAGTATAACATTCTAAAAGGAATTAAAAAGGGAGGAACCCTTCTCCTTAATACACTTTGGAGCAAAGAAGAGACAATTGAAAAGTTACCAGACTTTATTAAAGCAACAATTGCAAAGAAAGAGCTTAAGTTATATATTATTAATGCTACAATGATAGCAGAAGAGATTGGTCTTGGTAATAGAACCAATACTATCTTACAATCGGCATTCTTTAAAATTGCAGACATAATTCCTTATGACCAAGCTGTAATAGAGATGAAGAGTGCTGCAAAAAAATCTTATGGACTCAAAGGCGATAAGATTCTCAACATGAACTATGCTGCAATAGAAAGAGGCTCAGAAGTTGAACAAGTAGAAGTACCATGTGAGTGGAATAATATCACCGCTAAATTCCGTCCAGCAAGCTTTGATAGACTTGCTCCAGACTGGGTAAGAAATGTAGCCGATGTTGTAAACTCACAAGAGGGTAACGACCTACCAGTAAGCGCTTTCTTAAATCTAGAAGATGGCACAATTCCTGCGGGAACAGCCGCTTATGAAAAACGTGGAGTTGCTACTCACGTTCCTGAGTGGATTCCAGAAAATTGTATCCAATGTAACCAATGTGCCTATGTTTGCCCACACGCTGCTATTAGGCCATTTCTTATGACTGAAGAGGAGCAACAAAAAGCTCCAGAAGGAGTTAAAAAGGTAGCTGGTAAAGGAGGAGTAAAAGAGTATAGCTTTACTATTCAAGTTACTCCAATGGACTGTACTGGCTGTGGTAACTGCGCTCAAGTTTGTCCTGCAAAAGAGAAGGCTCTTATTATGAAGCCTTTAGAGAGCCAGATTCATGAACAAGAAAACTTTGATCACTTACACTCAGCTGTAGGATATAAAGATACCATCTTACCAAAAACTCAAAGTGCAAAGAACCTGCAATTCGCACAACCTCTATTCGAATTCTCAGGAGCTTGCGCAGGTTGTGGAGAGACTCCATATATTAAAGCAATAACTCAACTTTATGGAGATAAAATGATGATTGCAAACGCAACTGGCTGTTCTTCAATCTTTGGTGGTTCATTCCCATCTTCTCCATATACTACTAACAAAGATGGTAGAGGTCCTTCATGGGCTAACTCTCTATTTGAAGATAATGCAGAATATGGCTTAGGAATGCATCTTGGCTCCGAAAGAGTTCGAGATAGAGTTGCTAAATTAATGGCAGATGGAATTGAAAGCAGTGAGACTTCTGCAGAAGTAAAAGCTCTTTTTGCCGAGTGGTTAGAAAATCGCGAAGACTCTGCTAAATCAAAAGAGGTTGCAGATAAACTTCTTCCTCTTCTAGAAAATTGCAAATGTGAAATTTGCAGCGAGCTTGTAACTTTAAAAGAGTTCTTATACAAACGTTCACAATGGATCTTTGGAGGAGACGGTTGGGCATACGATATTGGATTTGGTGGTCTAGACCACGTGCTTGCATCTGGTAATAATGTAAATGTACTAGTATTAGATACAGAGGTTTACTCAAATACAGGAGGCCAATCTTCTAAATCTACCCCAGCTGGAGCAGTTGCTAAATTTGCCTCATCGGGTAAAAAAGTTCGTAAGAAAGACCTTGGTATGATGATAATGAGCTATGGCTATGTTTATGTTGCACAAGTTGCAATGGGAGCAAACCATAATCAACTATTTAAAGTTCTTAGAGAGGCCGAGGAGTATGATGGACCTTCTTTGATTATTGCTTACGCACCATGTATTAGTCATGGAATAAAAAGCGGTATGGGAGCCACTCAATTAGAAGAGAAAAAAGCTGTTCAAAGTGGTTACTGGCAACTATATCGTTACAATCCAAAACTAGAAGAAGAGGGTAAGAATCCATTTATTCTAGACAGTAAAGAGCCAGATTGGTCTACATTCCAATCATTCTTAGAGGGAGAGGTAAGATACTCATCTTTAAGAAAAACATTCCCAGAACAGGCAGAAGAGCTCTTCAAACTTACAGAAGAACATGCAAAAAGGCGCTACAATAAATACAAACGCCTTGCAGAGCAAGAATAACTCCAGCCTTCTGGTATTACTAAATAAGAAAAAGAGACTGTTTTATAGACAGTCTCTTTTTTCATAAAGAAAGAACCAATTACTTATCTAATGTTTTAAATACTAAAGAGGTAATCTCTTGTTCGCGCTTTATTGCATTGTTCATAATCTCTTGTGCCTCTTTAATAAACCTATTTACAAGCTCTCTATCTTTAAGGTCTTGTGAATTTATTTTAACATTCATATACCCTCCAAATATAGCAGCTCTAAGAGCAAGTGCACCCACTCCAGCATCGGAAACAGAAGTTGGATTCCCCTCTTTTACCATTGCCTCAGTAAGGTCAAATGCACTATATGCCACCTGCATTGTTTTAAGAGGAATCTCTATTGCATATTGTATTGCTGCCTGAATAGCGCTAGTTCTTGCCTCCTTCTCTGCCTCGGTACTCTTTGGAAGGCCAAATGCCTCAATTATTCGTTTAAATGAGTTGGTATCTTCATCTACTAAATAGAGCATTTCACTCATAATTTTCTGCCCTTTCTCTGCCCACTCTGCGTAATAATCCCATTTGAGATCCCAACCAGCCTTATGCGAAGAGAGATTGGCAACCATTGTTCCCAATGCAGCTCCTAAAGCACCCATATAGGCCGATACAGAGCCACCCCCAGGCGCAGTAGACTCACTAGCAGTCTCTTGAGCGAATCCTGTACAAGTAAGATCTACTAGCCTCTTTTCACTACTGTCTTCTATAAGATACTCTATTACTTTTTCTTTGGCATTAAAGGGTTTAAGATTGTCTAATCCCATAGATTTCACAGCAATCTTAATAATCTCCTCTTCTGAAATCCCTGCCGAACGGCTCTGTTTAGCTAAGTAATATTTTCCAGCATCTAGTAAAACCTTTTTAGGCACTAACCCAACTATCTCACTTCCTGTAACTCTAATACCACGTGCTGCAGCTTTACTGGCCACCTCGTCAAAAGCAATATGAACAGGAGTTGCATTAATATCTGTTACATTCATTGAAACCTGGGCAATTCCATACTCCTCTATATACCAACCAATAGCTTTACACCCTTTAAGAGTACCTGCTACCCAAACATCGTTCCCATGCTGGTCTTTAACTACCTTACTAGTAAGAGAAGCTCCCTCTCTTTTTTTACGCCCCTTTTCACGAACATCAAAAGCAATTGCATTAGCTCTTCTAGTAGAGGTTGTATTTAAATTGTAATTAATTGCAATAAGAAAGTCCCTAGCTCCAATTGCCGTAGCACCAGTGTGAGCAACATGGTCACTAAAAAAAGCAGGGCCAAAATCTGGTTTCCACTCACTACTCTCAATTTTAACTTTCAATCCCTCATACTCACCCTTTCTACAATTTGCAAGATTCTTTCTTTCTGAAACCCTTGCTGCTTTCTCATAGCAATAGACAGGAATTTGCAACTCATCTCCCACCCTTTTGGCAAGCTCTTGTGCGAATTTAACAGTCTCTACCATTGAAACACCAGAGATTGGAATAAGTGGGCAAACATCGGTTGCACCCATTCTTGGATGCTCTCCAGTATGATGCCTCATATCAATAACTTCGGCTGCTTTTTTTATTGCCAAAAAAGCAGCCTCTACCACTTTCTCTGGTTCACCTACAAAGGTCACAACAGTTCTGTTAGTTGCAAAACCAGAGTCTACATTTAAGAGTTTAACCCCCTCTATTTGCTCAATAACATCTGTTATCTGCCTAATAGATTGCAAGTTTCTCCCTTCACTAAAATTAGGGACGCACTCAATAAGTCTTCTACTCATTATAATTACAAATATTTAAGATCATTTTTCATTTAACAACTCTACACCTTGAGGCATCATTTCTTTAAGCTTAGGTACGTCTATTTCAAAATAGTGAATTGCAAAAAGTTGCTTGGGCATAACAGTTTTTAGTGCCTCTATAAACATCTGGTCGCTCATTGTATATGGCAAGTTCTTGGGCATAAAGGCTAAATCTATTTCTCCTAGCTCTTTCATCTCTGGAATATGCTCGGTATCTCCAGCAATATAGAGTCTGTAACCATTAAAATCTAATATATAGCCATTTCCCTCACCTCTTGGGTGGAAAGGCTCCCCTTGCTCATTTTTATTAACTATGTTGTAGGCATAAACTGCAGTAATCTCTATACCTTCATAATTGTAAGAGTCTCCTTGAGTAAGTGCATTTGCTTGTGGTAACTCTGCTTTGCACCCCCTGTTTGTTACAAATAAGGTTTGCTCATTCACTATATGTTTGAGAGCCTCTTTATCTAAATGGTCAAAATGGTGATGGGTAAGAAGTACAAAATCTGCAGATGGTAGTTTAGAGTAATCTGCAACTTCACTATATGGATCTACATAAATATTCTTCCCTTTCCACTGCATAAAAAGAGACGCATGACCTAAAATATCAATTTTTATCTCTCCTAATGGTGTGTTAAATTTTTTCATTGTATCTATTTTTAAAAATCATAAACTATTTCTGAAATTAAAAAATTAATATAACATTATGCTAAATATATTTTAAATTATGTGCCAGTAATAACTTTTCCATTTAATATTAAAGTATCAACTAACGGGGTAGTAAAGGCATATGGAATATACTCATAAGAGGGAATTGGTTTAGTCACAATAAGATTAGCAACTTTACCCTTAGCAATACTACCATGGCTCTCTGAAAGATCCATTGCAAACGCCCCATTTATAGTAGCTGCATTTATCACCTCTTCTGGAGTAAGTTTCATTTTTAGTGCAGCTAGTGCCATCATAAACTTCATATCTCCAGAAGGAGAAGAGCCTGGGTTATAGTTTGTTGCAATTGCAACAGGCAGGCCATAATTTAACATCTCTCTTGCAGGAGCATACTTCATCTCAAGAAAAAAAGTAGAGCCAGGCAATAATGTTGCTATTGTTTCACTCTCTTTAAGAGCCTTAAACTCTGCCTCAGCTGTAAACTCCAGATGGTCTGCAGAGATTGCATTATATTTAGCAGCAACCTGCACTCCTCCAGAAAAACTCATCTGATTTGCATGAATCTTAGCCCTTAAACCATACTTCATTCCTGCATTGAAAATCCTATCTGTATCTTCAACAGAGAAAAACCCCTTTTCTGTAAAGACATCTATATAATCTGCTAACTCCTCTGTAGCTATAACAGGAATCATCTCATTAATTATCTCATTTACATACCCTACTCTGTTATCTTTATAACGCTCAGGCACAGCATGTGCTCCTAAAAAAGTGGTTTTAACAGCAAGAGGAGTCTCCTGAGATATTCTTTTGGCTACCCTAAGCATCTTTATCTCATCTTCTGGAGTAAGCCCATAGCCACTCTTTATCTCTACAGCACCTGTTCCAAAACCCATTATCTCCCACGCCCTATTTAAACTCTGCCTAAGCAGCTCCTCTTCTGAAGTATTATGAAGGAGCTTTGCCGAGTTTAAAATACCGCCTCCACGCGCTGCTATCTCTTGATAAGAGAGCCCCCTAAGCTTATCTGAAAACTCCATCTCTCTACTTCCTGCATATACCAAGTGGGTATGAGAATCACAAAAAGCAGGCATAACCATTTTCTCCGAAGCATCTATTAGCTTGAGATTAACGCCTGATTGCTCATCAATAATTACAGTGCCATTACTAATAACTATTCCATCTATCTTAATAGAGTAATCCAGTAAATCTCTCATTAGACCAAAATGCTCTATTAAATTATTTTTTATAACTATAAATCCATCTCTAATGTTATGCAAGATGCCCATATCACTCCCTGCTTTTGGCAAGGAAATAGGAGTTCTCTCTGTTTGAATGATCTCTTTGATATTAGTTATTACTATACGGGGCATAATAAAAAATTTAAAATGAAATAAAATATAAATAGAGTAATCCTAAAAAAGATCAATTTGAGTCTCTTGCAAAAACTTAATTGAGTTATCTATGTGAACATACATAACTTGGTCTTCTTTAATAAATGGAACCCACTCTCTATAAGATAATACAAAGTTTTCAAGTTTAGAAGAAGATTTTAATGGCCTACGGAACTCTAATGCTTGTGCAGCATTCATTAACTCTATTGCAAGAATCTTCTCTAAGTTCTCTGCCACAGAGTAGCATTTAGTAGCAGAATTGGCACCCATACTCACATGATCTTCTTGGCCCTGAGACGAGTCTATTGTATCTACACATGCAGGAGTAGATAACTGTTTATTTTGACTAACAACAGAGGCCTGAGCATATTGAGGAATCATAAACCCAGAATTTAGCCCAGGTCTAGCTACTAGAAACGAAGGCAACCCTCGTTTTCCTGAAATTAGCTGATAAGTTCTTCGCTCAGAAATACTACCAAGTTCTGCCATTGCAATAGTTAAAAAATCTAAAGCCAGTGCTAAAGGTTGCCCATGAAAATTCCCTGCAGATATTATAAGATCTTCTTCTGGAAGAATAGTTGGGTTATCTGTAGCACTATTCAACTCCGTTTCAAAAACATTCAAAGCATAATTTATAGCATCTTTAGATGCCCCATGAACTTGGGGGATACACCTAAAGGAGTATGGGTCTTGCACGTGCTCTTTCTCTCTAGAGGCCAACTCACTACCTTTAAGTAGCTCTCTCATATTAGCTGCAGTGGCTAACTGGCCCGAGTGAGGCCTTACCCAGTGGACTCCCTCTGTAAAAGGCTCTACTCTTCCATCGTATGCATCTAAAGAAATAGCCGAGATAATATCTGAAAAAGCCGAAAGTTTTTGTGCTTTAAGCATACACCAAACACTATAAGCAAGCATAAATTGTGTGCCATTCAGAAGAGCTAGGCCCTCCTTAGAGGCTAAAGTAAGAGGTTTCCAACCAAATATTTTATTCATCTCTTCAGCAGAAATTCTTTTACCTTTATAATTCACCTCACCTTTACCTATAAGCGGAAGTGACATATTTGCCAAAGGGGCTAAATCACCAGATGCTCCTAAAGAGCCCTGCTTAAAAACAACAGGATATACTCCATTATTAAACATCTCAATTAACCTCTCTACTGTCTCTAATTTAATTCCAGAATAACCATATGAGAGAGATTTGACCTTAAGAGCCATCATGAGTTTAACAATCTCTTCTGGCACCTCTTCTCCTAAACCACATGCATGAGAAACCACTAAGTTAGATTGTAAAAGAGAAAGCTGTTCACTATCAATTGATACATTACACAAAGAGCCAAATCCGGTTGTTATGCCATAAATAGGCACAGTGGTTTGTACCATCTTTTTTTCTAAATAATCTCTACATTTAACAATCCTCTCTTTGGACTCTTGAGACAACACAATTTTACACTCTTTTTCTAGTAATACTTTAACATCAGACAAGATATTACTCTTTAAACTTATATGAAAACTCTCCATTTAGGCTAATATTTATAATGATTCTTTATACTTTAGTACAAATATAGAACAATTAGAAGTATTTAAAAAAAAGTTCTATTATCACCAATAAAAAAGGGCCACCATAAGGCAGCCCTTTAAAAAACAGTCAAAAATGTTAGTAACCTGGATTTTGTTGCTCTCCAATTGCAGGGTTAGCATCAATCTCATCTTGAGCAATAGGTAGAATAGTCTTGTAGAAAGTTCTATCTATAATTTTGTCACGATGAGGAATTGAAATAGCAGGCTGAATAAAATCATCATTTAGCTCTATTTGCCATCCAAGACGCATCATATCCCAATAACGGTTACCCTCTGTGAATAACTCTTTACTCTTTTCATCTATTATCATCTCTAAAGTAATAGTAGCCTCAGTTGCTGGCTCAAGAGCGGGTGCTCTTTTACGTATTTCATTAAGATAATCTTTAGCTTTTATTTTATTTGGAGATGGTAACCTCAAGGCCGCCTCGGCAGCAATTAAGTATATCTCTGAAAGTCTTATAACTTTAACATTAGTAGCAGAGGCTTTTCCTTTATCGCCCTTCATGTCATGACCACCAACATATTTCATACATGAACCAAACCTTGGTTCAACATCTGTACTTGTCTCGTCTTCTGCCATAACAGACCAGCGTACATCTGTAGGATCTTCATTAAGCCTATCTAGATAGTAATCACTAGCCATAAACCACCCACTAGCACCTGTAATATGACCAAGAGGAAGTAAGTAGTAACCTAAAGAGCTACCACCCAAATCGCCTTCATTCTCATTCATTGCAATTTCAAAAATTGACTCAGAGCCAAACTCATTAGACCACGAATCATACCACTTATCATTGTCATATAGAGAGTATACTCCATCGTTAATAATTGTTTCTGCAGCAGCTAGAGCAGCAGTGAAGTTATCCATATGAAGGTACACACGCGCCTGAATAGCCATGTTGGCATAATAGTTAATATAGCCCTTCTGTATGCTTTTAGACATCAAAGGTGCTCCAGCTACTAAATCTGCAACAACTTGGTTGTAAACAGCTTCAACTGTAGCTCTGGTTGGCTGAGCAGCAGCATCTACCACCTTTAATTCAAGAGGGACCCCAAGAGAAGTTTTATCCATATTGTAAGGCTTTCCATAAAGGCGAACCAAATCGAAATAGATTAAAGCTCTCGCAGTTAATGCTTGACCTTTGTATTCCAGAAGTTGATTTGTGCCATTACCCGCCGCTTCAATTTTCTCAATATTCTCTAATAAATTATTAACTTGAAGAATACATTGGTATAGGTGATCCCAATAACCACTATAGCTGCCAGAAGTTTGAGAGTGATTAAATTGATATAGGCCATCTAATCCTCTTCCTGCAGAAGCAATGGCAAAATCGCCACCCTTAGCATCGGCATATATTAAGAAATTTCTTCCGTAGTAATTATAAGAGGTCATATTTCTCATAATACCACTCATAGCAACTTTGGCATCGTCAACAGTTAAGATAGACGTAGCTGAGTCTGCAGAGTTACTTGGTTTTACATCAAGAAAGTCTTCGCATGACGATAGCAACAAAATGCCTATAATTGCAAATATTATTTTATTTTTTTTCATTGTAGAATCTGTTTATAATTAGAAACTTAATTCAATACCAAAAGTATATGTTTTCCCAATAGGAACTTCAAATCCCTTTGAACCATATGAGTTTACTTCTGGATCATATGTATCATGCTTTGCCCATGTCCATAGATTCATCCCTGCAAAATAGACTCTTGCATTAGAAATACTAACTAATTGAGTAAGTCTTTTAGGAATATTGTAACCAATATTAATATTTTTTAGCCTAATATAATCTCCAGGATGCATATGCCTACTACTTCTTTGAAGCACGTCTGTCATATCTATAGCAACACGTTGTGGAAGTCTAGCGTCTTTATTCTCTGGAGTCCATCTATGTTTGTACTGCTCTTTAGACATTGTTCTTTCCCAATAATATCCATCATCTGCACAGTCTCTTGATGCTGCATCATATGTATAACCTCCAATTTTATATGTAAAGCTAAGAGCTACAGATAACGATTTCCATTCTAAATTAGTGTTAATTCCACCAAATAGAGTTGGATGAACATCGCCTAAAATTTTCTCATCTGCATTATTGTGGTTGTAAGTGGCAGGTCTGCCATCTACCATAAGATCTGGAGTTTCTTCGTTATTTAAGAACCATAGGTTTTTACCTGTTTCTCTTTCAACACCAGCCCACTCTAGGCCATAAATAGCTAAAGTTGATTCACCCTCTTTATAAATAAACCTTGTTCTACTGTCTCCACCAGTTGGTTCATACCAAATAATGTTTTGACCACCATATAACTCAGTAACTGTAGAACTAATATGAGAAGCTGTAATACCAGCACTCCATGTTAGATCTCTATTTTTGATAATATCTCCAAAAAGTTCAATCTCTATACCTTTATTGTTTATTTCACCAACGTTTTTAAGAGTAGAGTAGAAACCAGTAACTCTTGAAATTGGAACATATTGTAATAGATCTTTTGAATCTCTGTTAAATACCTCAATTGTACCAGTAATTCTTTGGTCCATTAAACCAAACTCTAATGCTAAGTTAGAAGTATAGTTAGTCTCCCAACTAAGATTTTCATCTGCTACTGTAGCAATTGTACCTCCAGGAAGTTCCATATACTTGTCTCTATAAGTAGTTAGTGAACGCCATCCATAGTTAGAGGTAGGTAATGTACCATTTACACCATACGATGCTCTTAATCTTAAACTACTAATGAAATCAACATTAGACATAAAGTCTTCTTTGTCTATTCTCCATGAACCTGCAACTGACCAGAAGTTACCTTCGCGAGTTACGGGAGCAAGTCTAGAAGAAGCATCTCTACGGAATGATGCTGAAACATAATATCTATCGTCGTAATTATATTCTGCTCTTGAAAGCGCAGAGACCATAGTATTTCCCCAATAGTAAGCATTTGCATCTAAAACTCCTGCTGTATTTACTGTATGTAGAGCAGTTGTAGGCAAGTCTGAACCCTCTGCACGTACATAATCTGTCTTATTCTCCTCTGCTTCCCAACCTAGTAAAACCCCAACTTTATGCTTTTCTGCAAAAGTTTTATTAAAGTTCAAAGTTGTAGAAGAGACAAGCTTAGTTGTTTGCGTATTCATTTCAACTACACGGCCATTCCTACTTGAACCATTATAGTGAGTTGGGCTATAATAGAGATGGTCTCTTACATTTGAATTATCATAAGAGAGTACAGACTTCAAATGAAGTTCTGGCAAAATCTTTACTGTAATTGCTTCACTAGCAGATAATCTTAAAGTTTTAGAGTAGTTATCCCACTCATTGTCATAGAAAACGGGGTTATAAGCATAACTTCCATATCTATTTGTATATGGCTCCCCAGTATCGTAATGTGTTGGCCAATACATTCCCCACAATAGGTTTCTAGTTTGAAGGAATGGGTTACCACCTAAGTTACGTGTATCATTGAAACCCTCTTTGTTGCTATTAGCAATATTAATATTTGTGGTAAATTCAACAATTTTACCAATTTTTTGAGTAAGATTTACTCTACCAGTAATCCTATCAAACTCATTTGTTTTTATACGGCCACTCTCATTTGTATATGCAATTGAAGTGTAATAGTTAGTTGTTTCAGTAGCACCACTTACAGCTAAATCGTATGTTTGATAAACTGCAGTTCTAAAGAGGGCATCTTCCCAATCATAATAACTTCCAGCTCTCTCGCCACCAACCGTAAGAGAGTTTGCAGTATGGTCTGGAGCAGTAAAGCTATAGCCATGTTGGTTAAAACGTTTGTTTAACTGTGCCAAAGCACGTTGGCTAGATACCTCTTGAGTTCTGCCTTCATAATAGAGACCTGCATTAACGAACATCTCGTAATACATCTCAATATTCTCATCTGTACTAGCAGGATCCCAGTTATTGTAAGCCCAATCTGGAGTAATACCTACAGAGGCTTTAAATTTAACAGTTGGTTTACCTTGTTTCCCTTTTTTAGTAGAAATTAGAATAACACCATTTGCTGCTCTTGAACCATATAGAGCAGAAGCCGCCGCATCTTTCAATACTGTAATAGAGGCTATATCGCTAGGGTTAATAGAGGCCATAGCATTACTAGTTGTGTAAATATAGTCACTCATTTGCCCTGCATTACCAGACTGAACTGGAACTCCATCAATTACATAAAGTGGTTCGTTTGATGCATTCATAGAACCAATACCACGTACTCTGATAGAAGAGGTGGTACCTGCTTGGCCAGACTGTGTAGTAATTTGCATACCAGCAACCTTTCCAGTAAGAGCTTGCTCAAACGATACCGAAGGAACATCCTCAATAGACTTTTGATTTACAACACTGGCCGCCCCTGTAAAAGTTCCTTTTGTAGATGTACCATAAGCGACAACCATTACCTCATCTAAACGGGTAAGGTCTGGCTCTAATGAGACATTAATAATTGCTCTAGAATTTACAGGAATCTCTTGGGTAATAAACCCAATGTAAGAAAAAATAAGCACCGCATCTGGCGATACTCTTTCGATGGTAAATTTGCCATCTAAATCCGTTGCTGCACCCATACCTCTAACTCCTTTAACCAATATGGTTGCATAAGGAATAGGAGAGCCATCTTCGGAAGAAGTTACCGTTCCAGTAACTTTCACCTGTGCCATAGCCATGTTCCCAAGTAACAAAACTAAGACAAGCAAGATAGATTTCTTCATAGAATAGTTTTTTTTTAATTAAAAAATAAGTTTGTGACTGTTTCAGGTACGAATTTATAACAAAAAACAACAAGAACAAAATAATCTTATAATCTCCTATTAATGCGACTTCCCCTTAGCTAAAAAAAAGACAGATTGCTAATCATCCATTAATTGTCATTTTACCTTTCAATTTGTTTCATTATAACTCTCAAAAAAACTATTTTATACTATTTATGTCTTTTTTATTAATAAAATAGATATACCTAAACGAAAAATCAACAAATAAAAAAGGACCCCCATTTTGGATGTCCTTTAAAAATATAACTAGATATTAAATATAGAAAATCTTCTATAGATTAATTTTTTCTTGGACCTCTATCGTTATATCTACCCCCACGTCTATCTCTATTGCCTTCACGGCCAACTCTATCTGGTCTCGGCTTTCTAACAGGTTCAACATAACCTTCGGGTTTTTCTAAAAGTGCTTTCCTAGATAATCTCATTTTACCACTTTTTGAATCTACCTCCAGAAGTTTCACCTCTACAATGTCTCCAATGTTTACTACATCTTCTACCTTCTCTACTTTATGCCAGTCTAGCTCCGAAATATGGAGTAGCCCCTCTTTACCTGGTAGAATCTGAACAAATGCTCCAAAATCTAAAACTGAAACAACCTTACCACTATAAACAGTACCCTCTTCTGGAACTGTAGTAATACCCTCGATCCACGCTAGAGCAGCATCCATATTCTCTTTATTCTCGCCAAATATTTCTACAACCCCTTTTCCATCTTCTTCTGTAATAGTTACAGTAGTATCGGTAGTTTTTTGGATTTCTTGAATTACCTTTCCTCCTGTACCAATAATAGCTCCAATAAACTCACCTGGAATAACTATTGAAACAATTCTTGGAGTATGTGGCTTAAGCTCTTCTCTAGGTGCATCTAAAGTTTTCATCATCTCTCCCATTATATGAAGGCGGCCTTGCTTTGCTTGCTCTAAAGCTTTTTCAAGAACCTCATATGGGAGGCCATCTACTTTAATATCCATCTGAGTAGCAGTAATCCCATCTACTGTACCGGTAACCTTAAAGTCCATATCTCCTAGGTGATCTTCGTCGCCAAGTATATCTGAAAGAATTGCGTAACGGCCATCTCCACCCTCGGAAATAAGACCCATTGCAATACCAGATACAGGTTTCTTAATTTTAATACCTGCATCCATAAGCGCGAGCGTTCCTGCACAAACAGTAGCCATAGACGAAGAGCCATTAGATTCTAGTATATCTGAAACCACTCTTACTGCATAAGGGTTCTCTTCTCCTGAAGGAACTACGTTTTTAAGTGCTCTATATGCAAGGTTACCATGACCAATCTCACGACGGCCAGTGCCTCTATAAGGTCTAGCATCTCCAGTAGAGAAAGGTGGGAAATTATAATGAAGCACAAATGCCTCGGAACCCTCTACCAATACCTCATCTACAGATTTCATATCTAACCTTGTTCCCAAGGTAACTGTTGTAAGTGATTGTGTCTCTCCTCTTGTAAATACGGCAGAACCATGTGTTGCAGGCAAGTAATCTACTTCACACCAGATTGGTCTAATCTCATCTGTAGAACGGCCATCTAATCTTATCTTCTCATTTAATACAAGATTTCTCATTGCCTCTTTCTCTACATCATGATAATAACGCTCTACCATACCACTCTTATCTTCTCTCTCCTCTTCTGGAATAGTAGCTAAAAACTCCTCTTTTAAAGCGTCAAAAGCATCTGTGCGCTCTTGCTTAGAACTTGGATGTTTAGCAATATCGTAACACTTATCGTAGCAGTAGTTACGAACAGCCTCACGCAGTTCCTGGTCGTTTTCTTCGTGAGAATACTCTCTTTTTACAGTTTTGCCCACCTCTTCCATAAGCTCAATCTGAGTCTTACACTGAGTTTGAATCTCTTCATGTGCAAACTTTATTGCTTCAAGCATCTCTGCCTCACTAACCTCTTTAAACTCGCCCTCAACCATCATAATATTATCTAGCGTACCAGCTACCATAATATCTACATCTGAAAGTTTCAGTTCAGTAAAAGTAGGATCTATTACAAATTTACCATCTAAGCGAGCAACACGCACTGTAGAGATAGGGCCGTTAAAAGGGATATCACTTACAGCAAGTGCAGCAGATGCTGCTAAACCAGCTAAAGCATCTGGCATAATATCTTTTTCTGCAGATATTAGACTTACATTCACAAATACATCGGCATGGTAATCTTCTGGAAATAGCGGACGAAGAGCTCTATCTACAAGACGAGATACTAAAATCTCTGAGTCGTTAGGGCGGCCCTCTCTTTTAAGGAACCCTCCTGGATACCTACCTGCTGCTGCATACTTCTCTTTGTAATCTACAGAAAGAGGCATAAAATCTGTGCCCTCTCTAGCATCTTTTGCAGCAACTACAGTGGCAAGCAACATTGTCTTACCCATTTTTACCACTACTGAACCGTCTGCCTGTTTAGCAAGTTTTCCCGTTTCAATCTCAATTTCTCTTCCATCTCTAAGTTGGATGGTTTTTTTTATTATGTTCATTATAAAACTAAATGCAACCCGACTCTCCCTGTGAGAGTTTATTAATACTACAAATTCATCAATACCATCAGCCTCGGGGTGCTCTTGTTTAACAGAAGGTATTATATCAAAATAAGTTTATGCAAATATAGCCAGATTAACTGAGCAAATCTATATTTTACAAGAATACTCTTTGTATTTAACCAAAAAAAGGTGCCAATGGCACCTTTTAACTTTATTTTCGAAGTTTTAACTCCTTAATTATATTTCTGTATCTCTCAATATCTGTCTCTTTTAAATAATCTAAAAGACGGCGTCTTTTCCCTACCAGCTTAAGCAAAGATCTTTGAGTAACAAAGTCTTTTTTGTTGCTTCTAAGGTGATTGGTCAAATGAGCGATACGGTATGAAAATAAAGCTACCTGACCCTCTGGGGAGCCGGTATCTGCATTAGACTTTCCGTATTGTCCGAAAATCTCTTGCTTTTTTTCTTTTCCAAGATAAGTTGCCATTGTACTAAGCAATTGATATTTATAATTCTACCCCAAAATTGGGAGTGCAAAGTTAGATATTATTTTTGACTACGCAAGTAATTTCTCTACTTTTGCTCCCAATAAGCTCTAACTACATCCAATTTTATGCCAGCTCAAAAGATTATTAAACATCCTATTATAGGTGAATACAAAATTATTAAAAAAAATAGATCCCGTGTTATAAGGCTATCCATTAATGAGTCTAAAGGAGTTAGAGTAACTATCCCAATTTTCACCCCTTTCAATGAAGCTTCAGACTTTCTTGAGTCCAATTTAGAGTGGGTGCTTAAATCTTTAGAAAAAGAGAAGCAAAAAAAGAGGAAACAGGCTCTTAATTTAAATAGGAGTCACTCTATAAAATTGATAAATGGAGAACTCTCTTTTTTTGAAGATAAAAACTTAACATCTTGTAAGTGCAATACCCCAATTAAATTAGATAAAACAGCAAATAATAGCTCTACATCTTGGTTAATTACCTTTGCCAAAGGAGTTGATTCTATAGAGTTAACTCCCTATATAATAACTGCTCTTAAAGATGCTGCCAAAGAGTATCTCCCAAATAGAGCCCAATACTTTGCAAATAGATATGGGTTTAGTTATAACAAGCTCTTCTTGAAAAACAATAAGAGTAATTGGGGAAGTTGCTCATCTTTAAATAATATCAACCTCAATATTCACTTAATGAGACTTCCCTCTGAACTATGCGACTATGTAATACTACATGAGTTAACCCATTTAAAACATCGGAATCATGGAAAAGAGTTTCATAAATATCTCAACTCGCTTTGCGGAGGAAAAGAGAAAGAGCTCTCTAAAAAACTAAAAGAGTTCTATCCAACAATTTTATTCCAATAGAAAAAGCCAGCATATTATTTACTGGCTTTTTAAATTAGATATGTTACTTAATCTAAGATCTACTATTTCTCAATAAGATCACTTATTCTTTTGAAAAAAGCGTCTACGCCTGTAAGTAAATCTCTGTTTATTGCCTTATAATGAGCTTTTACATTCTCTTTATCTGGCTTATTAACTCTACTAAAAAGTTCATCTCTAAACTCAACAGCATCGTTAATAATAGCAACAGCATCTTCTGCTTTATTTTCTTGATTGATGTAAAGGAATGTCCAGCAATCCGAAATAACCTCCGATACTAGATAATCAATATCCTTTTTTATAACTCTTAAACTTGCCATAATTATAATAAATTTCGGACAAAGGTAATAAATTTATTCAAAATTAAATTTTTGTAATTCCAATGCCTGGCTTATCAGACAATGTAATCTTGCCATTTACAATTTTCATCCCATCAAATTGATCATTTGAGATTAATAAATTGCCGTCTAGATCTGCCCATTCAGTTTCAGGAGCAAGTTGAGCTGCTGCCGATATAGCACATGAAGTCTCTGTCATACAACCAATCATAATTCTCATATGAAGTGCTTTTGCAAGAGATATCATTTCGCGAGCCTCTCTCATACCTGTACACTTCATAAGTTTAATATTTATTCCATGATAGGCACCTTTCAAATGTTGAACATCTGTTAAACGCTGGCAAGCTTCATCTGCAATTATAGGAAGCGGGCTTCGTTCTGTTAACCAAGCAGTTTCATCTAATTGGTATTTAGACATTGGCTGCTCAATCATATTAACATTTCTCTCATTTAACCAATGAATCATATCTAAAGCATAATGCTTGTCTTTCCACCCCTGGTTTGCATCTATACAAATAATAGCATCTGTTACAGAGCGAATAGTGTTAATCATCATCTTATCTGTAGCCTCATCTCTGCCTAGCTTAACCTTTATAACATTATAAAGAGAAGCCTCTCTAGTTTTTTCTTTAACCTTCTCTTCCGAAGCTAAACCAATAGTAAATGATGTATCGGGAGTGGTTTCTGAATCGAACCCCCAAATTTTCCACCACGGCTGACCCATAACCTTACCAACAAGATCATGCAAAGCAATATCTATAGAAGCTTTTGCTGCCGTATTATTACTAGCTAAAGAGTCTAAATAGATCATTATGTCTTGAATACGAAAAGGAGAATCAAATTGAGACAAATCTACTCTTTTCAAAAAAGCCATCACAGATGCCTGGTTCTCACCTAAATATGGAGGCATAGAGGCCTCTCCATAACCTGTGTATCCATTCCATGTAATCTGAGTAAGCACTATTGGAGTGGTAGTTCTAGTAAAGTTAGCTATAGTAAAGGGGTGGTTTAATTTTGCATCAAAGGGCATCCAAGACAACTCTATTTTATTACTCCCTCTTTTTTTTGCCGAGGTACCTGCTGAACGTGCAAAAATATCTGCTGGGTTAGTAAGTGCAGCAGCCGCTGTTAATAAACCTGCAGACTTAATGAAATTTCTTCTTGTAGTCATTTTATTATCCATTTCTTTTAATTATTTATTTAACAAAATACCAAGGGTGCTCTTTAATTGAGATAATATCTGAATCTTTATCTATCTCTGTTAGGAGTCTATTAGCTCTTACTAAGCGAGTAGAGCCTTTATAGTAATTATATGCATCTGGTAAAAGAGAGTTAATTCTAACAGATGTTGCCGAATGAATAAATTCTCCGTTGGAAATATAAATTCCCACATGAGTTATTCTTTCTCCTCTCTCTTCTGTTGCCTTAGAACCAAAGAAAAGAAGATCGCCAGGGTTTAAATTATCGAACCCTGCAGAAATATCTATATCTACACCCGTCTTAGCCTGTTGAGAAGCATCTCTCTCAATAATTACCCCATTAAGATAGTAGACAGTCTTTGTAAAACCAGAACAGTCCATTGCCTTAATAGAAGTTCCACCCCACATATATGGAAAGCCTATAAACTGCTTAGCTGTTGCAATAATATTTTCTGGAGAGGGATCTCTACTCTCTAGCCATTTATCAAACGGCTCTACATCTGATCTATCTACATATGCAATCTTGCCACTAGGCAAAAGAACTTTATAAAAACCACCTAAGCGCCCTTGAGCACGAACTATATTACCCCACACACCATCTGATATTACAGCTGAACTACGCGAAGGCAACTCTCTAAAAAGAGTGTAATTTGTTGTCACTATCATTTTGGGAGCGGCAGTCCACTCGTTATACTCAGCTTCATTCATTGGATGAATACTACCAGAAGAGACCCATGCAATATATCCCTCGGGAGTAATTGCTCTAGTCCAGCCACCCCTTTTTTCTAAAATTCTTAGCGGCATACCCATTAAAGTTTGAGTTGCAGATTCAGTTGAGTAACTAGCGCCATAACGGAAATTAATTACAGATTGTGCAGTAATACCAAAAGTCTTATCGCCAAGAGAAGGGTGAGGCAACAGAACCATACTATCTAACACATCTATATTGTTCTTTTTAAGTGCAGCTATCAAAGCCTCTTTAGCCTCTGGCTCTGTTGTAGAACCCTTAAGAATAGGAAGAGACGCTATCTCTTTATCTATAATTAATTTTGGCTCATAAGTTTTAAGTCTCCTATCTGGAGCAAACTCTTTTTTTACCTGCTGTGAAACTGAGTCGAACTCTTTTAGTAGCTTCTCGTTATTATCTCCAGACGAGCAAGATAACACAACTGCACAAACTAATAATAATACAAATCTTTTTTTCATTTTTTTAAATATTTTAGTCTAAATTTATTTTCCATTTATAAAGGGCTTTACCTTAATAGCCTTACTCTCATTATATAACCTATCTAAAGCAGCAACATAATAGTCATACTCATCTTTCGCAAATGAACTCAACATATATGACTCTTCTCCCGTAATAGTAACAATTGCACTCCCATTCCCAAAATTAGGCCTAGCTCCTTTTGCAAACTTATAGATAATATGGTACTTTACGTTATGAACACTATTATCGCTGTAAGAAACATTATCCCAGATAATCTTTGCGCCACCTTGTACGCTCTCCATTTTAACATTAGTTGGAGCAGAAGGAGCCTTTTCCGGAAATCCTCTTAGAGAAGGTACAAGCACAGGGTTCGGATAAAGTTCTGCCATAACTTCATTTATACCTAACCTATTCTCCTTGAAGTTTTTAGCATTAAAATAACAGACACCTTGATAGGCTGGCATCTCTCTTAAAATCATAGCTTGCTGTTTAATTTGTCCTGCACTACGCCACGCTTCAATTTTTGCATCTTTATCTAATCTATACGTACCCAACCCTCCATATATAGGAGTTCCAGCACTATAGTCTTGCCACCATTCTGCAAGAATATTAAAATCTGCAGCTTCATATCCAATATTAAAATAGAGCTGAGGCAAAACATAATCTAACCAACCCTTTTCCATCCAAAAAAGAACATCGGCATGTAAATGGTCATAATTGGTATAACCATAGCTTTTAGTATCTGAGCCCCTAATGTCGTCCCTCAGATTTCGCCAAACTGCATAAGGGCTAATGCCAAATTTTACATACGGTTTAACTGACTTTATTGTATCTCTAAGCATCTCAATTACAAAATTGACGTTTTCTCTCCGCCATGCCATTTTATCTTTAGCAGCATATCCTCTTGAATGTAAAGAGAAAGAGATAGAGTCTTCAAAATCATTATTAGGGTAAAAATAGTCGTCAAAATGTATTCCGTCAATATCGTAATCTGTTACTAGTTCCTTAATAACCTTTACCAAAAACTCACGAGTTTCGGGATATGCTGGGTCAAAATAAAGCTTCTTCCCGTGCCGAACAAAAATATTAGGCTTAAGATTATAAATATGATTAGGAGAGATATCTACTAAATTAGCTGTGTCTTGCGAGACTCTATATGGATTTAACCAAGCATGTAACTCCATTCCTCTTTTATGTGCCTCGTTTATAGCAAACTCCAACGGGTCGTAATGAGGGTCGGGAGCAATCTTTTGATCTCCCGTAAGGTAAATTGACCACGGCTCATATTTAGAAAGATAAAAAGCATCGGCAGTAGGTCTTATTTGTAGAACAATAGCATTAAAATTCAAATTTTTAAATAAATCTAAGTACTCTATAAGTTCTGCTTGCTGCTCTTGCGAAGATAACCCTGGAGAAGAAGGCCAGTCAATATTATTAACAGTAGCTACCCATGCAGCTCTCCACTCATGTTTCCCATCGTACCCCTTTTCTACAGTGCAAGATGTAACACAAACCACAATAGATATAAATGGTAAAACTAGGTATTTGAAAAATTTGTTCATAACACTTATGATTTACTTAACACGCATATAAAACAAAGATACTATATTTGTGCAAATTTATTAGTTATGATATTAGATTCTTTAAAAGGTTTTGAAAGGTATTTAAATTTTCACTCTAGATTTGCAAAGGCATATGAATATATGGTAAAAACAGACTTAGATAAATTAGAAAAAGGAGAACACCCCATTCTAGGTAAAGAGATCTATTGTACAATTTGGGAAGGTGAAGGTAAAGGAATTGAAATTCCAAAGCTAGAAGTACATGACTCTTATATAGATATTCATATTTTATTAGAAGGAAGCGAAACAATAGGAATTAGAGATAGAAGCAAATGCAACGGAGAGAACATCTCTTATAACCACCAAAAAGACATAGCATTTTTAGAAGAAATCCCAGAAAATTTTATTAGCCTTTCTCCAGGTAATATTGCTGTAATTTTCCCTCACGACGCCCACGCTCCACTAATTGGCGAAGGGATTATTAAAAAAGCAATTATTAAGGTACTTCTATAATGAGATTTAATGGAAACAGAAGATTTAACTCATATGTAGGATATTTTCGAAATAAATATGGAAGTAGACTTCAAAAAATTGTTGTAGACGCAGGCTTTTCATGCCCAAATAGAGATGGGTCTATAGCAACCGGAGGCTGCACATATTGTAACAACGATGCCTTTCACCCATCTTATAGCAGTCCCGATAAGAGCATAATCCAACAACTAGAAGAGGGAATAGAGTTTCATAAAAAGCGATATAGAAAAGCAGAGAGATATCTTGCATATTTTCAGCCATACTCAAATACTTACTCAGAAGTTGAGCATTTGCAAACTCTATATAGAGAAGCCCTATCCCACCCTCTTGTAGCTGGAATAGTAATAGGAACACGCCCAGATTGTATAGACCAACAAAAACTTGAGTTACTAGCTAATCTATCTAAAGAGCATGTAGTAATTGTAGAGTACGGAGTTGAATCTATTTACGATACTACTCTAAAAAGAATAAATAGAGGGCACAACTTTGCTGCCGCAAAAGAGAGTATAAAAAAAACTGCCGAGGCAGGAATAGACCAAGGAGCACACTTTATATTTGGACTACCTGGAGAGAGCAAACAACAGATGCTTGAATATGCAACAGAAATTAATAAGCTACCACTAAACTCAGTTAAGTTTCACCAACTTCAAATAGTTATAGGAACGCAAATGGAGAGAGAATTTGAAAAGAACCCTCAAGAGTTTGTACAATGGACAATTGGTGAGTATATAGATTTTTTTATAGACTTCTTAGAGTTATTAAAACCAAATATATTTATTGAACGTTTTGCAGGGGAAGTCCCTCCACGTTTTATCAAGTCAAACCCCTGGGGCTTAGCAAGAAATGTAGAGTTAATAAATATGCTCGAAAAAAGATTAGAAGAGAGGGATACATATCAATCAAGGCTCTTTAATGCATAACCATTTTTAATTATCTTTGTAAATTACAATAGTAGTAGGTACAAAGCATAATAAATAAATATATGAGAAAACCAGGCCCCATCTTACTTCATTTAACATTTTTGTTATTACTCTCTACTACACTTCAGTCGTGCAAATACTTAGAATTTCGTTCTAAAGACAACTTTGTAGCTCAAGTAGGTAGCAACTATCTATACGAAAAGGATATTCAGAATCTTATCCCCCCTGGCACCCCAAACAACGATAGTATCACTATGTTAAGGCAGTATATAAACTCATGGGCACTAAAACATCTACTCCTCGCTAAAGCTCAAGAAGAGTTATCAAAAGCCGATAAAGATGTAGAGCGTGAGTTGGAGGAGTATAAAAACTCACTTATTGCCTACAGGTACGAAAAACAATATATTGAAACAAGATTAGACACACTTATAACAGAACAGGAAGCAAGAGAATTTTACATAAACAACTCTCAAAATATAGAGCTACACAATTCAGTAGTAAAAGGGCGAGTAATAAAAATTGCCTCCGATTCACCAAACCTCGAGAGAATAAAAAATTTATATAAAGCAAACTCTCTGGAAGAGATAGACGAATTGGAGCAACTCTGTTACAACTCTGCAGACAAATTTACCAACTTTGAAAATAGATGGGTAGACCTCTCTGCTGTAGCAAGAGAATTACCAATAGACCTTTACTGGTGCGAGAATGAACTCAAAACAGCTAACTTCATTGAAACTAAAGATTCTTTGTACAATTATTTTGCTTTCTTTACAGAAAGATTTGCCCCAGGCGAGACTCCTCCTTTTGAATTTTATCTCCCTAAAATCAAAGAGATTATTATTGGAAAACGTAAACAAAGCCTTATTAAAGAACTTGAACAAGAGCTTATAAAAGAAGCGCTAAT
>JAQVZL010000071.1 GCA_028708215.1 Bacteroidales bacterium
AAGTAAAAACGCCAATTAGTTCTTGGTGGAGACACCAAAAAAAAGAGTTAAATAAACTTTGATATTATATTAAAGTGGTATACTTTTGGATGAGAAATAGTGGTACCCTTTTCGTTAATATAAACACTTGACATCTAATCTCCGCAAAAAACTAACTGAAACCACTCTTGTAATAGAGAGCGTTAGAGGAGTTGGCTATAAATTAAAACAGAGCAGGAACAATTAAATAGCGGCTCTAGCACTCTTTTTGCCAAAAAGTGGTAGAATGAAAACTATCCCAATCAAAGAGAAGAGCAACCCTCCCATTGTACCTACTGCAAATGAGAACCAGAAAACCTCGTTAGGACCATCTGTTAGAAAAGGGACAAGACCAAGTACAGTAGAGATAATAGTGAGCAGAATAGGTATAATCTTGTGATTATAAGATTTAATATAGTTTCTTATTGCGCTCCTTTTACCAAGGGAGTTTCTGCTAATAAGATTATATTGGTTAACTATATAAATACCAGCATTTACAGATATTCCACTAAGCATTATAAGCGACGCTATCCCACCTTGATCAAAGGTGAACTTTGTAAAATAAAATGTTAAAAAGAGTCCTACAAATGAGATAGGAATTAGAATTATAATAATTAGGGGCTGTAGTAAACTCTCAAATAGAGTTGAGCAGATAAGATAAATTATTCCTATAATCACAAGTAGTAGTAATAAGGTTTTTTTTGAACTCATGCTCCACCCCCAACGTTCTGTCCCAGCTTTAAACCCAATAGGAAGTACCTGCTCATTTAAACGCTCAATCTCTCTCTCTGCTACTCTCTTTGAGAGCTCAAAAGAACCAATAAAATCATAAGATACGTTTAAGGTATACTGCTGGTTGCGTTTGAAAATATCGTTACCTGTCCTACGCATATCTATCTCTCCAATATCAGAAAACTTTATACTTCTACTACCAATATTTAAGTATTCATTTTTTAGATTCCATATATCGAAACTCTCTTTTTCATTAGAGACAACCTTAACTTTAATAGCGTTATCTTCATCTACTCTATAAGAACTTCCTCCAGCAGAGGCCAGTTTATAGCTCAATGCTGCATAGACAAAACGGGGGTCTATATTGAGCTCTGCCATTTTTTCTCTATTAAAATCAATAAAGTACTCGTTTCTTCCACCTCGGCTACCCCACCTATCTCTACTACCAGTCACAAATGCATCTTTTACCCTCTGGTTCTCAGAAAGTTTTGCTGCAGAACTCATTCCAAAATCGTATAAAAGATCGTAATTGTACCCTGTTAGTTCAATTCTTTGACTCCCCCCCATGCCAGAGCCAATATTATTATTAAAAGATTGATCGTCTATCCCTCTAACACTCCAGTTTGCCCCTCCAAAGTCAATTGCCTTTGCAATAACTTCGTTTTTTAACATTAGTGGAAACCCTGTGTTTTCTACCTCTTTTTTAAACTTTACATTTATTGATGCATTACTATAGGAGTAGATATTTGTGTAAAACATCTCAATTTGATCAAATTGAGTAAGGTAGTTTTCCATATAAACAACTATATCGTTCAGTTGCTGCACTGTGCATCCATCTGGCATAGAAGCCCTTATAGAGAGCTCGGGCCTTGCAGGGTCTCTATAATAACCTCCAAAACCTCTTGAGAGGTTTTTTTGAAATAGTCTAAAAGAGCCTCCTAGGGTAACCTCAACTGAGTTCTTGAGCTTGTTTTGATAAAACGAACTGCCTATAGTTTTATTATAGAAGTTACTAAAACCACTCTCTGAATCATCTATTTTACTAGGTAACAGATGAACTGGAATACCAAAAGAGAGAATAATAAGAGTAATAAATATCCATCTATGGTTTCTTCCAAAAACAATATATTTATTATATATATTATTAAACTTTACAACTCTCCTTGCCCCCTTTACACTTTGAGAGTCGCTCACCCCTTTAATAGGAAATCTATCAATCAATGCAGGAATAAAAATAAGCGCAATTGACATAGAAACAGCTAAATTAATAATAATTACAGCTGCAAATTCCATAAGCATGTTCTTCTCTTGCTCGGGCAAAAGAAAAACCACTGTAAGTGCTCCTATAGTGGTGAGTAGAGCAGCTAGAATTGCAATAAAAGCCTTTAAATTTTTATAGTAACCATAATGAGATATCATAATTATAGAGGTGTCTATAATAATACCTAAAGAGACAGTTATACCAGCTAGTGAATAGATATGAATCTCTAAGTTAAAAAGATAGTAAAAGATAAAAGCAATAAAGATATTTGCAGCTAAAGTAATTGTGATAATAGCCAAGTATCTTAAGCTGCGGCTCACCAAATAGACAAAAAGAAGTAGAATAATTACAGAGAGAATGGTCCTTCTCATTATTTTAGAGATCTCCCCTTTAATCTCTGTAGATTGGTCTGAGACAATAAATGCCGAAAAGTTATTTGGGAATCTCTCACTAAGCTCACTCATTTTACTTTTGACAGCCTTAATAAGCTCTAAGTTATTAACCCCTTTCTCTGGTCTTATAGATAAATTAATAGTGTTGAGCCCATTAATTCTACTAAAAGATGAAGGCATCTCTTCTTTTAGAGTAATTTGAGCAATATCATTCACTCTAATTATTCTACCATTTACATTCGCTACCGGAATAAACCCTAAAGACTCTCCCGAAACATCTGTTTTTATAACAATAGCATTCCCATCTCTATTCCCTAGAATTGTCTCTTTACCATTATTCTCACTTATAGCAGTGACTATATCGTATGCCGATACTCCCAAATTTCCAATATACTCGGTATTGTACTCTATGTCGTATATATATGAGGTTGCTCCGTTAAGATCTGCGCTACCCAGTCCTGGAATTAGAGATAGCTCATTAACTATATTATCTTGTGCATACTCATATATCTTAAGAGGAGAGAGTGCCGAGTTTATTGTATATGTTAAAATAGGCCTAGAGGCGCCTCCAGCAAAGTCTGAGTTCTGGGCAAAGATAGAAGGATACGAGACATCTTGTGGCAGCTTTGGATAGATACGCCTTATGAGCGAGGCCATCTCAAACTTAATTGCATCTATATCTGTACCTGATTTAAGAGAGATGTTTATAGAACCTCTATCTTTAGAAGAGAGTGAAGAGATCTCTTCTATCCCCTCTAAAGTAGAGATAACACCCTCCAACTTAGATGTAACCTCGGCCTCTATAACTCTAGCAGAAGCCCCTTGCCAGCCGTAGGAGACAGATATACTCCTACCCTTTTCAGTAGGTTTGTACTGGAGACTAAGCAAAGGAGTTAAACCCGCCCCCACAATAACCAAAACAATAAATATAAGTATTACTGAAAAGGATGGTAATCTCATTTCTCTCTTATTTTATAAATATTGTAATAAAATAGGGGTATAAAGAAAATACTTACAATAGTTCCCATAATCATACCGCCAATTAATGCAAGTGAAAGAGGATACTGCAGGTCTGAACCCATATCGCCTCTAATAAGGAATGGAGCTATAGCTAATATAGTAGTCATACTGGTCATAATAATTGGCTTTAACCTTCTTGCTCCTCCCATCATTACTGCTCTTAATAGAGAGTATCCCTCTCTTCTAAGTCTGTTTATAGTATCTACCTTTAAGATGGAGTCATTAATAACAATACCACTCATAACCACAATCCCAATCATAGACATTAGATTTAACCCAGATCCAAAGAGCCACAAAAAGAACATTGCTCCAAAAACATCTACAAACACCTCAGAAATAATAATAAATGGCTGTATTAAAGACTCAAACTGGGCTGCTAAAATAAAAAAGAGTAACAACAGGGCAACAGAGAGAATCACAACAAGCTCTTTTATTAACTCTCTATTGGTAAAGTAACTTCCACTATAGAGAACATCAAAGTTGCCATCTTCTTTAGCTAAAGTAGTAATATTTGCCATAACCTCCTTTATCTCTTTATCATTTACGTGTAAATTAAGAGGGTAGAAATCTCCCTCTCTACCAGAAATTATACTTTTAAAATCTCTCACTCTACTCTCTTGAAGAAGCAGATTAAGAGGAATCTCTACACCCTCTGAACTTTTTACAGTCAAAGAAGAGATGTCATTTGTAAATAGTGCCTCATCTCCCATTGTAACAGGTACAGAATAGGTTCCGTGGCTTATAGAGAATAGCCTGTTTTCTCTTGCTGCACTCTTAATAGCATTGTGAATAGCAGAGTGGCTCACTTGGTAAAGAGAGAGCATATCTGCTTTAGTGACTAATAGAATTTGCTCTTGCCAAAGCACAGGCTCTATATATAAAAATGGCATTTTCTTATGCACTTTTTCCAAAAATAGATTTAGCTTATCTGGATTGGGTGGTCTATTATCTTGCCCTATAATTTTAGCTGTTAAATTATAACTCTTGTCTGAAAATATCATATTGAAAATATTATCTGCAAGAGAGAAGTTAAACGTAGCCTCGGGGTAGTTTTCAATAATAGACTCAGAGATTACTTTCTCTATAGCCGCTAACTCCTCTGGGTCTTTAGATTGTATATAGACAATTGCTTCAGAGGCTGTGAGCTCTGGTGTATGTGAAAGAATAAACTGCTGCGATGCAATGTAAGTACTTCTATGTAAGATTAAATCTTGAGCCTCTTTAGTGACTCTCTCTACTCTAAAATCATTCTCTTGTGCATTTAATGGTAAGTTCCAATCTATATAGAGAATAGTATCGTCGTGAGTTACAACTGGTAATTTAGACTTATCTATAACTCTATAGAGTAAAAAAGTAGATGATAGAACTATTATAAAGAGAGCCCAAACCAATCTTTGATGTCTAAAAACCCATTTTAATCCCTTTTCATATAGAGAGGCGTAATCAAAAGGATGCAACTTTGCCAAAAACTTGTTTTGTACTGGGCCTCCTCTTTTTTTATAGAAAAGATAGTAATAGACAGGAATTACTAAAACAGCTACAATCAAAGAAGAGAAAAGACCAATTGTAACAGCCATAGCTTGGTCAAAAAATAGAGAGCCAGCTATACCACTCAGAAAAATAAGAGGTAAAAAAACCGAACAAGTTGTTAATACAGAGCTTAACATTGGAGTAAACACCTCTGAAACTCCTTTCACTACAGAGTCTTTAAGACTAAAGCCTCTCTCTTTAAGCTGTGTAATATTGTCAATAACAATAATAGAGTTATCTACCATCATTCCTATACCTAGAATAAGGCCAGAGAGCGAAATAATATTTATAGAGATACCAACTACATAAAAGAATAACAGAGAAACAATTAAAGACAAAGGAATTGTAATAGTAATAAGAAGAGGAGAGCGAAAATCCTGCATAAAAAGGAAAATAACCAAACAGGCTAAAAAAGCTCCAAGCAGAATATTATTTCTAAGATTTTTTATAGAGTAATCTAATAACTTTGTTTGATCTCTGGTAACCTTAAACTGCACTTGTGGGTACTCTTTACTAAAGTTCTCTGTAAGTTCATCTAGAGAACTCTTTAAAGCAGCCATTTTTGCATCTGACTGTTTAATAACAGCCATGCTTACAGCGCTTTTTCCATCTGAACGTGATATTCCCTCTACTGCTCTAGGTTGTTCTTTTACAGCAGCAAGCTCTTTAAACTTAAAGACTCGCCCATTAATGTTAAGGTTAATCTCCTCAATATCTTCTTTAGTTCTAATCTCAGAGATAAATCTAATATCCCACTGGTAATGTCCATCTTTAATAGTGATATTACCCAAAGATTGATTGTTGCTATTTATTGCATCAATAAGCTGTTTATCTGTAACACCTAAAGCAAGGTTTTTGCTTGTATAGGGAGTAATCAAAATCTCTGGCAGCAACAGACCACTCACATCTACAAGAGCCACCTCTGGTAGCTGTTCTAACCTTTTTGCAATTACATCTGAAGCGAACCTACTTAGCTCCATAAATTTAGACTCCTCTTCACTCTCTATTGTCATATTAATAAAGAATGAGGGAATATCTGTAGCACTTGCCTTCACAACCTTAGGTCGCTCTATCTCTTTAGGTAGCGAACTGGTTGCCTTATCTATCTTCTCATTAACATCAATAAAGAGAAAATGGATATCTGCCCCATGTTCAAACTCCATATATATTACCCCAGAGTTATTGTTTGCTTTACTTGTAAGCTCCTTAAGTGCCGAGACCTGCCTCAGTTGATTTTTTAAGTTTTTTAAAATTGAGTTATCAATCTCTCTGGCCGAATAGCCAGGAGCACTCACCTGAACAGTAATTTGAGGAATATCTACCTCTGGCATAAGCGATACTGGCAACATTCCAATAGCAACAGCACCTAGCACCACAATTGCTATAATAGACATAGTTACGGCTATGGGCCTCTCTATGAGTTTACCTATCATAATCTCTATTTTTTAATCTCTACATTAGAGCCGTCTGCCAAATTGAGGTTACCAGCAACAATAATAATATCGCCCTCATTTAAAGTTGCATTTTTCTCTTCGTTTGCAACTACAGAGTGGAACTCTGTATTTGTCATAACTACGTTTACATAGGTCCACATAGCTTTACCAGTTGTCACGTCAAATCTAAAGAGAACATCAAAATTATCTCTCATTACAACTGCACTTTTAGGCACAACTAAGTGGCCTTCAAGCAAATTTTGAGCAATCACCTTTACATTCATCCCCTCCATTAATTTTCCGCTACTATTATCTACCTGAGCCATAACCTTTATTTGCCCCTTATCGTCTACTACTGGGTTAATTTGAGTTACAACTCCCGAATAGAAAATTGCAGGTTCGCTAAAAGAAGATACTTTCACCCCATTACCAACACCTATATATGAGAGCTCAGACTCCAATAGAGAAAACTCAACCTCAAACTTAGAGTCATCTATAAGGGTACAAAAAGTGCCTGAATTGGGTTCATACTCTCTCCCCTCTATATTTGCAATTTTACCCGAGAAAGGGGCTCTTAAAACAGTATTATCTAAATCTTCTTGAGATTGTCTTAACTCATTTACAGATTGATTATATCCAGATTGTATCTTAATTACTCTTAATAAATCTGCTGGAACCGAGGCAGTGTCGCGCCCATACCCATAACCTATAAGCTTGTCTGCAAAATCTAGGTTGGCCTTCTCCATTCTCTCTTGGCTCTGAAGCAGCTTAGATTTAGCAGCTTTAGGGTCTAAAGTTGCAATCTCTTCACCTTTCTTAACATACAATCCGTTTCTCACAAATATTTCAGAAATAACTCCTTGAGCTCTAAAAGTTAGATCACTCTTTTTAATAGCTCTTAATTTACCATTGGTAACTATTTGCCTATTAAATCCTTTTCTTTTTAATACAACTGTATCTACAAGGTTTTTCTCTGCGGTAAAGGTTGCTTTTGCAGCACTAACCTCCTGCTCCTTCTCACCTTTTGGAGAGCAAGAGAGCATAAATAGAGCAACTAATAAAAAAATATTAAATTTGGTCATATCCTGAATATGTTAATTATCTGTAAGTTTATTGAAATCTGCTGTTACCTCCTTATCTCTAATGTAGTCATAGAGGCTCAACTTCCTTATTGTGAAGTAATTTTGCCAGTAATTACTTAAATCACTAATATATCTAGAGGCAGAACTTCTCATCTCATTTTGAGCACTATTAAGTTCTAACAGTGATATTGTCCCATTTTTAAATCTTTCGTTAGCAATATTATATGAGAGTCTTGCAATAGAGTCTGCTTGAAGTGATATTTTGCACTGCACATCTAGCTTATTAAACTGCATCACCTTTATTAGAACATTCTGCCTATACTCTACCATAGATTGCTCTACCTCCGTTTTAACTACCTCCACTCTAGATTGAGCCAACTTAACTTTCCCTTTACCCATACCCCAATCTAAAATAGGTAGAGAGAGACTTAGCCCTAGAACTTCTTGATCCATAGGGTTCTTATATGCCCCCGAAAAGGTATCGCCCCTTTGAGTTAAACCAAATATTGCAAAAAAGTTTGCCTGTAAACCATTTGTAGATTTGGCACGAGCTACCTCCTTCTCTGAATTGAGCAGTTGAATTTCATTTCCAAGTATATAAGAGCTATTCTCAATAGAACGAGCATAAACCTCTTCATGATCTATCTGTAAGTTCGGAATCTCTTCTGGAATAACTAACGAGATCTATACATTATCGTTAAAGCCTAAAAAGGTTCTTAGATTTAACATACTCATCTCTAGAGAGAGCTGTTTGTCGCTTATATCTAACTGAGCATTGAGTAGTTTATGGTTTAAAGAGAGAACATCGTTTTTAGTGATAGTACCAATCTCA
>JAQVZL010000072.1 GCA_028708215.1 Bacteroidales bacterium
AGGGTTAGAGCGGTGTCTTTTTGTTAGTGGAGAGGTCTCTAGTGGGTAGTCTGTGATAAAAGTTGGTTGAATTAAATGCTTCTCGCAATATTCACCAAAAATTTCGTCTATTAGTTTGCCTGCGCCCATTGTTTTATCTACAGGTATGTTAAGCTCTTTGCACACCACTCTTAACTGCTCTTCCGACATGCCTGTTACATCTACTCCTGCATACTCTTTAATAGCATCTATCATTGGCAATCTTCTATATGGTGCTTTAAACTCAATCTCGTTTTCGCCAAGCTTAAGAAGTGTTTTAGAGTGTAGGCTAAGAGCTACCTTCTCTATCATCTCTTCTACAAACTCCATCATCCAAAAATAGTCTTTGTAGGCTACATAAATTTCTAGAACAGTAAACTCAGGGTTATGAGTTCTGTCCATCCCCTCATTTCTAAAATCTTTAGCAAATTCATATACTCCAGTAAATCCACCCACTATGAGTCTTTTTAGATATAGTTCATTTGCTATTCTCAAATAGAGAGGCATATCTAATGCGTTGTGGTGAGTAATAAAAGGTTTTGCAGCTGCCCCTCCTGGAATTGGTTGGAGAATTGGAGTTTCTACCTCAAGATAGTTTCTTTCATTAAAAAATTGACGCATAGTATTCATAATTTTCGTTCTCTTTATGAATACGTCACGTATTTGAGGGTTAACAATTAGATCTAGATATCTCATTCTATACCTCTGGTCTGGATCTGTAAATGCATCATATATTTGACCCTCTTTCTCTTTTACTATTGGAAGAACTCTTAAAGATTTACTCAATACTTTAAGCTCGGAGGCATGGATGGAGAGCTCTCCTGCTTTGGTTACAAATGCATATCCTTTTATACCAATTATGTCTCCAATATCTAAAAGCTTTTTAAAGACTGTGTTATATAATGTTTTGTCTTCTGTGGTGCATATAGCATCACGTTTTATGTAAACTTGAATTCTTCCTGTTTCGTCTTGAAGTTCTATGAATGAAGCTGCCCCCATTACCCTACGAGTCATGATTCTACCTGCTATGCATACTTCTTGAAAGTTGTTCTCTTCTGGTTTGTATTTATCTTTAATCTCCTGAGTAGTAGTGTTTATATTATATGTTTCGGCAGGATATGGCTCTATGCCTAAATCTCTCATTGCCTTTAAAGAATCTCTTCTAATTCTCTCTTGTTCGTTAAACTCAGTAAATTCCATTTTGGTATCTAATTTATATAATAAGAGACAAAAATAATTTTTTTTAATGACAATTGAAATTAATCTGTAACTTTGTAAAGATATGGCAGTAGATAAAAAATGGATAGTAAAGGAACCAGGCAATCCGGCTCTAATTAGGCAGCTGACATCTGAATTAGGTGTAGACCAGACTATTGCAAGTCTTTTAGTGCAGCGTAAAATCAAATCATCTTCTGAGGCAAAAGCCTTTCTAAGGCCTCAGTTAGATCAACTTCACGATCCTTTTCTAATGAAAGATATGGATCTGGCTGTTGATAGGCTCTCTAAAGCACTGAAAAACAACGAGAAAATTCTTATTTATGGAGATTATGATGTAGATGGAACTACTGCTGTTGCTTTGGTATACTCTTTTTTAAGAAGATATGGAGATGCTAATTTAGATTATTATATCTCGAATAGATACTCCGAAGGGTATGGAATCTCTTTGAAGGGGATAGATTGGGCTCATGAAAATGGTTTTACACTTATAATTGCCCTTGATTGTGGCATTAAAGCTGTCACAAAAGTAGAGTATGCTGCCAAAAAGGGGATAGACTTTATTATTTGCGACCATCATCTTCCAGATGATAAACTCCCAGATGCATGTGCAGTTTTAGACCCTAAACGTGCAGATTGTAGTTATCCTTTTGATGACCTATCTGGTTGTGGAGTAGGCTTTAAGTTTATGCAAGCATTTGCTCAGATTAAGAGTATTCCATTTGATAGTGTAATTTCACTTTTAGATCTATTAGTTGTAAGTATTGCTTCGGATTTAGTCTCTATTACTGGAGAGAATAGAGTTCTTGCTCACTTTGGTTTAAAGCAGCTAAATGAGGCTCCGCGAAAGGGGTTACTCTCTATAATTAAGCTTGCAGGGCTAGAGAAGCATATGATTACAATAGATGATATTGTTTTTAAAATTGGGCCAAGAATTAACGCTGCAGGTAGGATGGAGTCTGGAAAAACTGCTGTAGACCTACTAACATCTAGAAATGATAACGATGCTAAAATTATTGGGGACACAATAAATGCTCAGAATAACGAGAGAAAACACGAAGACCGTAAGATAACATTTGAGGCAAGCAAGATGGCCTCTTCTGTGCCTGGTTTTGCAAATAAAAACTCCACAGTAGTTTATAATGCAGATTGGCATAAAGGAGTTTTAGGTATAGTTGCATCTAGGTTGGTAGAAAACTTCTATAGGCCAGCTATAGTACTGTGCAAATCGAATGGTTTAATAACCGGGTCTGCAAGAAGTATTCCTGGCTTTGACTTATATGAGGCTATTGAAAGTTGTTCAGATTTGCTTGAAAACTTTGGAGGACACATGTATGCTGCTGGACTTACACTAAGGGAAGAGAATCTAGCAAAATTTAAAACCCGGTTTGAAGATTTTGTATCTGAAATAATTACTCCAGAAATTCTCACTCCCGTAATTAATATTGACAGCTATCTAGATTTTAAACAGATAACCCCTCGCTTTTTTTACTCTTTAAAACAGTTCCAACCTTTTGGACCAGGGAACCTCTCCCCGGTGTTTATTTCGGAAAAAGTATATGATAATGGTAATGGAAGAAAGGTGGGGTCAGATTCGGGGCATCTAAAGTTAGAGCTTATTCAAGAAGATGATTTCCACAGACATATTTCTGCGATAGCATTTAATAGAGCAGAGTATTTCGATCATCTTAAATCTGGGAACCCTGTTGATATTTGTTACTCAATTGCAGAGAATTACTATAGAGGAATAGCCAATATACAACTAAGAGTAAGGGACTTCAAGCTAGTTGAAGATGCTTTTTAGACAGTTTCTGATTTTAAATTGTAGCTAATATCTTAATTAAAACCTCTTTAAGTGAGAGGTTATCAACTTCAATTGTGACTGATGAGCAGTAGTTATATCCTACTTCTCTCTCTTTGTAGAGATTAGTGATTCTCTCTTTTAAACTCTCTACCTCTTCATTTTTTACTAGAGGTCTCTGTTTTCTACTCTTTTCTAGTCTTTTGTTAAGAGTCTCTAGAGTAGCTTTTAGGTAGATACACTTTGTTTTATTTAATATTAGCTCTCTGTTTTTATCTGAAATTAGAGTCCCACCGCCTAGAGATAAAACTAAAACTTTCTCTTTGTTTTCTGAGAGCAATTTTTTTAGAGCTTCCTCTTCTGTTTCTCTAAACTTATCTTCGCCCATTATTTCAAAGAGCTCATCTATTGTTTTACCATTATTAAGCTCTTCTATATATATATCTAAATCTAAGTGCTTGCAATAGAGATGTCTTGATAGAGCAGCAGCAATAGTGCTTTTACCAACTCCCATAAAACCTGTAAGAGATATAACCATAGTTTAGTTTTTAAAAAAGGGTAGGTGATTCATTGTTAGATTCTTCTTCTTTGAGCTCATTACTATGTTGGTTGGAAGCACTCTGGTCACTCTCTAATTGAGGTTCGGTAATAACAATATTATCTACTTCAAAAGTAGTTAAGCGCTTACCTTTTGCTCTAAAGCCTTTACAAGCTATAAACTCAGGGGCATCTACAATTTGCAGCTCTCTTTTTTTGTGTTTTCCTCCAAATGTTATCTCTACTTGAGGGCTTTCATGGGCAGAGATACTATGAAGATATGAGCCTGCTGCATCACTTATAAAGTGTTGTAGTGTATTGTCATTTGGTTCAAAAGTAAATCTCTTAATGTAGAAAAAACCAGACTCGCCATCAAAATATATGGCTGTATATATTTTTTCTAAATTTAGTTTTTCAATTATTAATATTTCGCTTTGGTAGCGATTGCTTAAATCAAAGTTGGTTGTGTAGTATTCACCACTTTTACAAACTACAAGAATATTATCGTCATCTACAAACTCCCCTAATAAAAGGCCTCTAGAGTCTACGTTAAGACGATTAATATCTTGATCGAACCAAATGAGTTGCCCCCCAAATTGAGAGACTCCCTTTGCTTTAAGTTGAATTTTGTGAATGGGGTTTTTACTTAAAATATTACCCATTGAACCCCTACCTTTTATGGCTAGAGTTGCAAAGTCGAATTCAAATATAAGTTTTTTGAGTTTAGGTCTCGGTTTAAGAAATACTTTAATAACCTCTGCTTCTCCATTGGGGTTAGCAGTAAACCAAAGTAGTTGGCTCCCATCTTTTCCTTGAGTAACATCGTACTCTTTGTCTCTGGTTACACCAGTTACTGCAAAACGTTTGATATATGCTGTCCCGTTTTTACCATTTCTGTAAACTGCGTTATATATTGTTCTTTCGTCGTTTCTTAAAAAGAGGTCTAGATGGATAATCTCTTTTCCAACAAATTGTTTTTCAGAAATTTTAGATACTATATACTTTCCACTTTTAAGAAAAACTATAATATCATCTATATCTGAGCAGTCACAAACAAATTCGGCATCTTCGTCCCGTTTAAGATCCATTCCAATGAATCCCTCTTTTTTATTTACATAGAGCTTTGCATTCGAAGCAACAACTTTGGTAGCTTCTATTGTTTCAAAGCTACAGAGCTCTGTTTTTCGGGTAAAGTTTACTCCATATTTCTTTTTTAGATTGTTGTAGAACTTAATAGTGTATTGAGTGATGTTATCTAGATTATGCTTAACATCTACCATCTCTTCTTCTATTTTTTTGATAGCATCTTCTAGTTGTTTAACATCAAAAACAGATATTTTTCTTACTGGTTTTTCAACCAGTTTTAAAACGTCTTCATCTACAATTTCTCTGTTAAGTTGGCTTTCGTACTTTTTAAGTTCATTCTTTACAGATATAAGCTGATCGTTCCAACTTTTAGCCTCTTTCTCTAATAGTCTGTAAATACGTTTTTCAAAGAAAATTTTTTCAAGAGAAGTGTAGTGCCAGCTTTCTGAAAGTTCGGCCAGTCTTATTTCTAACTCTGTCCTTAGAAGAGTTTTAGTCAGTTCTGTATTGTGTTTTAATATTTGATCTACCCCAATAAAATGAGGTTCTCTATCCATTATAACGCAAGCATTGGGCGAGATAGAGAGCTCACAATCTGTAAAGGCATAAAGAGCGTCTATTGTTTTATCTGGAGAGGTATCGTTATGTAGGTGAATTACTATTTCTGCTCCAGAAGAGGTGTTATCATCTATTTTACGAATTTTGATTTTACCCTTATCGTTAGCTTTTATTATTGAGTCTATCAGTTGAGAGGTTGTTCTACCAAATGGGACTTCAGTAATTGTTAGGGTTTTTCTATCTACTTTTGAAATTCTAGCTCTTACTTTAATTGCTCCGCCTCTTAGCCCTTGGTTATATCTGCTACAATCTGCAAGACCCCCTGTTGGGAAATCTGGGTAGAGGGCGAAAGGTTCTCCTTTTAAATGTGCTACGGAGGCTTCTATGAGTTCATTAAAGTTATGGGGGAGTATTTTAGATGCAAGTCCTACAGCAATGCCCTCTACTCCCATAGCAAGTAGGAGTGGAAACTTAGATGGTAGGCAAATTGGCTCTTGGTTTCTTCCATCATAAGATTTCATCCAAAGGGTAGTTTTAGGATTGAAAAGAACTTCGTTTGCAAATTTTGTAAGCCTTGCTTCTATATAACGAGGGGCTGCAGAGCTGTCTCCAGTTAGAGTATTTCCCCAGTTTCCTTGGCAATCTACAAGTAGATCTTTTTGTCCGAGTTGTACCAATGCGTCTCCAATGGATGTGTCTCCATGGGGGTGGAATTGCATTGTGTGTCCAATTATGTTAGCTACTTTATTGTAACGCCCATCTTCCATTCTTTTCATAGAATGAAGAATTCTGCGTTGTACCGGCTTTAGACCATCGTCTATATGAGGAACCGCTCTCTCCAGAATAACGTAAGAAGCATAATCTAGGTACCACTCTTTGTACATACCTGTTAGTTTGTACTTTTTGTCACCTTCGTTAATAAGATTGTCGTATTTATTGCTCTCTGGAGTATTGGAGCTATCTATAGGCTCCTCGGCCTCGAAATCTGTATCAGGGTTGCTCATTGTTTTAAGAAAGTTCTAATCTAATCTTGGATGTAGCCGAACTGTTTTAACTTTTTGCTGTCTTCACGCCAGTCGGCATTAACTTTTACAAATATCTGTAAAAATACCTTCTTTTCAAAAAAGGCCTCCATATCTTTTCTGGCTTGAGTACCTACTCTCTTTAAGGTCAATCCACCTTTGCCAATAATAATTCCCTTCTGGGAATTACGTGTAACATATATTATTGCATCAATCTTGTATATAGACTCCTCTTCTTTGAACGAGTCAATTATAACCTCGGTACAATATGGGACCTCTTTACTGTAATTAAGTAATATTTTCTCCCGAATTATTTCACTGGCAAAAAATCTTAGGTTTCTGTCTGTAAAGGTATCTCTATCATACCAGGGAGGGCTTTCTGGTAATAGCTCTAAAATAGAGTTAAAAAGAGGGTCTAGATTGAACTTCTCTGTAGCCGAGATTGGAAAAATTTGGGCCTTAGGAAGAATCTCTTTCCAGCTATTATATAGTTTTTCAACTTCTACTTGGTTGCTTAAATCTACTTTATTTATTACTAGTAAAATAGGTATCTCACTAGCCTTAAGTTTCTCTAGATATTCTCTGTTCTTGGTTCCTGTCTCTATAACGTCTGTAACATATAAAATAATATCTGCATCGCTAATAGCTCCATTTACAAAACTCATCATGCTCTCTTGGAGTTTGTATCCGGGTTTAAGTATTCCGGGTGTATCGGAGTAGACTATTTGATAGTCTTCTCCGTTTACAATACCCATTATTCTATGTCTTGTAGTTTGTGCTTTCGCTGTGACTATAGATAATCTTTCTCCTACGAGTGCATTAATTAATGTAGATTTGCCAACATTGGGATTCCCAATAATGTTGACAAATCCAGAACGATGTTTTTTTAAATCTGATTTTGGGTTATTCATAGGCTCCCATTCTTAGCATAGCTATTTCTTGATCATTAAGAAAACGCCATTGTCCTCGTTTTAAATTCTTCTTGGTTAAACCTGCAAAAAAGACACGGTCTAGTTTTTTTACTTTATAACCTAAATGTTCAAAGATTCTTCTTACAACTCTATTTCTACCAGAATGAATTTCTATGCCAATTTGGCTTTTTTCACCATCTACATATGAGAGCGCATCTGCGTGAACTTCTCCATCTTCTAAAGTAATGCCTTTAAGTATTACATCGAAATCTTTGGCAGAAAAGTTTTTATCTAGGAATACGTGATATATTTTCTTTTGATTGTTTGAAGGGTGAGTGAGTTTCTCTGCCATCTCTCCATCGTTGGTTAGAAGTAGTACACCTGTTGTCATTTTATCTAAGCGGCCTACTGGAAAAACTCGCTGGCTACATTTGCCTTCAATTAGTTGCATTACAGTTTTTTCTGCATTGGGGTCAGACATAGTGGTTACGTGGTCTTTTGGCTTATTCATAAGAAGATATACTTTCTCTTCCCCTTTAAGCTTTTCTCCGTTAAATCTAATAACATCTGTATGATCAACTTTTACTCCAAGCTGAGTTACAACCTGTTCGTTTACAGTTACTAGCCCTGCTGCTATATATTCATCTGCTTCTCTTCGCGAGCAAACTCCAGAATTTGCAATAAATTTATTTAATCTAATTGTTCCGTCTTGATTTTTAGGAGTGGAGGAGTTTTTTGAGCGCTTGCTTCTCATTACTGGTTTGCGATCAAATTCAAATGAGTTTTCGTCAAAAAAAGATGTCTGTTTTGCTCTTCTCTCTTCAAAAGAAGAGTTACGGTCTCTGTTAATAGGTTTGTCATCTCTTTCGAACGGTTTGCGGTCTCTATCGAACGGCTTGCGGTCTCTATCGAATGGCTTGCGGTCTCTATCGAACGGCTTGCGGTCTCTATCGAACGGCTTGCGGTCTCTATCGAACGGCTTACGATCTCTATCGAACGGCTTACGATCTCTATCGAACGGCTTGCGGTCTCTATCGAATGGCTTACGATCTCTATCGAACGGCTTCCAGTCTCTATCGAACGGC
>JAQVZL010000073.1 GCA_028708215.1 Bacteroidales bacterium
CTATTAAAAGCACGAGGAGTTAAGGTTATTACTGGGAAAGGGGTAAAAGAGATTATTGGTAAAGATGGCAAGGTTTCTAAAGTGCTTCTAACTTCTGGAGAAGAGCTTGAAGCAGATGCGGTTGTGCTCTCTATGGGTTATGTCCCAAATACAGAGTTAGCTAAAAAAGCGGGTCTGGAATTAAATAGATATGGCTTTATTAGAGCTTGTGAGTACATGCGAGTAGAGAGTTGTACAGGAGATGTTTTTGCTGTAGGAGATTGTGCAGAGAAGAGAGATTTTTTAACAAGAAAATTGAGCACAGTTATGCTAGCTTCTACTGCTTGTGCCGAGGCTAGGGTTGCTGGTATGAGTTTATATGAGTTGAGCCCATGTAAAGTATTTAGTGGCACTATTGCTATTTACGATACTACTATTGGAGATATTGCATTTGGTACTGCTGGGCTTACAGAGACAAAAGCTATTGAAGATAATTTTAGTGTTGTAGTGGGTAGCTTCACTGGAATGGACAAGCACCCAGGTACACTAGAGAACATGCATGAGCAAACTGTAAAATTAATAGTAGCTGCCGATTGTGGAATGATTCTAGGTGGCGAAGTTTGTGGTGGTTGCAGTGTTGGAGAGCTAACTAATGCTATTGGATTTTTAATTCAAAGCCATACAAACATTAAAACTCTGCTTACCGCCCAAATAGGGACTCACCCAATGCTCACAGGGTCGCCAGCAGCCTACCCACTAATTAAAGCTGCCGAGATTGTTGCTAGAAAGTTAAAAAGTTAATTATCACACTTTAAATATGCGCTTTATGAAAAATATAATTATTTCGGTTTTTACTCTTTCGGTTTTTACTCTTGTTACTCTATTTTCTACTGCTCTTAATGGGCAAACTACTAAGGGGGAGTTTTTTAGCGATCCTGCTCATGCGAGCGGGGTTTATCAGGTTTACAAACATGGAATAGCCTCGGCAACCCCTGCTCCCGAGGGGTATAAGCCTTTTTATATTAGTCACTATGGGCGCCACGGCTCTAGATGGGTTCACTCGGCAGAGAGCTATACTTACCCTCGAGATATTTTACGTGATGCTTTTAATGCCAATAAATTAACTGCTTTGGGAGAGAGTGTTTACGAAAGAGTAGATTTAGCTGCTAAAGATGCATTTGGCCGTTATGGTGGTCTCACTCCTGTTGGGGTTAAAGAGCATAGGGGTATTGCAGAGAGAATGTTTTTCTCTTTTCCAGAGGTGTTTTCTACTGAAAATGGGCGGGAGTGTAATATTTACAGTAGGTCTACAGTTGTGCCCCGTTGTGTTTTAAGTATGGCGGCCAACAACGAGCGGCTTAAAGAGCTTAACCCTCAAATTAACATTACTCGTGAAGCTGCAGATAGATATAGATACCTTAATAATTCATATAAAAATCCTAAAAGCGATTCTACCTATGTAATTAGAGATGAGTTTGTAAAAAACAATATTGATATAGATAAATTTTTAAGTTCTCTATTTAATGACCCTCTCTATGCAGAGGAGCATATAGATAGTCCTGTTAAGTTTATTCGTGCACTTCATTTAATTGCTATTGATCTACCTTGTGTTAGCCATTTAAATATCTCTCTGCTAGATATTTTTTCTAGAGACCAGCTTTTTACTCTTTGGCAAGCTTTTAATATGGTAATGTATTATAATACTGGCCCATCTAGTGTTACTGGAAAGATTGCAATGGATAGTTCTAAATTGTTGCTTAGTAATATTATAGAGTGTGCTAATTACGCTATTGCTAATGGTAATATTAGTGCCGATTTACGCTTTGGACACGATTCTTATATTATTCCGCTGTTGGCTCTAATGGATATTGAGGGGATGAATGTTCTAGAAGATAATCCAAATGATATCTATAAGGTGTGGAGCGATTTTAAGGTGAGCCCAATGGCTGTTAATATTCAACTGGTCTTTTTTAGAGATGAAATGTCTGGAGAGGTAATTGTTAAGTTTTTACATTGCGAGAATGAGGTGAAAATACCTGTTGTAACCGATATTGCTCCTTACTATAGGTGGGCAGATGTAAAAGCCTATTATGAACAAAAACTTTAAAAAATATAAATTTGAATGAGTATTACATTAAATATTGATAGAGAGAGTTGTATAAAGTGTGGGAAGTGTGTGGCAGTTTGCCCGTCGCAAATTTTTTCACAGCCAAAGAAGGGTTCGGCAGTAGAGATTAATTTTATTGAGAGCTGTATATTATGTGGACAGTGCGTTGCTGTTTGCCCTACTGAGTCTGTAATTCACTCTACTTTTCCCTCTAGCAAGGTGCATAAAACAGATTATTCACAACTACCTACAGCAGAGCAGCTAATGCTTTTATTGAAAAACCGAAGATCTAACCGTGCTTTCTCTAATAAAGCTATTCCTCAAGAGAGTATAGATATGATTTTAGAAGCTGCGCATAGAGCTCCTACGGGTAGCAATGCACAGCATGTGAGGTTTATACTTGTTACCAATCCAGATAAATTGCGGCTGATTAGCCAGTTTACAATGGATGTTTTTGCTAGCACCGTAAAGAAGTTGAAGAACCCTCTTCTAAAACCGTTAATAAAACTTTCAATGCCAGATGCTTTCAAGTATTTACCTGTTTTTGAAAGATTACAAAGAGAGTATGCTCATGGTAATGACGGCATTTTGCGTGGCGCTGCGGCGGTGCTTTTTATTTGCACGCCTAAAGGCTCCAGAATGGGAGCTGCCGATGCTAACTTGGCTTATCAAAATGGTTCGCTTATGGCCGAGTCTTTGGGCGTGAGTCAGTTTTATACTGGATTTGTGATAAACGCAGCCAATATGAAGAAACAAAAGCTGGAGAAAATATTAGGTATTGATGGCCAAATAAATGCAGGGATGGCTCTAGGCATGCCCCTTTTCCGTTTTAAAAACTATATAGACCGCAAAGAGATTGAGGTTACAGAGATTTAGCTTAGAAAAGTAACAATAGTTACAAAAATTGTCCACAAACTTATTCCATTTATAAAGAGCAGTTCTGTAGCTCCAGTTATCCCATTTTTTAAAATTGAGAGAGCAACCGCAATTATGGTAAGCCCTATTATTATCATTCCAGAAACACCTAGAAACATAACTTTTGGTAGTAGAGTAGATTGGAACGTTATAATTAAACTAGGTAGTGCTATAAACACTAATACTGCCAGTACATTATGCATAAAGCGTTGAAGTGTTGGTGGAAGTGTTTTAAGACTGTATGGTTGTAGGTTGTGAGGTACAAAAGCAAGTAGAGTTAAAAGGGTAAAGCCAAGGTCTATATAACCTACTAATTTTTCATATTCGCTTAAATCGTAATATAGTGTAAGTAGCCAAAAAAAGATATAGGTGAGTATGGCAGTGGTAAAAAGCATGATTTTATACCCTTTCACAAGTCTCTGCCCATAAAGAGACTTATTGCTAAAAAAACTGAGAGTTTGCTTTTTAATATCAAATTTTACGTGGGTTAAAGCTTTATTAATGGAGTAGGGTAGCAGAGCTGCGTTTATGAAACCAATCAGTAATATTCCAAGTTTTATCCAAACCATTGTGAAAGCTTTTTGTTGTAGTTAAAATAGTTTTGCAAGTTAGTATTAATAAATAAAAATGAAGATTAGGAAGGCGGTTGTAGATGATTCTCCTTTTATTGTAGAGCATCTTTTATTGGCAATGGAAGAGATTGTTTATGAGTTTATAGGGGTGCTAAGCCATGACCAAGCTAAAAGATTTCTATTACACTTTATTAAAGAGAAAAATAACCAGTACTCATATGAAAATTGTTGGGTGGTAGAGCTAGATAATGAAATTGTAGCTTCTGTAAATATATATGAAGGGAGCAGATTAAAAGAGTTAAGAGAGCCAGTTATTCAATATATTAAAGAGCATTATAAAAAAAAATTGATTATAGAAGATGAAGCAGAGCCAGGGGAGTATTATATTGATTCTTTTGGTGTAACGCTAGGGCACCAGGGGAGAGGGTTAGGTTCTGCGGTTCTTAAATTCTTAATAAATGAGTATGTTCATAAAAATAACGTAACTTTAGGTTTGTTGGTAGATATTGAAAATGAAAGTGCTAAAAATCTCTATTTAAAGATGGGTTTTAGAAGCGTTGGGAATTTAGTGCTTGCAGGAAAAAAGATGGATCATCTTCAATTAAACAGTAAATTTTTACTTTAATTAATATTATGGAATTGATTTTTTTAAGAACTATTAAAAAAGCTATTAAATACTGGTATATTCCTTTGTTAGTAGGACTAGTTTTTGTGATAATAGGTATTATAGCTTTTATTGCCCCTTTGAGCTCATTCGCTACTTTGGCTATTTTATTTGCGCTCTCTTTTTTATTAGGTGGGGTATCTGAAATTTTATTTTCTATTAGTAATAGAGAGCAATTAGATAATTGGGGCTTGTCTTTAGCTTTTGGAATTATTACCTTTATTGTAGGTGTTCTGTTATTAACAAACTCTGCGCTCTCTATGACTACATTGGCTTTTTATATTGGATTTCTTATACTATTTCGTTCAATTGCAGCCATAACTCTATCTTTAGACATTAAGAGGTATGGTGCAAGGAATTGGGGCTATTTATTAGCTTTAGGGGTATTAGGAGCTCTATTTTCATTTGTTTTGCTTTGGAACCCTATCTTTGCAGGGTTGAGTATTGTTTTTTGGGTTGCTCTTAGTTTTTTATCTGCGGGTTTGTTTAGTATCTATTTTGCATTTCAGCTCCGTACACTTCATATGCACACTAAAAAGTTATCTCCAGAATTAGATGAGAAATATAGGATGCTAAAAGAAGAAATTTATAACGAGTGGAATAATTTATAATTTCATATGGTTGAGGTTAGCACTAAATTTCAAGATCTTATTGAAAATAAAGAGTGGAAACTGCTTAAGCATTCGCTAAATGAATTAGATTATATTCAAATTTCAGATCTAATTGAAGAGAGCTCTGGGAAAGAGAAAATTATTCTCTTTAGATTACTTAGTAGAGTTCAGGCCAAAGAGGTTTTCCACTTTCTGCCCCATGTAGAACAGCAGTATATAATAGAAGGGCTCGCTCAAAATACTCGTAAGTTATCTGATTTGCTTAACGATATAGAGCCAGACGTGAGAACAGCATTTTTTGAAGAGTTGCCTGGCGAGGTTACTCAACAGTTAATGCAGTGTTTGTTACCAGAAGAGCGCCAAATATCTACTCAACTTTTAGGTTATCCAGAAGATAGTATTGGCCGTTTAATGACGCCAGAATATGTTGCAATAAGGCCAGACAATACTGTAGAAGAGGCTTTTAACCACATAAGAAAATATGGTAGAGATTCAGAAACTTTAAATGTTATTTATATAGTAAACTTTGAATGGAAGTTGGTAGATGATATTCGCATTAAAGAGCTTATTTTAGCTTCGCCACACCAGCTTGTAAGCGAGCTTATGGATAATAAGTTTGTAGCACTTAATGCTATGGAAGATCAGGAGAGTGCAATTAAAGTTTTTAGTGACTACGATAGAGTTGCACTACCTGTTGTTACAGACGAGGGTGTTCTTATAGGTATTGTATCTGTAGATGATATAATGGACGTTGTAGAGGAGGAGTCTACAGAGGACTTTCACAAGTTTGGTGCTTTTAAAGATGCTATTGCCGAGCCTTTAACTGCAAGAATTTTTTCTCTGTACAAAAATAGAATTGTTTGGTTGCTATTGCTGGTTTTTGTCAATATTTTTTCTGGGGCAGCATTATCTAGCTTTGAAAGTGTAATTCAATCTGTAGTCTCTTTGGTCTTCTTTTTGCCTCTACTAATAGACAGCGGAGGGAATGCTGGTTCGCAATCTGCAACTTTAATGATTCGTTCTTTGGCTATTGGAGATGTAGAGTTAAAGGATTGGTACAAACTTATTGGGAAAGAGGTTATTGTCTCTTTATTATTAGGTATTACAATGGCTGTGGGTGTTGCAGCAGTTGCAAGTTTTAGATCTCCAGAGATAATTTGGGTTGTTGCTATTACAATGGTTGCAAATGTTTTAATTGGAAGTTTGGTTGGATTGCTTTTGCCTTTTGTATTTACAAGGTTAAAGTTAGACCCTGCAACTGCTAGTGCTCCTTTGATTACATCAATTGCAGATATTTGCGGAGTCCTTATCTATTTTTCTGTAGCATCATGGTTTTTTGGGATGTAATTTCTTCTATTATCTTTGTTTTTAAATTTATAGTTGATAAGGTTTAGCAATTAATGATTGTAGATAAAATCAAGAGGGGAGATATAAGTGCATTTAAGGAGTTGTTTGATAGCTATTTCCCTATTTTATGTTGTTTTGCAGAGAGGTTTATTAAAGAGAAAGATATATGTGAAGATATTGCCCAGGAAGCTCTTTTAAAATATTGGGAGAACAGGAACAACTTTGACAACTTTTATAAAGTAAAGGGGTATCTCTATACGGTCACAAAAAATATGTCACTTAATGTTATTAAGAAAAAGAGCAGAAGTAGCGATCTCTCAGATGAAGATGAGGCTATAATAGTTTTAGAGAGTGATATAAATGACTCAATAATTGAGCATGAAGTAATGTTAATGGTTAGAAAGGCAGTATCTGACCTGCCTAACAGAATGAGAGAAATTATTAATCTCTCTATGATTGGTGCTCAAAATAAAGATATTGCTCAAACTTTAGGTATTGCAGAGGGTACAGTACATTCATTAAAAAAGCAGGCATATAAAAAGTTAAAACACGTTTTGGGAAAAAACTTTTTCTATATCCTGCTTTTCTAAGACTGTTAATCTTTTACTTAACTCTAATTTTCAATTTTATTTATTAAAAAGTTTTTCAAGTTCAAATAATAGATATTGGTAATACTCCTTATCTTTATTAACTCCTTTATTAATAGCTTTTTCTAATAATGTTTGTGCATTGGATATTTGAGCATGAAAAAGGGGCTTTGAAAGAATATAGAAATTAGACTCTTTTGTAGACATATTCATGCTTGTTTGGTAATCTTTCTCAGATATATTAGCTATTCTAGACTTAGAAGATTCAGAAGGGAGTAGTTGTAATGAGCCCAAAAGAGAGTGCATCCATACATATTGCATAATTTTATCTGTTTCGTTTAGCTCTTTTTTTCTGTTGGTTTTTTCCCAAACAAAATTAAAGATATCTTCTAAATACTCTATTTGAGTGTAAGGGTTGTTAGAAATTTCTGCCATAGAAGCTATGTTGCCTAGTGTAGAAATATCTAAAAGGCTTCTTAAAGTAGATTTCTGAATTGAAGTTATGCTTTCTGTACTATATGAGAGTTGTAGAGCAAGGTCTCTGTTCATTATCCAGTTCGGGTAGTCATATATCTCTTCTAATACAAAGTTTAAAGCCTCTTTTTGTTTAGCTTTAGATATTGGGATAATCTCTTGCTGGCCATCTCCTTTAACAGAGTAGTTAATATAGTGCCCTCCCAGATATAGCATACTGTGTTTCAAATATCTTTTAAACTGCTTCTGTACCTCTTGGTGCTTTTCGTTTGTGTAGTCATATGTCTCACCCTCTTCTGCAGTCCATTCTAATAGGTTTTCTACAATAATTTTTAAGTTTTCTATGCCATATTTGCTTGCTTTAACTGCGTCGTCTCCCAAAGATTCGCTCTGAGATGCAGGGTCTCTTTGGCCAAATATTGCTTGTTCTCCAAATTTGTAGAAAGGGTTTTTATTAGCTTCTGTAACCCATTTATTAAGAATCTCACTCTCTTCTTGGGGTGTTTCTGCATTATAAAGGATTGAGTATCCATATTTGATGGCGTATTTATCGTATATGCCTATTCTAGGGGGTAGGAAGTGTTTTACTCCGTCTCCAGGTTGAGCTATATAGTTGTAGCGTGCATAATCCATTATAGAAGCAGTTGTGCCATATTTTTCCGTAAAATGGGGAGATCTTAGCGAATCTGTTGGGAATGCATATGACCCTCTCATATTGTGCATCAATCCTAATGTATGACCTATTTCGTGCGCTATTAAATATCTTAATAGTGGGCCCATTACATCCATTTCGTAAACCTTATCTCTAGCTTTGGGGTCTACTGTAGAAGTTTGGATAAACCTCCAATTATGTAAGAGGCTTAAAACGTTATGGTATACATAAACAGCTCCTTGTAGAATCTCTCCAGAACGGGGGTCTGTCCACGAGGG
>JAQVZL010000014.1 GCA_028708215.1 Bacteroidales bacterium
TGTTGGGAATGCATATGACCCTCTCATATTGTGCATCAATCCTAATGTATGACCTATTTCGTGCGCTATTAAATATCTTAATAGTGGGCCCATTACATCCATTTCGTAAACCTTATCTCTAGCTTTTGGGTCTACTGTAGAAGTTTGGATAAACCTCCAGTTATGTAAGAGGCTTAAAACGTTGTGGTATACATAAACAGCTCCTTGTAGAATCTCTCCCGAACGAGGGTCGGTCCAAGAGGGGCCCATTGCATTTGCGAAATTAGAGGTTGCATATACTATGCAGGAGTAGCGGATATCTGAAGGGTTAAAGTCTGGGTCGTTTTCTGGGAAATCTTTTGCAATAATTGCATTTTTGAATCCAATCTCTTCAAATGCCACTTGCCAATCTTCTACTCCCTCTTTCATAAATGAGCGCCACTCTTCTGGGAAGGAGGGGTCTAAGTAGTAGATTATTTGTTTTTTAGGTACTACTAATTCACCATTCTTGTGTTTTTCTATTTCTTCTTCTTTGGGCTCTAACCTCCATCTGTTTGCAAATTTTAGATCTTTTATATAGTTCTCTTTTGCAGTAAAATTCTTTTTGTTATCTGTAAAGTAACCTACTCTTCTATCGCTGTAGCGTGGTCTCATTGGCTCTTCTGGAAGTAGTATCATAGAAGAGGTCACTACAGCTGTAAAAGGCTCTTTTTTAACAGCATATCCTAATCTAGCAGTAACGTTAACGTTTTGTGGGAATGAGTTAAAAGAGAGAATAGATGAGTGATCTTGTTTAAAACTGCCGCTCATTCTTTTGTTACCAACAAATGCATCGTATGCAGAAGCTTGTAAAAATGGAGAGAATGGTTTTTCGTCTGAAATAAAATATTTAGTAACATCAATAACTATTGCCGAAGAGTCTATATTATAGCATTTAATTGGGAATGCCTTTAGAATAGGAGTAATATTATTTCTTTTAAAGCCATAATAAATTGACTCATTGGGGTCACAGATATTACTATTAATGTTTTCGTGAATATATACTCTTTCGGTATCGTAAGACCATTTAATCATAAGTGGGTCAATTGGCATTTGACCAGCTATTACATCTCTGTTGTCACTTATTTCAGAAACCTTCGCTCCAAATAACATGGGTTTACCCATTAAATCAATAGGAATCTCAAAATAGAGAGTGTTTTTAACCATGTGTATATCAATTACCCCTTTTGTGCTGTTTGCCTCTGAGGTTATAATGCTACTGTAATTATTCCCGTTGTTTTTAGATATACTTTTAGACTCTTCTGTTTGACCAAAAAATTGGGCAGAACAGAAGAGTAAAGCAACAACTAAGTAAGCTGTTTTTTTTAACATATATATATTATTGGAATTATTTAAAATTAACTTTATTACTCTAAAACGGTTGGTTTGTTATTGCCAATGGCCTGTAGGTCTAGCCCATATTCAGATTTAAAATAGTTGGTAAGAATAATATATTTGTTATATAATATTGGGTAGCCTTCCATTTTTGGTATTAGCTCTTCTTTACTGTGGCTTGTTATCATCTCTATAAACTGACTAATATCTCCTTCTTTCCTTGGCGCCATGTGAGTGGCACTAGAGGTACTCTCGTCTCTCTCCCAAAAACCAAAAGTCTTTGAATCGAAATTGGGATTTTCAGATTTAGACCCTATCTTGTACCCATATAAATCTTCGCAAGGGGCAAAAAAATCTGCTGGAAATGTCATTAGCCCATTTAGGTAAATTGTATAGCCCCAGAGTTCTCCATTAATAATTCCTTTTAATTCTGTGAGTTCTTTGGCTGTTTTGCTCTTTAGATTGCTGTTAATTTGCCCTATTGCTATGTAATTTCTTCCGGTTAATATGGGGTCGCTATTACTTCTATCTATTACTGTTAAGCTGTCGCATAAAAGAATATTTAGAGGGAAATGTTTTTTCTTAAAATCGGTATTATAATTTCCAATAAGAACTTTTTCTAAGTATTTTATACCGTCGTTTAATATATCGCGATCTTCTTGTAAGTTCAGCTTGAAATTCGAGAGGGAGTTAGATCCTAAATTCCATTTATAATCTAGCTCAGAGAAGTTGTATAGAATTGCAACTCCTGTGTTTGTATACATTTCGTAGATATATTTATCTACAGGGTTGTCTTTAAACTCTATTTGGTGGTGTGGCTTTCCTAGTTCAGATTCAATTTTATCTTCTTTATAACAAGAAGTTAATAAAATTGTTAGAAAGAGTATAGTGGTTATTTTAATATATTTCATTTTAATAATTTTAGATCTATTATTAATTTTTTTCTCTATTGGGCCTTGCATTGTTTGGCATGTCTGGTTGGTAGTCAATAACCGAAACTGGAATAGGAAGAGTATAGGCATTGTCATTTTTATTTAATGTATATGTGCTTGTAGTATAAGGGCTATACTCCTCTACAAACTCATGAACAATTTGGGGCTGATCCCATCTTCTTAGGTCGAACCAACGGTGTTGTTCGTAGCAAAGCTCAAGACGTCTCTCTTTTTTGACTAGCTCAATGGCCTCTTCTTTGTTATTTGCAGTTACATCTGAGTAGGAGCTAGACTTTATTCGAGCTCTTCTTAGCCTGTTAATATCTTCCATAGCCAACTCTACTTTCCCTTGCATTGCATAGGCTTCTGCTCTGTTAAGATAAGCCTCGGCAGTTCTCACTGCAAAGCCATAAACTTGAGTTGTTGTTTTAGAGCCACTTTTAAAGGTGGTGTACTGCTTGCCAAAGAAATTACCCTGCTCTCTCACAAATGCTCCAGTTGTCCTATTGTACCTTAAGTCATTAGCTGCAAAGGCACTCTTTAGAGATTCAGATGCTGGGAAACATCCATTTGGTGCAGATGAGTAGTAAACGATGTAGTAATCGCCATATGAAAATAAAATCTCTGGGTTAGAAGAGTTTAAGAAGTTCTTTGCAGCAGCAGTTGCATCGGCTGCCTTTATGTTTAAATCGTATAGAGATGGGTTGGTCTCCATAATCTTAGTGGCATAAAATTCTGCTTTTTGGTAATCTTTCATATAGAGATATACTCTAGAAGCGAAAAGCTGAGCAGCACTTAGGTTCCAGCGAAATATATTTTTTTCGCCAGGTGCGTCTTTAAAATAGTTTATAGCTGTCTCCATCTCTTTTATGATGTAGTTGTAGTTAGCCAATACACTTTCTCTAACTAATTTAACATCTGCCATATAGGTCATCTCGTTTATTGGAACTCCTAAATCTTCGTCTGCGGTGTTTGCATTGTATGGTTTTCCATATAAGTTTACTAGCATAAAATAGGAGTAGGCTCTAATCATGTGTGCTTCTGCTTTGAGTCTAATTATATCTGATTTGTCTCCTCTTATTTTATCTGAATCATTTAAAACCATATTACTAATTAAAATACATCTGTAATATGTTTGCCAGGTTTTATCGCTTTTTATTACACCACTAAGTGAAGTCTCTGGGTGTTCTTGCCATGTGTAATAGCCAAAACCACTTTCTCTGGTGTCATTTGCAATAACTCTAGGTCTGCTATAGTGGCTTTGAACATCGTCTGTCATTAACTCTAGATATTCATGAACAACTTTGTAGTCTCTTAAGTAGGCTTCTCCAAATAGAAACTCGCTGTAGTCATTTACGGTTTTTGGGATAATCTCGTCTTGAGAGGTCTCTTCTAGAAACTTATCGCAGGAGCCTAGTAGTATAATTAGACTTAGTATGAGTATATATTTAATGTTATTTTTCATTGTTTTATCTATTACTTGTTAGAGAGTTATATCTATACTTAGTGAAAATGATGGTAGTGGTGGAGATGCTTGCGCACCCAATGCAATTTGGTCTGGGTCTTGTCCATTAAGCTTTTTAGAAGCTATTACAAATAGGTTGTTTCCCTCTAGTCTTAAGCTCGCATTATTTATGCCAATTTGGTTGCAAAACTTTGTAGGTAGCTGATATCTTAAAGAGGCGCTTCTTAATCTTAGGTTATCTCCAGAGACTACTCTCAAGTCGCTCTTGTTATACATTTCCCACATATTGTTTGCAATTACTATCTCTCTACCAGAGGCAGAACCTGTCATTCTAAGGTCTTGATCTGAAAGTACAGGTATGTTAGTTATTAGTTCGTCTCCTGGATTTCTCCATCTGTTAACAAATTCATCTGACATGTTTTGTTGAGGTTGAGGCAGTTTTTGGCCGCTATCGCTATATAGATTGTTTAATCTTATTTTTGAGCCAATACTATATGAGAAGAATAGATTTACAGACCAATTTTGGTATTTAAACATAGTGCCTATACCTCCTTGAATATCGGGAATACGGCTACCAGATAGTGCAAATACTTTATTGTACATACTCTCTTTTGTTTCTCCTTCGTTCTCTTCTGTATCTAAGAAAGTAGGGAATCCGTTTATGTCTAAGCCTCCATATTTATATGAGTAAAAAGTATTAATTGGAACTCCTTCTAGAATGGCTGTTCCGTTAAGATACTCAAGGTAGCTATAATCGTCTTTTACTCCAGATTTAACTACACTATTGGTGTTTTTTGCTCCGTTAACAGAGAAAGACCAAGTAAACTTATCTGTTCTTACAGGTATAACATTTACTATTAACTCATACCCTTTGTTTGTTATATCTCCTGCATTTAGAGACATACTTGTCATACCTGTTGTTGGAGATACTTTTTTAGAGATTATTTGGTCGTGACCTTTTTTGTAATAATACTCTACAGTACCAGATACTCTGTTTTTAAAGAGAGAAAACTCTGCAGCTACGTTATATGCTTTTGTTTTTTCCCATTTTAGCATTGGGTTTGGTAATTTAGAGAGGTATGAAAGGTACTCCTGTGAGAGTGTTTCAAGTGGGCCTCCTTCAATTATTAGGCTTGGGGTTTGATCGTCTGAGACATTACCTTGAACCCCATATGAGCCTTTTATTGCTAATTCGTTCATCCATCCAATATCTCTCATAAATGATTCGTTGTAGATGTTCCACTTTCCAGAGAGTGACCATATTGGTAAAAACCTTGCACTTTTGTCTTGACCAAACTTGTTGGAGCCGTCTGCTCTTATGTTAAAGTTTATTATATACCTGTGTTTGTATGAATATGTTGCTATACCGTAAAAAGAGGCAACGTTTGTAAGTCTGTTTGTTACTACATTGGGATTTGCTAAAAGCATGTTGTTGTATTGAGGCCAAAAGGCTGGGTCAATAGCAATAAATTTCTCTCCTCTATCTGGCATATATCCAAATTGGTTAGACCTTATTCCTGCATATTTGCTAGACCTAGTCTCGGTACCAGCTGCTCCAGATATTTCGTGGTGGTTATTTAGGGTTGTTCTATAATCTACCTGGGCCCTAGCTGTGTAACTAAAGTTATTTGTGTTGTTGCTATTTAGACCACCTCCATAAGGGAGTTTACATTGGGTTTTTACAAATGGCGATTCGGGGTCCATGCTAGGAAACTTTGTACCGTAGTTTAGATTTCTAAGGTTGGCAGCATAATAGCTCCTTTCACTGAACCACTCTTTCTCTTGTGTGTCTGAGTTGTTTAGACCTAATGTTCCAGATACTCTTAATTCTGGGGTTATTCTCCACTCTAAATTTGAGATAAAATTTAAAGAGCTGTTATTAATTGTTTTTTCTGAATTGTCTATTTCATTTAAGATGTTGTATACAAGTTGCTGTTGATTCCCTTGTCTCATATTATAATACTCTAGCTCTCCATCTTGGTTGTACAAAGAGATGGCGCGAGATGTATTGTAACCATATTGGTATGGCGAGATTGAAGAGTGGAGGTAAGTTTTTTTAGCAATTGAACCTCTTAACTGAATGTTTGCAGTAACTTTCTCTGAGAGTTTTACAATTAGCTTCATGTTTGCATTATACTGTTTTAACCCAGAGTTTTTTACTGTGTTATTTGCATCTGTATAGGCTTCTGAAAAATAGTAGTTCACTTTGTCTGACGCACCTGAAACAGATAAATTGTGTTTGTTGCTGAAAGATGTTCTAAAGAGAGCATCGAACCAATCTGTATTTACCTCTTCCATCCTTTTTACTTTAGCGAGAAACTCATCTTCTGTAATTATTCTATCGTAAAGGTCAAAAAGGGCCCCTTCATATCCAACTCTTGCAGGTGAAAAGCCGTATAAAAGGCCTCTTTGCTCTATCTCTTTAGATACTTCAATTCTCTCTTTAGAGTTCATTCTATGTAGGTTGCCGTAGTGGGGTCTCTCGGTAGCTGTGAGAGTAGTTGAATAGCTTACTCTTGCCTCTCCTTTCTTTCCTTTTTTAGTAGTAACTACTATAACTCCATTTGCTGCTCTAACTCCATAAATTGCTGTGGAGGAGGCGTCTTTTAGAACGTCTACACTCTCTATATCCATTGGGTTTAGTCCAGAAATAGCATTACCAATTAAGTTTACATTGTCTAAGCTATTAATCTCTTCTGTAGAGAGGGGAACAGGGTCGTCTAAAATAATTCCATCTACAACCCAAAGTGGTTCTCTATTTCCAGAAATTGTAGATACTCCCCTAATTCTAATTTTTGTAGTTGCTCCAGGAGTAGAGGAGTTGTTTAATACGGTCATACCAGGGATTTTACCCATAAGCATGTTGTCTAATGAGATAGCATTAGATTCTTGAATTTTGTCTCCACTTATAGATGCAATAGAAGAGGTAGAGAGTCTACGGTCTATCTTTTGATAACCAGTGCTTAAAACAACAGCCTCCGATATTACAAATGAATCATCTTCCAAAGTAATCTCTAGAAATTGGTTTATTCTAGTTACTTCTTTAGTTTTCATTCCTATAAATGAGAACTGTAAAATTCTTGGCGCTCCTTTAGGTATTGTAATGGTAAAATTACCGTTGAGATCTGTGGCTACAGCTGTTTTAGTCCCTTTTACCATAACAGTGGCACCCGGGAGTGATTCCCCGTCTGCTCCTTTCACTATCCCTTTAACAATTATAGGCTTTGTAGAAGGGGCCTGTTGCTTTATGTAAATAACTCCATCTTTTTTCTCGTAAAATAGATTTGTCCCCTTGAGTGCAATATCTAGCACGTTTAAAACAGGTTCTTTTTTTACATTAATAGAGAGGTCTGTTACCTTCTCTATATCTTGTGTGCCATACACAAATTTCACATTTGTCTGCTTTTTAATTTCCCATAACAGTTGTTCTAAAGAAATTGACTTTGAAGAAATAGTCACTCTTTGATCTTGAGCATTTTGTGTGGCACTAATTTTATTAGGCATAAAAATGCTTTGAAGAGATAAAAGTGCTACCATTAAAAGTAGGTAGTTTCGATTAATCATAAAATGTTTATTTATAGTTAAATGTTATATTTTCTTTTTACCAAAAATTAATGTTTTTCCTCTTTTTTCTAATGAGAAGAGTCCAGAGTTTTTTAATGTCTCAAATATTTTGTCAAAACTCTCTTCTCTTTTGATATTCATTCCTATGCGAATATCTTTGCACTCATTGTCTCTAAATATAAAGTTGAAGTCATACCATCTGTTAATAGACTTTATAATATTAATAAGTTTTTCATCTTTGAATACAAAGTCTCCTTGACTCCAAGAAGAGTAAATATCTGTCTCTACTTCTTTTACTGTAATGGAAGAGTTCTCTTTGCTATATATTGCTTGTTGGTTAGGGCTTAATATAACAGAGTTTTTAAAGTCTGTAACCTTAAGAGAACCAGATATTAAGGTTGTGTAAACAGAGTTGTTATCTTCGTATGAGTTAACGTTAAACGATGTACCCAAAACTTCAATTAACATACTCTTTGTTTTTACTATAAAGGGCCTATTAACATCTTGTTGTACGTCAAAAAGAACCTCTCCTGTAACCTCTACTTCTCTTAAGTCATTAGAGAAAATAGAGGGGAATTTTAGAGAGCTACCAGAGTTTAGATGGGCAATAGTTCCCTCTGGGAGTATTATTTTATAGTCTTTACCAACATCTGTAGATATTGTGTTTAGCTCTAATGTTTTACTCTGGTGGGAAGCAGCTGCATCTAAATTAGATTTATAAAAAACCGTTTCACTTGTTATGTCTACTATAAAATTAGATAGCTTGTTTGCACAGGAGGTATCTTTGGATAGATCTATAACATCTCCATTTGCAAGGGTAAGGCTGGCCTTAGAAGAGATTAGGCTAATGGGGCTCTCTTTAACCATGAGTGACGTATTATTAAAAACGTAATATGTAGAGAGACCTATAGTGAGCATCAATAGTGAAATAGCCGCATACTTGTAGAAACCAAACGTAATGGTTCTTTTACTATTAGATTCTAGTAACTTGTACTCTATATTTTCCCAAGCTTTCTTAGAGTCATATTTTTCTAAATTTTTATTATATGAATCTCTATAGGTGGGATTGTCTAGTTTTTCGAAAAGATCTCTATTAGACTTTCCTTGATAGAGCCAATCTTCTACTTGCTTATTATCTTTGGAATTGCTTACCCCTAGTATTTTAGAGGCAATAATTGACGAGATTTTAAATATTTTTTTCTTAATCATATTTGCTTTTCTATATATATAACATTCATATTTGCTTTTATGGGTACTCTGCCTCTAAAATTTCTCACTTATCTAAATTAATAAAAGCGCGAGTTTCTTTGCTCTTATTTTTAAAAAGCTCTATATTTACACAATTACTGTGAGTTTATGAAATATGTTAAGAGGGCAATATTACTTATTGTAGGAGCTTTTGTTTTTAGCATCCTATTCTCTCTTCTGTTTCCTCGTAAAGTTAAGGTAGTAGATAGTGTAAGAATGGTTGCTCAAAAACCATTAATAAAATGGATTGGGACTATTAAGATTGATCAAATTCCTATGATGGAACTTATTGATAGCAATCAAAATATAGATATTGAATATAAAGAACTTCTACCAATTATTGAGTCTTTACCCCCAGGTACTATTTTTCTCACTCGTACAAGAAACTACGCAATTTCTGAATTTATACCAGGGAAATGGCAACATTCGGGTATTTTCTTGGGAACTAAATTGCAAGTTGCCAACTATTTTGGAGAGGAGACCCAGCTCTATCAAAAGTTAGATACACTCATGAATGAGACAGATATTTATGTTTTGGATAGTACTGCAGATGGTGTGCAGGTCCATCCAATTAAAAATCTTTCAAACATGAGGTACTCCTCTTACTTAACCCACTTTACCTCATTTTCTTTTAACCAACCATCGCATGAGGTCTCTCCATTTATAGAGGGGGCTTTGAACTACTTAGGTAGGGAGTATGACTATGATTGGTTAACTGAAGATAGTGAAGATATATTCTGCTCCGAGCTTTTGTATCATGCATTCAAACACATTGGTATAAATATTGCCAAGAGAACTACAACTGTTAGTAGAGATATCTTTACCCCAGATAATTTATTTCTCTATTTACTATTAAATTCTGGTGAAGAGAAGCAGTTTGTTTTTAATGGGAGCTTCTCTAAAAAAGATGGTGCAATTGTGAAGTTTTTGCAAAAAGAGCTTTAAGATTAAACAATAGAAAAAATTTAGGGTTATTACTGTATAAATTAAAAACAATAATGAAAATTAAAAAAATACTAACTCCACTTATATTGGCCTTAGGGCTAATAGTAACCTTCTCTTGCTTGAACAATAATAACCAGAAAGAGGTAGATGAACATACCTCTATTAACTCCTTAGATTGGTATGGAGTTTATAAGGGATTAACTCCTTGTGCAGATTGTGAGGGTATTGAGGTTAAAATTACTCTTAAGCGAGATACTACATTTAGTAGAGTTCTAAAATATTTAGGGAAAGAAGAAAATATTTTTGTAGATGAGGGTTCTTTTATTTGGGATAGCACAGGCTCTATTATAACGCTAATGGCAGAGAGTGACAGACCTATGTATAGGGTTGGAGAAAATGTTCTTTTTCAATTAGATAGTGAAGGAAATCAAGTAAGAGGGGAGTTAGCTCCTATGTATACTATTCATAAAAATAGAAGTGATTATTCGCTGGAAGATAAAAAGTGGATTCTTGCCGAATTGAATGGCAATCCTATAAAGAATAGTAGTGAAGAGAGAACAGCTTTTATTATATTTAATATGGAAACAGGTAGGTTTTCTGGGAGCAATAGCTGTAATAGATTCTTTGGTGAGTATGAGATATTAGAAGGGAATAAAATAAAGCTAGGCCCAGCTGGTGCTACTTTAATGGCTTGTCCAGATGCGCAAAATGAGCAAGCTTTTATGGATATGTTACGTTTAGTAGACAACTTTAGAGTGGCAGATGGTGTGCTCTCTTTGTGCAGAGCAAAGAGGCCCCCTCTAGCTCGTTTCAAATTAGATATAGAGGAGTAATCTAAATCAAATTAATTTTTAAATGATTAGTGCTAGGCAACAAGAGATAATTGATGCTACAATTATGCTCATTAACAGTAAGGGGATTCAAGGGTTTACAATAAAGAATATATCTAAAATTGTGGGTGTGTCTGAACCAGCTATATATAGACATTTCCAGAGTAAAACAGCTATTTTGGTTACTTTACTAGATCTTTTAAAAGAGAACAGTAGTAAGATTTATGGTGGAGAAATTAATTTAGAGGGGAGTGTTATCTCAAATATTGAAAGGATATTTGAGAGCCATTTTGCGACATTCGCTAAAATGCCCTCGCTCTCTTCTGTGGTTTTTTCAGAGGAGCTTTTCCGTAATGATAAATCTTTAACAGGGAAGATATCTGAAGTGATAGATTTTAATAATAAGATTTTTTTAAGTTATGTAGTTGAGGGGCAAAAGAGGGGTGAGTTGAGAGACGATGTAGATGCCTCTCATATTGTTACAATGTTAATGGGTTCACTACGCCTGTTTGTAAAAAAGTGGCAATTCTCTGAATTTAATTTTGACCTTGTTTCTAATGGTAAACTGCTTACTAGCTCTTTAATACAGTTAATTTCTAAAAAATAGAATTTAGTTTTTAATCTCTTTAGTTTAAAAATAATTGCATAGTTAGTGAACATTAACTAACTTTGAGTTGTATTTAGAAATAAAGAGCATGAAAACAGTTGTAATATATTTAATAATTCTTCTTCTATTACCTCTTTCACTTTTAGGTCAAACTTTAAATGTTGGAATAGTAAATGATGCCTCAAGCTCTTTTCCAAGTGAAATGAGCACTCTTATAAAGGAGGAAATTACCAATCTTATGCAGGCCAAAGGGGGAGTCACCTTTACAGAACTTTATTCAAATTGGCATAGCCAGAGTGTAGTAGCAAATTTCGATTCGCTTTTGAATAGTTCCCAAATAGACATTGTTATTCCAGTAGGAGCAATCTCTTCTAGCTTAGCAGGGGAGTATGATAATGCTCAAAAGCCTATTCTCTCAAACAATAGATTCCTTTTTAACTTAAAAGAAGAGATAGAGTATTTCTATGAATTTCTAAACTTTAAACATCTTGGGGTAATAATCCCTTCTCAAATGCACAATTCTTCTGTATGGCTTAAAAAGCAGTTATATACAAGTGAGCATGAATACTCTATAGATATTATTGAAGCTAATAACAGTAGCTTTGCTTTGGGAGACAGTGTAGATGCTGTTGTGATTTTCCCTCTTTTTAACTCTCCATTAAGTAGAGTTGTTCACATAATGGATTCTTTATCTTCTAAGAAAATTCCTGTTTTAGCTACTAATGGACTTGAATACTTGGAGTTAGGTGCAACTGTTGCTTTTAATACTCAAGAGCAGTTGAACAAAATTGCTAGAGAAATAGCTGTAGCTGTTTCAAGAATAGGAGAGGGTCTTGTTATGAACCTAAAAGAGGGAGCAGAGAGAACTCCCTATATAAATATGGAGAGTTTAAGAAAAACCGAAAAATACCCTAACTGGTCTTTACTTGAAAATTCAGTAATGATTAATGTTGTGAATCACTCTAAAGATGAGCTAACTCTAAAGGAGGCAATAGCTATTGCGCTAGAGAATAATTTAAGTGGAAAGATATCAAATCAAGATCTTTTGCTAGCAAACAAAGAGGTGCGCTTAGCTAAATCTGCTATTTTGCCAAAATTAGAACTTTCTGGAACAGCAATGCAGTTGAGTGAGAACTTAGCCCGAGCCTCTATGGGGCAAAGAGGGGAGTTTACATTTACAGGATCACTCTCACTAAAGCAGGTAATCTATTCAGAAGCGGCCTATGCAAATATTGCAATAAAGAAGCTTGTTTCTCAAATGGAAGAGCACGAAAACTCAAAAACATCTTTAGATATAATTCTCAATGTTTCAAGCGCATATATGGCGTTAATGTTCTGTGCAAATAATCTTAAAGTTATGAACCAGAATGTAAATGCCACTATTAAAAATTTAGAATTGGCAAAGTTTAGGGAAAAGAGTGGAGATATTCATTTTTCCGATGTAAACAGGTGGGAGAGTGAGTTTAGTATGAACAAAATGGCATTTAATGATGCGCAGGCTCAATATAAATCTGCAATGTATAATTTGAACGAAGTTCTGGACATGCCTTTAAACAGCCCCATATCTACTCCAGCTAATTTCACTATCTCTGAAATAGCTATGGAGAATCAAGAGGTAATGGAAATGTTTATGAGTAGTGCAGAGAGTATAGATAAATATGCGCAGCTAATTATTGACCAGATGTATATAAACTCTCCTGAACTAAAGGTTGTTGAGAGTGCAGGTTATATTGCAGATAGAAAGTTAAGTATGTACCAGGCCCAACAATATATACCCGAGGTGGCGCTCATTGCTGGAGCAGACCAGGCATTTATTAGAGAGGGAGTTTACCGTAATGCACAACTACCTATACCTCCGCCACCAGATGATATTACTTGGAATGTGGGCATAAGGCTATCTCTTTCACTTTTTGATGGGGGAAGAAAAAGAGAAGAGGTTAAAAAAACCAAGATAGAACAAGAGAAAATAGCTTTAGAAGAGAGAAATCTCTTGAATAAGTTAAGTAGAGCTGTCTTCTCAAATGTTCAGTTTTTAAGCGCTTCCTATAAAGAGGTAAAGCTAGCAGAAAGGGCTTTTAATGCTGCCCAAGCAAATTACAATATGGTGCAAGATGCCTATTTGACAGGAGTAGTAAATATATCGCAATTGATAGATGCTCAAAATGCAATGTTAAAAACTAAAATTATGGCGTTGAGTGCTCAATACCAGTATGCTTTAGATTTTATAAAAACAGAACGTTTGCAAGGAAGATACACTTTTTTAGATAGTAAGAACGAAAAAAATAGATATAGAAATTTAATGTTAACTTATTTAAATAGATAGTATGAAAATTAATTACATATATATATTTGCTCTCTTGTTATCAACTGCAGGGTGTAGTAGTAAAAAAGAGGTAGGCCAGTTTGTACCTCCGGTATTTTATGAAAAAGTGGGGCAAATTAGTAGTTCTAGTACCCTCTCTTTTCCTGGTGTAGTACAATCTTCTCAGGAGCCAAGGCTCAGTTTTAAAGTAGCTGGCACAATAGATAATCTAAGAGCAAAGTTGGGAGATACCCTAAAAAAGGGAGCTGTAATAGCTACTTTAGATAATTCAGATTATGCTTTGAATTATAATAGGTCGCTCTCTGCTTTAAAGGGTGCCGAGGCTAATTTTGTAGCTGCTAAAGCGGCATTCGCCAGAGTAGAAAAGCTGTATATAAATGGGAATCTCTCTATAAGTGATTACGAGAAGTCAAAAATGCAGTTGGCCTCTACAGAGAGTATGAGAAATAGTGCTGCTTTACAGGTAGAGGGGGCTAGAAACCAGTTGGATTACACCTATTTAAGAGCGCCTTTTAGTGGGATAGTCTCTGCTCTCTTTGTAAAAGAGAGGGAGATTGTTGGGGCTGGGATGCCTATTGCTGTGCTCTCTGGACTGTCTGCTATTGAGGTTAAAACTTCTGTGCCAGAAAACTTAATTGGCAAAATCAAAAGAGGAGATAGTGTGAATATCTATCTTAACTCTGCCACAGATAAAAGATATTGTGGTGTTATTAAAGAATTGAGCTTGGGCGTTGCCAACACCCAGGCATACCCTGTTGTTATTGAGGTTAATAACCCTGTGGGTGAGTTGTTTTCTGGGATGAGTGTTATGGTAGAGATGGTTGTGCAAAATAGTGAGGCTGTAGAGTATGTTGTGAGTGCCCATGCTGTGGCGCATGACTATTCGGGAGATCATGTTTATGTTGCTGTAAAGGACTCTTTAGAAGAGTTTTATCATGTATCTAAAAGGGGTGTTGTGTTGGGAGATTTAAAACAGAGTGGATATGTGATTTTAGATGGGTTAGAGAGAGGAGAACTTGTGATAACAGCTGGGCTCTCATATTTATTTGAGGGTAAAAAAGTACGTTTAATATTATGAATCTTACAAAACTCACATTAAATAATAGCAGAATTACCATTATAGCTATTTTATTGGTGGCTGCGTTTGGAGTCTCTAACTATTTTAAAATGGAGAGAGACAGTATGCCTCCATATACCGTGAGGTTTGCTACTGTTGTTACTGGGTTCCCGGGTGCTAGCCCTATTGAGGTGGAGTCTTTGGTAACAGACCCTCTTGAAGAGGTTCTTAGGGAAATTCCGCAGGTTAAGACAATTAGTAGTGAATCTAGGCCAGGGCTATCTGTGATTACTTTAGAGCTTATTACAGATGTAAGTGGTAGCGAGTTGCAATCTGTATGGACTGTTCTAAGGAATAAGGTTGCCGATAATAGAATGTATCTGCCACAGAACATTATGGGGCCTATTGTTAAAGATGAAGATATTGGTACTGTTTATGGAATTATATTGGGAGTTACGGGCGATGGTGTCTCATATAAGTTATTGGAAGATTATGCAAAGGATGCGAGGGAACAGCTTCTCTCTTTGCCCGATGTTTCTAAAATTAAGTATGGAGGCATCCAACAAGAGATAATCTATATTGAATTTGAAGATAAGAAGCTTGCCCATTATGGGGTAGATGTTAATAAGATTAGAAATATTATTTATGCGAGTAATATTTTGCAACCTGGTGGAGAGGTAAATATTGGTAGGCAGCGTATTTCTTTGGTTCCTTCGGGCAATTTTGACTCTTTAGAAGATATTAAAAAGATAATGATTCCAACTTCTGGGGGGGTGTTTGTCTATTTAGAAGATTTAACCAAAGGGATATATAGAGACTATTTCTCTCCAAGGGAAAAAGTTGTAACAGTAAATGGACGGCCTGCAATTGCTCTTTTCTTGTCATTAAAAGATGGTGCAAATATTGTTCGTATGGGCAAAGAGGTAGATGAAAGTATAGAGCAAATTAATAGGAGTATGCCTCTTGGGGTAGAGTTGGTGAGGTCTGCTTCTCAAGACCGTGTTGTAGATGGGCAGGTAAATGACTTCTTGGTTAATCTTGTACAGAGTATAATAATTGTACTTTCTGTTATGCTTGTTTTTCTTGGGCTAAGAACTGGTTCTTTGGTGGCATCTCTATTGCCAATGGTTATTTTGACTTCATTCTTTTTCTTGGGATTGCTAGATTTAGGTTTTAACAAAGTCTCTTTGGCTGCTTTGATTATCTCTTTGGGGTTGCTTGTAGATAATGGTATTGTGGTCTCTGAGTCTATTTTGGTAAGCATGAAAAAGGGGATGACAACTCTTGAGGCTAGCATCTATTCTGGGAGGGTGCTTGCTATTCCTCTGCTAATCTCTTCACTTACAACATCGGCTGCATTTCTTCCGTTTGCTCTTGCCAATACACCTATGGGAGAGATCTCTTCTCAGTTATTTTGGGTTGTAAGTACTACTTTGCTTGCATCTTGGGTGCTTGCGTTTACTTTGATTCCTATGTTGGCTATTCTTATTGTAAAGTCTAGTAATAAGAGCAAGGGTAAATGGGGTGTTATAGTAGATGAAGCTATTGTTAAGGCAAATTTATGGTATAATAAGTTGTTGGTTAGAGTTTTGAAGAGACCCGCAAGATTTCTTTCTCTCATTATTGCTCTGTTTGCATTGGCCCTCTTTTCAATTCAGTTTATACCGTTTAAGCTTGTTCCAGATAGTAATCGTAATTTGGTTACTGTAGATATTGAGTTTCCTTCGGGCACTCAAATTGAGTATACAGAGAAGGCTGTTAAAGATATTGGAAACTTTATAGACCAGCATCTATTAGTTGATTCTAAGTTAAGTGCCAGTGATAAGGGAGTTCTTGACTACTCGGCATTTATTGGAGAAGGGCCTGAACCCTATGATTTGGGTTATTTTAAAAATGAGGCAAAATCTAGTTATGCCCATATGTTACTTAATACTTCGGGAGATAAAGACAATGATTATATAATAGCAAAGGTAGATAGCTTCTGTATGAATAGTATTCCCGATGCTCTTATTAGAGTGAATAGGCTCACTGGTGCGGGTGCTTCGGGTACTCCTGTAGAGATAAGGATTTCTGGTAGTGACTCAGACAAGCTTCAGTTTATCTCTGAGCAGGTAAAGGGTAGGTTGCGTGGAGTAAATGGGACTAAAAATGTTAGTGATAACTGGGGGCCTAAGATTAAAAAACTCTATATAGATATAGACCCCCATAAGGCTAGAAGAGCTGGGCTAACAAATATGGAGACAGCTATGGCTTTGAACAGTGGAATGTCTGGGATGAGGGTTGGTGAGTTTAGAGAAGAGAATAAGAGAATTCCTATTTTTTTAAAGAGTGATTATGGTGTAGATAATAATATTGAAGAGTTAACTGCTTTTAATATCTACTCTGCCCAAGCTGGGCGTTATGTTCCTTTGGCAGAGATTGCTACTATCTCTACAGAGTGGCAGTTTTCTAAAATTATTAGAAAAGATCTTGAAAGGAGTTTAACTGTGGGGGCATATCTTATAGAGGGTTACACAGCAGCAGATATCTTTAAAGAGATGGACTCATATATGGAAGAGCAAAAAGCTACTTGGGATATAGGTTATGAATATGAATTTGGTGGTGAAGATGAAGATAAAGCAGAGAACTTAGGCGCTATTTTTGCCAACTTACCTTTTGCTTTTTTTATAATTATATTTTTGCTTGTGCTTCAATTTAACTCTATTCGTAAAACAATTATAATTGGTATCTCTATACCTCTTGGTATTATTGGGGTTGTTGTTGGTTGGTTTATAGGTGGCTCTTTTGTTAGTTTCTTTGGTGTGCTGGGGGTAATTGCATTGGCTGGGATTGTTGTAAACAATGCAATTATTTTGATTGATAGAATAGATGTAGAGTTTGCAGAAGACCCCAGTGCCAATAAAAGAGATCTTATTATTAGGGCTGCTCATAATAGGTTTAGGCCTGTGTTGCTTACTACTTTAACAACGTCGCTTGGTATGTTGCCTTTGTGGTTTTCTGGAGATTTACTTTGGGAGCCGCTTGCGCTTGCAATAATATTTGGGCTTCTTTTTGCTACGGTAATAACACTGCTCTATGTACCTGTTTTATACCGTTTGTTTTATAAAATAAATTTTAGCGATTATAAATTTGACTCGGCACTCTTTAACCTACCTAAAACAGAGTAATTAGATATTTAAATAATGAAAGCTTTTTTGAACATTCAAACAACTATGAAGAGAGTGCCCATTCTATTTGTCATTGTTTTTTTTGCTCATACTTCTTTATTTGCGCAGGAAGATTCTCTTTTATTGAATGAGAACTTTTTCTTTAAGGCAATTAGAGCTAACCAGGCCGATAGTTATATTACATTTAGCCAGGGGTTTGGTAATGTTGAGCCTCTAATTTTTGAAGCTCTTATTTCGCCCTATTTTCTCTTAAGAACTAGTAAGGACTCTAGATGGGGAGCTACTCTCTCTCCGGCTATAATGATTAGGATGTATTCAGAGAAATCTTTTCCTGTAAGAACTCCTAGTTACATGCCTCATATTACTTTCTATCATCAGCTAAGTAGTAGAGCTGTAGAAAATGTAAAATATCTCTTTTTAAATATTGCTCATCACTCTAATGGGCAGGATGGGGAGTTTTTTAATAAAGATGGGAGTTATAATGTTATCACTGGTAATTTTGCTACGAATTACTTGGAGTTAGGGATGTTTTTTAATAAAAATATAGTCCCTTTTACTAATACAAATGAGTATTTTCAAACTTCTTTAGAGTACCATTTAGATTTGGGGCATGAAGAGGAGTTAAGGGGTAGATATAGCAACTTGAGATGGCATAATAACTTGAGAATTTTTAGGTTCCCCAGTTATAAAAGTTATAAAAAACTTATTCTAGATAAGACTCCTGCTATTCAAACACGTATAGAGACAACTTGGATGTTTGGCGATTTCAACAATGCCTCTTTTTTTAATATTAAAGAGCGTCTTAATTTTTCATTTACAATTGCCTATAAACCAAAGTTCCTATCCGATGTGAGCCTCTTTGCAAATATCTATATTGGGCAAGATTACTACAATATGTATTTTTTCAGACGAATCTCTGTTTTTCGTATAGGCTTACAGGCATACTCTTTTAAATAATTTTTTTGCTAATATTATTTGGCTCTATTGGGAGTAAATCTTACTATAAAGTTGGTGAAAAACTGGGAGATGCCTACTCAATTGGGAAATCAATTTCACATTAATTGTGATTTAGCAAATGATTTTGATATTTTTGTAAAACTTATCACAAGAATATTATGGCAAATATCTTTAATGAAGTTTCTAGAACTTTCAACGAATATCTTATAATCCCCGGATTAACAACAAAGGAGCACACTCCAGATGGGGTCTCTTTAGTTACACCTTTGGTGAAATTTAAAAAAGGCCAGAAGCCTAAAATTTCACTGAACGTCCCTTTTGCTTCGGCAATAATGCAATCTGTTTCTGATAGTAACTTAGCAATAGCATTGGCTAAAGAGGGTGGAATTTCATTTATTTTTGGCTCTCAGCCTATAGAAAACCAGGTAAAAATGGTGCATGAGGTAAAAAAATATAAGGCGGGGTTTGTAGAGAGCAGAGCCAATATTTCTCCTGAAAGCACTTTAGCAGATTTGCTAGCACTTAAAAAAGAGACAGGTTTCTCTACAACAGGAGTTACAGATAATGGTTCTCCTACTGGCGTTCTGAGGGGTTTGGTTACAAGTAGAGATTACAGAGTAGATGTAGACCCTTTAGATAAAAAAGTTAAAGAGTTTATGACTCCTTTCGAGAAGCTTGTTACTGCAAGAGATGGTGTGACCTTAACCGAGGCCAACGATATTATTTGGGACAATAAATTAAATACTTTACCAATTATTGATAAAAACAACAAATTAAAATATTTTGTTTTTCGTAAAGATTACGATAGTCATAAAGAGAACCCCAATGAGCTCCTAGATGCAAATAAAAGATTAATTGTTGGAGCTGGAATTAACACTAAAGATTATAGAGAGAGGGTTCCGGCATTAGTAAAGGCAGGAGTAGATGTAATGTGTATTGACTCTTCAGATGGTTTTTCTGAGTGGCAACAAGAGACTATTGCTTTTATAAGAGAGAATTATGGGAGTGATGTTCTGGTTGGAGCAGGAAATGTTGTAGATAAAGATGGGTTTCTCTATTTGGCCGAGGCTGGTGCCGATTTTGTAAAAGTTGGTATTGGAGGAGGCTCTATCTGTATTACCAGAGAGCAAAAGGGAATAGGCCGAGGCCAGGCAACTGCTTTAATTGAAGTTGCTAAGACAAGAGATAAGTACTTTAAAGAGACTGGTGTTTATATTCCTATCTGCTCAGATGGAGGTATTGTTCAAGACTACCATATGACGCTAGCATTAGCTATGGGGGCAGATTTTTTAATGATGGGCCGTTATTTTGCACGTTTTGATGAGAGCCCTTCAAGAAAGATGATAGTTGGGGGTAGTTATGTAAAAGAGTATTGGGGAGAGGGTTCTAACAGAGCTCGTAACTGGCAACGTTACGACATGGGAGGAAAAAACAGTCTTAAGTTCGAAGAGGGAGTAGATAGCTATGTACCTTATGCAGGAAAACTTAAAGATAATCTAGAGATAACTCTCGGGAAAATAAAATCTACTATGTGCAGTTGTGGTTTAACTACATTGCCAGATTTACAGGCCAATGCAAGAATTACTATGGTATCTTCTACTAGTATAATAGAGGGTGGAGCCCACGATGTAATTGTTAAAGATGTGAACAATTAATTTAAATTGTTGGATATTTAAAATATTAGTTATACTTTCGTAGTTAGATAGAAACACAGTAGAATGATAAATCTTAACAATAATCTTCTTAATAACAATCTGAATAATAATCATATTCGGGCTGGGAGATTATTGCATTAGATAGACTAAATATTAATGTTAAATAGCCTCCCAATCTTTGGGAGGCTATTTTTGTTATAAACTATAAGCAACAAAACTATGATTAACGTACAAATGCTAGAAACCGAAGTTGCAATCTCTTTTGTTAAGGAGAGATTTGCAGAGCATCTCTGCCAGAATTTAAACCTTGTAAAGGTATCGTCTCCTATTGCAGTGCTTGATGGAACTGGTATTAACGATGAGCTTAATGGAGTAGAGCGCCCTGTCTCTTTTCCTGTGAAAGCTTTAGGTGGGCAGCAGGCCCAAGTGGTTCACTCTCTAGCAAAGTGGAAAAGGATTAGATTAATGGATTTAGGAGTAGAGAGAGAAAAGGGCATTGTAACAGATATGAAGGCTTTAAGACCAGATGAAGAGTATACAAATTTACACTCTGTTTATGTAGATCAATGGGATTGGGAAAAGTGCATGAGTGAGTCTTGTAGAACTTTAGATTATTTGAAAACTGCTGTTAATTTAATTTATAAGGCTATGAAGTGTACTGAGCAAGAGGTTTATAAAGCCTATCCAGATATAGAGCCTGTTTTACCTGAAAATATAAAATTTATTCACTCTCAGGAGCTTTTAGATGAGTACCCGCTTTTAACTCCAAAAGAGAGAGAGAGGGCAGCCTCTATTAAACATGGGGCTATTTTTATTATTGGGATAGGGAATAAGCTCTCTAAGGGAGAACCTCACGATGGCCGTGCTCCCGATTACGACGATTGGAGTACCCTTAATGAAGATGGATATTATGGATTGAATGGAGACATTATTGTTTGGCACCCTACTTTGGAGTGTGCTCTTGAACTCTCTTCAATGGGTGTTAGGGTAAATAGAGACTCTTTAATGCGCCAGCTATCTCTAAAGAGGTGTGAAGAGAAAGCAGGTCTTCATTTTCATAAGATGTTGCTTTCTGGGATGCTCCCACAAAGTATAGGTGGAGGGATAGGCCAATCTAGAATGTGTATGTTTATGCTTAAAAAAAGACATATTGGAGAGGTTCAAGTAGGAATATGGTCTCAAGAAGAACGTGTTAAAATGAGAGAGACAGGAGTAGTGTTGCTGTAGTTTTTTACTATCTTTAAGGTGTAAATAATTATAGTAACTAATTTAGGATAGATATTATGCTAGCTGTTAAGAGCTTTGTTTTCAATAGTATGAGTCAAAATACATACATTGTGTGGGCTCAAAATAGAGAGTGTGTTATTGTAGATGCGGGCTGTAACTCAGAGCTAGAGCAAGAGCAGCTTAAAGAATTTATTTATGGTAATAACTTAAAGCCTTTAGCTCTATTACTTACACACGGCCATTTCGATCATATTTTAGGAGCTGCTTTTATTTGCAAGGAGTTTAATATTGAGGCGTGGCTGCATAAAGAAGATGCAATAGAGTTATTAACAGCACAAAAGAGTGCTTCTATTTACAATGTTAATATGATTCACCCTTTTACTAAATCTCACAATCTTTTTGAAGAGAATATAGAGTTGAATTTTGGTACTATTAAAGTGGAAGTAATGCATACTCCTGCACATTCAGAAGGCTCTGTCTGCTTCTATTTTCCTTCAGAGAAGTTGTTGTTTTCGGGGGATACTATTATAAAGGGAGGGCTTGGGTTTTCTAATAATGGATATGCTTCTTTAATTGAAATTTTGAAGCAGAAAATTGTGAGACTTCCTAAGGAGACTAAAATTTATTGTGGTCATGGAGAGCCAACCTCTCTTAAGGAGGAGTGTGAAAGTAACCCTTTTTTTAAAATTATGCTCAAACAAATCTCATAACTGTAGTTTATTGGCTTTATATTCCCATCCAATGGCCTCCATTTGTCTCTATTACAGTTCCATTAATGTAAGAGGAGTCTGGGTTGCAAAGGAAACGAACCACCTTTGCTACATCTTTAGGAGAGCCCAGTTTGCCAACTGCATTTAGTTGTTTTATCTGTTCTTCGGTTACACTACCCATACGCTTTAATGTTCCAGAGTTAATACTTCCAGGAGCAACGCAGTTGCTTCTTACTCCTTTTTTCCCATATTCTGCAACAATTGCTTTAGTGAAAGCCTCCATATATGCCTTAGAGCCAGCGTATATTGCTTGACCTCTATATACTTTTTTAGCTGTTACAGAAGAGATGTTTATTATATTTCCTCTTCTATTAATGCACATCTTAGGAATTACGGCTTGAGTTATTTTAGTAAATGCAACTATATTTATTTGAATTGTTTTGTTTAGAGACTCGCTTGTAATATAGGGAATTAGGTTAGTATCGGTAGAAGCTGCAGCATTTACCAATATCTCTACATCTCCAAGTTTAGAAATAAAAAAATCTAGCTCACTATTAGAGGAAAAATCGGCAGAGATTATTGTAGCTCTCTCTTCCCACTCTTTGAGGGCTTCTCTGTTTTTACTGCAGTGCAAAATCATTGGTTTATCTAATACTGAAAGCTCTTTAGTTATTGCTAAACCAATGTCTGAACTCGCTCCTGTAATTACAATATGTCCCATATTATTAAAACTTATTCATATTTTTTAATTATAAGTGCAGTGTTTTCACCTCCAAATGAGGAGTTTAATTTTAATATATAATTGATTGGAATAGATAGTGGTTTCTCTTTTATTACATAAAGAGGTGCATGGGGGTCTTGTTCAGAAAAATTAATTGTAGGTAATACAACTTGGTTTTGAATTGAGTAGATAACACCCAGCATTTCCATTGCTCCACAGGAGCCTATCATATGGCCTATTTGCCCTTTTAATGAGTAAACAGGGAGCTCTTTCACTCTCTCTTTAAATATTTGCGCAAGAGCTTTATATTCTGCGGGGGCATTTTTGTAGGTGCCAGTCCCGTGAAGATGTACACAATCTATCATTTCTGGAGTAATTGAGGCGCTTTTAAGAGCGTTTGAAATTGCTCTGGCTAGAGATTTTGCAGAAGGGTCTGGGTCTGTTACTGCATAGGCATCCATAGTAGAAGCATAACCAGCAATTTGTGCAATTATTTTCTCTTGTTTTACTTTTTTGCTATTTTCTAACAGTATTACTATGGCACCCTCTCCTAATATAGTTCCACTCCTGTTTTTATCAAAAGGTTTACAGATATATGGAGCTTCACCCTCTTTTGCGGTGGCCATTGCTCCTAAATTGTAAAATCCCAGATAGTTTATTTGATTTACCATGGAGTCTGCTCCTCCAGTTATTACTGCCTCTTTTATTCCCCTGTTCACCATCTTATATGAGAGCCCAATAGCCTGAGTAGATGCAGCACAAGCTGCTACAAAAACATTACACCCTCCTTTGATGTTGTTTTTTGCTGCTATCTCTGTAATTTGCTTGTTACTTTTATAATGAGAAGGTAGGTGAGCTGTTTTTGGATATGTAAACTCTCTATTTTTATATAAGTTTTCTATATCTACATAGTCTAGCCCGCTTCCAATATTCATTGCAATTTCCGAGGGATTATACTTTTTATCAAATGAGGTAGAGTTTCTTAATTCGGTAGTAATTTGGTCTAAGAAAAAATTTTTGCGATCTATATTTGGCTCTGTAATTACTACTTTGCCGTTACACCTAATCTCTCCCGCTGCCGTTGTCTGGAAACCAGCTGTGTTAAAGTTTTCAATAGTACTAATACAACGTTTTCCTAATTCTATGTTTTTCATGCACTCCTCTAGAGTACATCCTAATGGAGATCTAACTTTGATTGATGTAATTACAACTGCCATTATAGACTATTTAAAGTTGTGAAATTGTCTAAAAAAATTGATAGCCTCGCTATTAGAGTCTAACATTCTGTGGTTTTTGAGTTCATAAGGTAGTAGTATGCCAAAACCTGCTTCGGCAGTGCCGTTTACATGAAGTTTTCCTGCTCCTATATAGACCTCTTTATCTGTATCTGCTAGAAGTGCCGAGTAGAGGAGCCCCGAAGCAGATCCTAAAAGGGCAGCATTATCTCCTTTTAGCCCATATTCAATAGAGATAAAACAGTGAGCCATATTTCGCATCATTTTGAAATGAGATAGAGGAGAAATAGAGGGTACTGCTATTTTTATGAAATCGTGAGTAGTAAATGGGATTCTCTTTTGATCAAAAGCTATACATGCATCTCTATAGTAATCCATCATTTCACTTTCTGAATTAGAGAAGAAGAAAGGAGTCTCTTCAGACACTTCTTGGCCCTTAAGAAGTAATCCAGTGCATACTACTGCAGCCATTGTATCTCGTGTATAATATTTAACAAGCTTCCGTTTTCTTACGAAATCATAGACAGGAATATCTTCTTTAGGGAGGTATTTTTTGTATATTATTCTCATTGTTAAGAAATAATCTTTGCGTTTTGAAATGCTTTTTCCATTAGTCTTTTTGCTTGTTCTTTCATTTGAGCATCCATAATGTCTACAAAACCAAACATTAGTTCCCCCTCGGCACAAACTTTTCCTTCGCATGTTGCTGTTACGGCTACTACAGCATATTCATCTGGGTAGAACACCTTAATATCTGCTCTATATGTTAGACAATCTCCGGGAACAACCATTCGTCTATATTTCATTCTATTAACCAAGGTGAGAGCAGCTCGTTTTTGGCTAAGATTTTGTTGAACTATCATATACTCAAAGAATAGTCCAGATATTTGTGCTAGCCCTTCTAAAATAAGAGATCCTGGGAATATTGGGAAACTAGGAAAATGTTCATTGAAAATATCGTCGCTCATAGAGACACATTTGCGCCCTATAACATATTTACCTAGGAATGCTTCATCTATACGATCTACCAAATAGAATCTCATGGTTATTTGTCTTGAGAGTTAATTTTTCTTTCAATAAGTACTGCAAAGTCTCTAATGGTAAATGATTCAAATAGGTCTTTTACAGATTGCCCCTCTTCAAATTTAGACGTCTTAAAATCTTCATTCATTTTGGCTGCAATTTCTGCTGTTATTTTACCACCTTCTAGGTTGTCTACTTGAGCTGAATATTCTGTAAGGGCTATCTCTTGAATTTTAATTTTAACTCCAAATTGAGTTTCTATCATATAGAGGATCTCTACAAAATCTATACTCTCTGCTCCAAGATCTTTAACCAGAGATTTCTCTGGCCCCAGCTCTTCAATGGTTTGAATGCCTAAAATTGGCATTAAAATTTCTCTAAGTTTATACTCTATGTTCATAGTTTATTGTTTAATAAAGATATTAATTGTTGCAGTATCCAACGGGTATTATAGATCCAATTAACCTTCCTGTGGGTAGTTTTAAAATTTGGGCAAGCTCTTCTTGAGCTAGCAGAGGGCCTGTCATATAACATGAGTTAAGCCCCAAGCTCTCTGCAGCAAGTATTAGTAGCATAGATACACAAGAGATAGATTTAACCGAATTGTCTCTTTCCCACAGCAACATCTCTGGGGTAATATTATCTTTTAAAATAGACTGTATAGTTGGCGAAATACGAAATATTGGAATGAAAATAACAGGAGCTTTGTTAAAGAAGGTGAAGTTTTTACTGTAGTTCTTAAAGAGAAAAGAGAGATCTTGGTCCATTTGATCACTAATATTCTCTATTGAAGAGATTACTGTTTTTGACATCAATTCAATAATTGGCTTCTCTCTTATTACAATCACCTCCCAGTTCTTTCTACCGTTTGCATAGGGAGATTTATGTGCAATATTTAGAATTTGCTCAATACACTCCTCTGGGAACATATCTGGCTTGAAGCTCCGGCAACTTTTCCTAGTTTCGCATATAGATTTAAGAACTTCGTATTTCTTCTCCATAGAGTTGTTTGAGTAGGTTTTTAATGTGGGTTTTACTTTCACTAAGATATAATTTTTTTACTTTTTATCCCAAAGATATCTCTATTGTTCATTGCCATTTCTATGAAAGTTATAACCAAAATGTACAATAGCCTCTAATTTACAAATTGGTGATAGTTTTTTTTAAAAATCATCTATAATAGTGTTACTTTTAATTCAGTTTTAATCTTAATTAAATTATAAGCTATGAAAAAAATTATTTCGCTATTGATGGTTTCACTGCTCTGTATTGGCACACTGCAGGCGCAGTTAGTACCAAAAGGGAGTAAGATTTTAAGTACTCAACTTACGAATCTAGGTTTTAATAGTGTCTCATATAAAATTGGAGATTCAGATGAGAGCATTAAAATGAACCGTATAGGGCTCTCTCTTTTGGGAGGATATGCTATACTAGACAATGTTGTGATTTTAGGCTCTTTTGCATTACAATCACTTAAATTAGATGAAGATAAATTGTCTGCAGTTACTCTTGGAGGAACAGCTAGGAAGTACTTTGACAATGGTTTTTTTGCAGGTGCAGGCCTAAATTTATTGAATGGTAAAATAGTGGAAGAGAGTACAACTTTGATTGATGGGCTGGTGCACGCTGGCTTTTCTCATGAGATATTTCCAAAACTAACTATTGAGCCTATGGTAACTTTTAGTACTAAGTTAGCTGGAGGTAACTTAGAGGGGTACGACCATAAATTAAAATATACTCAAATTAGTATTAATATTGGTTTTAGCTACTACTTTTAATCTAGTTATGTGAGATTTTTTTCGACTATTTTTTTGCTAATAATATCTCTACATTTCTCTAAAGATTTATTGGGGCAGAGCTCTTTTACTCTTAAGCAATGTAGAGATTATGCTATTAACAACAGCTCTATTACAGATATGAGTGCTGTTGTATCAACTATTTCTGATTCACAAGGGGAGTTGTTGCGGAAGTTGGTTACTCCCTCTGCAACTGGTTTTGCAATATTCTCATATCAATCAGACACGCCCAACCCCAATAGCGCTTTGAATGCTGGGTTCGATTTTATTCCTCTCTCTAAAGAGCAGTATAGGACAGGTATAGTGGTAAAGCAGAATATTTACCTAGGTGGCGAGTATATTATTAAAAAGGAGTTGATTTCAAATGAAAATGCTATAGCCAATCTCAATTTAGAGCAGCAAAAAATTATTTTGGAAAATAGTTCAGATAATCTTTTTTTCTCTCTCCTTTTACTTAATGAATCTCTTAAAATATTAGAGAGCAATAAGGCTATTTTAGAGGTAGATTTAAATAAGTTGAAAGAGAGTTTCAATCAAGGCAAAATTTTTTATGTAGAAGTTTTAAAGATAGAGGCAGCTTTGGCCGAGTTAGAACTTAAAGTAGAAGAGCTAATGAGTGATGGAGTGAGATTGAGAAGGCTGTTATCTGTTCTAACAGGAGTGGAGGTTAAGGAAGAGGATACCTTTGAAAGACCTACTATTTACGAATTAGATGGCTATGAAAACAATTTATTATATAGGCGTCTAATGCTAGAATCTCAAAAAAACAGTCTCTCTCAAAAGTTGTCTAAAGCATTGGTAATGCCCAAAGCATATCTGTTTGGAGTGACTGGCTTTGCTAGGCCAGCTCTAGATTTTTTCTCTAACAACCCAGATGTTTATGGAGTGGTTGGGCTTTCTATTAATATTCCAATTACTGGGTGGAGAGATTATAAAAAGCAGAGCAAAATAGCCACTTTACACCAGAGGCAGCTTAATCTAATACATTCAGATTTAGAGCGTGAAAGTATGCTAAAAAGAGCTAGTTTTCAAGAAGATGTTAAAAAGTATAAAAAATTAATTGTAAAAGATAGTTTGCTTATAGATAAGTATAAGAGCATAAGAGAGCAGACACAACTTCTTTTAAATGCTGGTGAAACAGGCTCTTCTGAATTGGTGAAAGTACTCTCCCAGGAGTCTAAAGTAAAAATCAACATGGAGTATCATAAAATTGAGCTTATTAAAGCTTCTATAAATAGTAGTAGAGTTGTAAATGAAAAAGTATCTTTATTGGAATGAATTATAAAACATTATTAATCACATTTTTTACTCTGTTTTTATTGTGCCAATGTAGCAATAATTTAGATTTTATCTCTACTGGCAGCTTTGAAGCAGAAGAGTGGATAGTTCCAGCCGAAGGAGAGGGGAGAGTTGCTAGTCTCAACATTATTGAGGGAGGTTTTTATGAGAAAGGTGCTCTATTAGGCCATTTAGACACAACTTTACTCTCAATACAGAAGGAGCAGATAGTAGCTCAAATAGCTGCTCTAATAGCCTCTATTCCCAACAGTGATATACAACTTAATGTACTTAAAGAGAAAGGTGCTATTCTTGAAAATGAATTGAAGCGTGTAACCACTTTAGTAGAGAGTGGAAGTGCTAGTGTAGAGATGGCCAATGCAGTTAAAGATAAAATTAGTGTTACTAATATGGAAATTAGTGCTTTGAGAGCTACACTTAACAGCAATAAAAAGAGTACTTTGGCAAAGGCTAAAGCTTTACAAGCGCAGTTGAAACTGCTAGAAGAGCAGATAAATAATTGCATTATAGATAATCCCGAAAGTGGAACCATTTTAGCTAAATATGTTAAAGAGCATGAGTTTGTTCAAATAGGAATGCCTCTCTACAAAATATCAAATACCAAAAAAATGATATTTACCACATGGATTACTGGAGACTACCTATCTCAAATATCTGTTGGAGACTCACTCTCTATAATTTTTGACCTACCTAACAACAGAGATGATAGAGTTGAAGGTGTTATATTATCTATAGCAGAAAAACCACAATATACACCCTCCAATGTGCAAACAAAAGAGAATAGAATAAAACAGCACTATAAAGTTAGGGTAATGGTTCACAACAATGGGAAAATAAGATCTGGTATGCCTGGAGAGGCAAACTTCCGTTTTTTGTAATGGGAGGGGAGATGATAGTTGCTAATAATATAGTTAAAAATTACTCTCAAATACCTGTGTTGAGCAATGTTTCATTTACTCTTGCTCCAGGATTAATCTTGGGTGTTATGGGAGCTAATGGTGCTGGGAAATCTTCTCTTTTAGATATAGTTGCCACTTTTGATTGCTCCTTTTCTGGGGAGGTAGAGGTTATGGGTTACAATGTAAAAAAAGAGCCTTTAAAAATAGCAGAGCTAATAGGTTATGTACCAGGTGTTTTTTCTCTTTACGGCCATCTTACAGTTAAAGAAAATATTCTTTTTTTTGCAAATATGTATGGCTGTTCTGGCGAAGTTGTTTTAAATAGTAGTAATAGGTTGTGGCTCTCCTTAGAACCATTTTCCAACTCTTTAACTAAGAACCTATCTGGTGGGATGAGGCAGAAACTAGCAATTTTATGTGCACTAGTGCACTCTCCCAAGCTTTTAATATTAGATGAACCTACAGTTGGTATAGACCCAGCTACCCGAGTAGAAATTTGGAAAGAGTTTCTAACTCTAAAAAAGAGTGGAATTTCAATTATTATAGCTACTCATAATTTAGAAGAGATAGAGTATTTAGATAAACTTCTTTTTTTGCATGAAGGGAGTAGATTATTATATGGATCTCCAATAGATTTAGTTGAGAGATTTCAAAAGAGGGTTTTTAAAGTTACGGGTTGTAGACCTTATATTATTTACAAAGAGCTTAAAGAGAGAGAGAAATTAGGTTTCAGCTACATCTCTCAAGGGTGTGTAAATGTTGTTTCAGAGGAGTATGTTAAAAATAATATAGAGAAGTCTCTTGAAAATGCAGGATTGAGTAATTGTGTTGTACAGCAAGTGCAACCAACCTTTGAAGATCTGTTTGTTAATTTTCTTTTAGAGTATAAAGCAGAAAAAGAGATTTAGTGTTATGAAAGATAATGAGATAGTTATTGCTAAAGGGTTAACTAAATATTATGGCAAATTTGCGGCAGTTAACAATGTCTCATTTTGTGCATATAGGGGAGAAATTTTAGGTATTCTGGGAGAGAATGGAGCAGGGAAGACAACTCTTATTAAAATGCTAAGTGGCGTGATTATCCCAAATGAAGGGAGTGCAACAGTTTGTGGTTATAATATTATTGATGAATGTTATAAAGTTAGAGAGAGCATAGGCTATATGAGTCAAACGGTTTCATTATTAGAGAATATGACAGTAAAAGAGAACCTGTTTTTTTATGGAGCAATCTACAAAATGGAGAGGGGGGAGGTAGAGAGAAAGTATGCCGAGTTTAAAAACAAATTCGCTTTTGATAAGTTTGAAAATAAATTAACAGCAGAGTTAACTAATGGGTGGCGTAGGTTGCTAGCGTTTGCAATAGCTGTTTTAAACTCTCCATCTGTGTTGTTTTTAGATGAGCCCTCTGGTGGGCTAGATGCTCTGTCGAGAATTGATTTATGGGAGCATATTTATAACATATCACATTTGGGCACAACAGTTATTATCTCTTCACACTATATGAATGAAATAGTGCTATGCGATAGGCAACTTGTAATGAAAGATGGCCAAATAGAGACAATTAGGTGAGACAAGTTTTAATTAAATATGATTAAGAGAATAATAACTATTGCAAAGAAAGAGGTTATCTTAATTTGGCGAGACAAGTTAAGTATGATAATTCTCATAGCTCTGCCAGCAGTTATTATTGCGATTTTAGGAGGTGTCCTAAGTTTTGGACTTGAAGATTCAAAGTTTTATCTATTAGATTACGATAATAGTACTGCTTCTAAAGAGTTTGCACAAAATTTAGATATTAGTTCTGAGTTTGACTTTGCAGGTTATCTCTCAACAGAGAGTGAGTTAGAATCTTTGTTAAAAAATGGAGAAGCTAAAATAGCTATTATTCTCCATAAAGGTTTTGAGAAAGATATTTTGTCTAACAACTCTAGAGTAGATGTTTTTGTAGATGCATCTGACTTACTCTTCTCACTAGCAGTAGAACAGAGAATAAAGCTATCTTTATCTAAAAGTAATCTCTTAAATTATTCATATGAATTTAACCCAGAGTTAAAAAACGAGGTGAGGTCTGTTCCAGGGTTAATAATGATTGTACTTATTATAATCTCTTCTGTTATGCTTAGCTTAAGCGTAAATAGAGAGAGGGAGAGAGGGACATCTAGATTGTTAATTTTAACCCCAATCTCTATTGATGGAATAATTATTGGCAAATCTGTCCCTTATATTTTTATTGCTCTACTTCATAGCTTGTCTGTGTTATTTGTGAGTAAATGGATTTATGGAATTGAATTGCAAGGGGCAGGGTTTAACTATTTTGCAATGTGTATGCTTTTTATAATTAACTCTATCTGTTTTGGACTTCTTATTGCTGCCTGGGTAAAGTCTGAGGTAGAGCTGCTTATAGGTTGCTGGTTATTTCTATTTATTCCTAATGTCTTTTTTTCTAGCTTTATATACCCTATAGAAACTATGGCAGAAGTTACAAGGAGTATTGCCTCTTTTTTGCCGAGTACACTTTTTCTGGACTCCTATAAAAATGTTCTTTTTCGTAATGCTCAAGCTAGTTCTACCTATTTTAATTTTTTAATCTTATTTGCTCAAAGTGTAATTATATATCTTTTTGCAAAAGTAGGATTTGCTAAAAACTTTGGCCGCAAATGAGAATTATTCTAGCTATAATAAAAAAAGAGTGGTTACAGCTTATGCGCAATAGGGTGTTAGCTTTTTTTATTTTTGCTGCACCAATTGTAATTCTAGCTATAATCCCTTTCTCTTTAGAGGGCGAGGTTAATATTAAGGCAGGCATAGTAGATGAAGATGAATCTAGCGCAAGTAGAGGGTTAATAGCGCAAATGAACAATATAGAGCTGTTTCAAAAGGTTATATTATTTAACTCTAGAGAAGATGCTCAACTTAATCTTAGCAACGGAAACATAGAGATGTTATTGGTTATTACTTCTAACTTTGAGTATTTATCTGTTAGAGAGCAGAAACCAGAACTTTTAATGCTACTAGATGGTACAGCTCCATATAGGGCTAAAAGCATTTTTTCTGTTATCTCTGGTTTGTTGGAGAGCAATGAATATAATATTCATTTTCATAAGTTGTTCAATAGAGCTCAGAGTCACAAACACTATTTTCTGTTATCACTTATTATACTTGTTATACTTTTGGTTGGCACATCTCTTATGACTTTAAATATAGTAAATGAGAAGGAGAGTGGTATTTTAGAGCAGTTTAATGCTACTTTACTTAATAGATATCTCTATATTTTTAGCAAATATCTTTTTTTTATAATTCTCTCTCTATTTGAGTTAATTATATGCCTGTTTTTTTGCTTTTTTGTATATAAGCTAACTATAACTGGTACTATATTTGAGGTATTTATATCTGTAGCTATTTTTATGTTTCCCATGTTAAGTGTTGGGTTTTTAATTGCAGTACTCTCTAGCAATCAAGTTCAATCTGTTTACATGCTTACATTTATTCTTTTGAATTTAATTTTATTAGGAACAATGTTTACTCAATTGAGTAGTCTGCCAATGTGGGCTCAGAACCTCACACTAATAAACCCACTCTACTACATATTAGAGATCTCTAGAAA
>JAQVZL010000074.1 GCA_028708215.1 Bacteroidales bacterium
GGTCGTTATCGTTATATGTTCCAGGTTTTGCAGTTAACGAGTACCATTCTCCTTCTAGATAGAGAGAGAAGTTATGAAGGGTATTTGGTTTGTATATCTCTTTACCTTTTTTCTCTATAGTAAAGTCCTCTTCTAGTTTTGTTAAGAACTCCTTAGGAGAAAGACCGTTAAGGTCTTTAACAACTCTATTGTAATCTATAATCTTTAAATGGCTTTCGGGAAATACTACTGCTAAGAAGTAGTTATACTCCTCTTCGCCAGTATGTGATGGGTTGTTTTTTCTCTTTTCTTCGCCTACAAGAGCTGCAGCTGCAGTTCTATGGTGGCCATCGGCAACATAAAATGCTGGAACAGAAGCGAAAATTTGAGTAATTCTCTCTATTGTTTCACTCTCTTCTATTAGCCAGAAGTGATGTCCAAAACCATCTTCGGCAGTAAAATCATATTCAGCAGGTTTAGACTTTACAACATTGGCAACAATTTCATTTATCTCATTGTTATCTGGGTAAGAGAAGAATACTGGCTCTATGTTTGCATCTTGAATGCGCACATGAATCATTCTGTCTTCTTCTTTATTTTTGCGGGTGAGTTCGTGTTTTTTGATTTTACCAGTTAGGTAATCTTCTACACTAGCACCAACTACAAGACCATACTGGGTTCTGCCCTCCATGGTTTGAGCATATACATAGTACATCTCTTTTTTGTCTTGTACTAACCACCCTTTCTCTTGCCATAATTTAAAGTTGGCAACAGCTTTGTCATAAGCTTCTTGAGAGTGTTCATCAATTATAGGGTTGAAATCAATCTCTGGTTTAATAATATGCAGGAGAGATTTTTCACCTGCTTCGGCCTTAGCCTCTTCTGAGTTTAGAACGTCGTAGGGGCGTGAAGCCACTTCATGAGCAATCTCTTTAGGGGGCCTTATTGCTGCAAAAGGTTTTACTTTTACCATATTTAGATTTTATTTATTAACCTGAAATGTTCTGTCTCCAGATTTGAAAAAATTAATAATTTGTTCTGCAGATGCAAGACCTGCATTAATATTAGCTTCTGAGGTTTGTGCTCCCATTTTTTTTGGAGTGGCAAAAACTCTGTTACCAAATTTTTCTACCATTGTAGAGTGGTTTTCAGTAGCTATATCTGTTGCATATTTAAGATCTGGTCTCTTTTCTAAAACTTCAATTAGCTCTGGTTCGTTAATTACTTCTTTACGAGCTGTGTTTATTATACAGGCTCCTTTAGGTAGTTTTTCAAGAAGTGTTTTTCCTATAAAACCTTTTGTTTGAGCCGTTGCTGGAATATGTAGTGAAAGGAAATCTGAGTTTTCATAAAGTTCCTCTACAGATAGTGCTGTGTGCACACCATCTTCTTCTAAATGATATTTTTTAGGGTCACGAACATATGCATAAACTTCCATTCCAAAACCCTTAGCTAGTTTTGCAACTAAGCTACCAATATGACCATAGGCGTGAAGACCTATTCTTTTTCCCTTTAATTCAGAGCCTGTTCCAGGAGTAAAGGTGTTGCGAGCCATATAAATCATCATACCAATTGCAAGCTCTGCAACAGCATTAGAGTTCTGTCCTGGGGTGTTCATTGCTACTATAGCTCTTTGGGAGCAAGCTTCTAGATCTAGATTGTCGTATCCTGCACCTGCACGAACAACAATTTTTAAATTTTTAGCTGCATCAATAACCTCTTTAGTTACTTTGTCTGACCTTACTATAAGAGCATCTGCATCGCTTACTGCTTCGTATAGTTGTTCTACTGATGTATATTTTTCTAGTAGTGCTAGTGTGTGCCCAGCTTCCTTAACTAGGGAAGCAATGCCATCTACTGCAACTTTTGCAAATGGCTTTTCGGTGGCTATTAGTATTTTCATTATATTCTTTTTTTGTTTGTTAAATAACTATTAACCATTATGCTTTTCAAACTCTTGCATACACTCAACTAGAGCTTTTACGCTCTCTGTAGGGCAAGAGTTGTAGATAGAAGCTCGGAATCCACCAACAGAGCGATGCCCTTTGATTCCAACCATTCCTCTCTCTTTAGAAAAAGCCATAAAGTCTGCCTCTTTTTCTTTGTATTCATCTGCCATTACAAAACAAACGTTCATAAGAGAGCGATCTTCTTTAGCTGCTGTTCCTTTGAACATTTTGTTTCTGTCTATCTCTTTATATAGAAGTTCTGCTTTCTCTTTATTAACTTTATACATAGCCTCTACGCCTCCACGTGATTTAACCCACTTGAGAGTCTCTGTCATAACAAACACAGGGAATACAGGAGGAGTGTTAAACATAGAGTCCTTTTCTATATGGGTTTTGTAGTTAAGCATAGTAGGGATATACCTAGTTACTTTACCTAGAATATCTTCTCTAATTATAACAAATGTTACACCTGCAGGGCCCACGTTTTTTTGAGCACCGCCATATATAAGAGCATATTTGCTAATGTCAATAGGGCGGCTCATTATGTCTGAAGACATATCTGCTACTAAATTTACAGGGCAATCAATATCTTCGTGAATTTCTGTGCCGTAAATAGTGTTATTTGTAGTTATGTGGAAATAATCTAAATCTGTTGGGATTGTGTATCCTTTTGGAATAAATGTAAAGTTTTTATCTGCAGAAGAGCCTACTATTAAAGTTTCTCCAAACCCTTTTGCCTCTTTAATTGCTTTTTTTGCCCAAACACCAGTTTCTAAGTATCCAGCTTTTTTCTCTAGTAAATTCATTGCTACATATAGGAATTGAGAGCTTGCTCCCCCTCCAAGGAAAAGAACTTTGTAGCCTTTAGGAATATTGAGTAGTTCAATCCAGAGTGATCTACACTCTTCCATTACTTCTTCCCACTCTTTTGAGCGGTGAGATACTTCTATTACAGACATACCTGTCTCTTTGAAGTTCTTAAGTGCCTTTATAGATGCTTCTAAGGCTGGTTTAGGGAGAACACAGGGACCTGCGTTAAAATTGTGTACAGTTTTCATGATTATAGCAATTTAATTTAAATATATTTCTGCTTTATTTTAGTTCAAAGATAAAGGAAATAAATGTTAAATTCAAACAATAACTACTATAAATAGCTCCGATTATTACAGCTCTAGTGCCTGTTGCTTATAATCTTTAAGTTCTCCTTATCTGTTACTTTTTCACAGTAGTGACAAAGTAATTTAATTTGAGGGCTTTCTACAATTGTTGTAAACAGTGTTTCTACCTCTTGGTGATTTGTAATGCACATGGGATTCATACATTTTACTATCCCTTTTATTCTATTAGGGGTTGAAAGAACATGCTTTTCTACAACTTCAAAATCGTGAATAATGTTTATTTTAGCATGTGGTGCAATTAGAGCGATTCTGTTAATATCGTCTATTTCAAAAAATTTATTTGAAATTTTTATAATCCCTTTTTTGCCAAGTCTTTTGCTATCTAAATTGGTGCCGAATGTAATCTGGCTCATGCTGTTGATGAGCCCAAGTATATCTATTACTCTAAAAAGTTGATCTGGGGGAATGTGATCTACTACAGTTCCATCTTTAATAGCGCTTACTTTTAATTGCTTTTCCATAACTTTGTTTGGTGCTTTTTAGATATTATCTATTTTATTATGAGCCTCTTTAGAATAAAAATTAAAGGTTTTCTCTCCCTAATAATGAAGCTATTATTGCCATGCGAGTAAAAACTCCATTTTGGGCTTGGGCAAAGTAGTATGCATGGGGGCTGCTGTCTACATCTTGTGCAATTTCATTTACTCTTGGGAGAGGGTGTAAGATTTTCATATTAGGCTTGCATTCTTTTAGCATAGAGGAGTTTAAAGTATATACATCTTTAATCCTTTCATACTCTATAGGGTCTGAAAATCGCTCTTTTTGTACTCGGGTCATATATATAATATCTGCATTATTTATATTATCGGTTAGAAGTTTAGATTCGCTGAACCGAATCCCTCTTTCGGAGAGATATTCTCTGTACTCTTGAGGCAGTCTTAGCTCTTCTGGAGAAATAAATTTAAAAGTTGGTTTAAAGTGAGACATTGCTTGGAGCAATGAGTGTACAGTTCGTCCATATTTTAAGTCTCCAACAACGTTAATTTTAAGATTGTTGAGATCTCCTTGAGTTTTAATAATGGAGTAGAGATCTAGTAATGTTTGAGTAGGGTGTTGGTTAGAGCCATCTCCAGCATTAATAACGGGTACAGAAGAGACTTCTGAAGCATAGCGAGTGCTTCCATCAAGGGGGTGGCGCATTACTATTAAATCTGCATAATTAGATACCATTTTAATAGTGTCTTTTAGACTCTCTCCTTTTGTGAGACTTGTATTGGTTGTCTCGGAAAACCCTATTACTCTTGCTCCTAGTCTGTTAGCTGCAGTTTCAAAGCTTAACCTGGTTCTAGTTGAGGGTTCAAAGAAAACAGAAGCTACTACCTTTTTAGAAAAAATAGGCTGATTAGGTCTCTTTTCGAAAGCCGCAGCCATTTCCAGTGTCTTTAGTATATCTTCACGGGAGTAGTCGTGAATTGAAATTAGATGTTTAAGCATATAGTTATATTATTGTTGTCTTATAAAGTTATTACTAAACTTTCTATCTGCTCTAGAGCATTATATATGGTTTTATATTCAGAACTTCTTACAGAAATAGTAAAAGTGCATCTTAAATCAAATTCTTGCCTTTTAATATTTATATTAAAAGTTTTTAAAAGCTTCATAACTGGTTCCATATTTATATAGTCAAAATTAAAAGAGATCTCTTTTGAAGCTATTTTTTCAATAATTTCTCCGTTATTTATTGCATCTAATGTAGCATTTTTATAAGATCTAATGAGCCCTGGTATACCCAATTTAGTTCCCCCGAAATATCTTATAACAACAACCAGAATATCACTTAACTCGTTAGACAATAGTTGCCCTAATATTGGTCTCCCAGCCGAAGAGGAGGGTTCCCCATCGTCGTTGGCTCGCCAAAGTTCTCCTGATACTCCCAATCTATATGCATAACAGTGATGCCTAGCATCGAAATACTCTTTTTTTATGGTAGAGACAATCTCTTTTATCTCTTCTTCTGTAGAGACTGGGTATGCAAAAGAGATAAACTTACTTCCTAACTCTTTATAAATACCTTTAGATGGCTTTGATATGGATTTATACGAGTCTGAAGGAAGGTTTTTACTCATCTCTATTCTGAATAGTTTTGGTAAAATTACTCCCTTTTTACTAATATTGCAAAACGTTTAGAGATGTTTAGATAAAAGATTTTCGAGATAAGAGAGTGTGATTTTATCTAGTTTAGAAAAACTCTCAAAAAATAACTAACTTCGCACAAAGCTTCTTAAAGATGATTTACAGTTATAGGGCTACAATCCCAGGAAATAAAATATTTATGAGAGAGTATGAGGTGAAGGGTTCAACTTCGCTTTATTCGTATAGTGTTTATCTTATAAATGATCTTGGTTTTGCTCCAGATCAACTTGTGGTTTTTAGAGCTTTAGATAAAAATGGGAAAGTTAAAAAAGAGTATGGCTTGTTTGATTTAGGAGATGGAACCATGGACTCTATAACTATTGAGCAACTTGTAAGCCAAGGTCTAGGTTCTCTTGAATATGTGTACGATATGTTTAAAGATAGAGCTTTATCTTTAGAGGTTTTATCTACGGGTGAGCTTTTTCCAAAAAGGTCTTACCCTAGGCTAATTGCCGAGAAAGGGAAAAACCCAGATCAATTCTCTGATAATTATGATGATTTTGAGCAGATGTTAGATACAGCAGAGCCAGAATCAATTATAGATGACAGCGATCTTTTACTTGAATAAGAGGAGTGTAGATGGTCTCCAAAAAGTTATATTTAATTACTGGCCCTACAGCTTCTGGTAAAACAGATTTGAGTATAGAGTTGGCTCAAAAGTTGGGATCTCCAATCTTATCTTGTGACTCTAGGCAGATATATAAAGAACTAAAAATAGGAACTGCACCTCCTACTTCAAGTCAGCTAAAGGCAGTTAAACATTACTTTATTCACTCTCACTCTATTTTTAATCACTATACAGCTGGGAAATATGAGATTGAAGCTCTAACTCTTATGGATGAGCTTTATAGAGAGCATGATTCTTTAGTAATGGTTGGTGGTTCGGGCTTATATGCCCATGCTGTTTGTCATGGGATAGATAATTTCCCTTCTGCAAATCTGGAGTTAAGAAAAGAGCTTACCCAAAGAGTAAAAGAGGAGGGAGTTGAGTCTCTTAGAAGAGAGCTGAAACTTTTAGACCCTGTAAGTTACTATCAAATAGATATTGCAAATCCTCAAAGAATATTACGTGCGATAGAGGTAACTTTATCTACGGGGAAAAAATTTTCTGACTATAAGAACTTCAGAAAAAAAGAGAGACCATTTACTGTAGAGAGTATAAGTGTAGAGTTAGAGAGAACTGTACTATATGAAAGAATTAATAGGCGAGTAGATCTTATGATGGAGGCTGGTCTTTTAGAGGAGGTAAAAGAGCTTTACCCGCATAGGCATTTAACTGCTTTGAAAACTGTAGGCTATAGAGAGCTTTTTGATTATTTAGATGGTCACTTTTCTTTGGAAGAGGCAGTTGATCTTATTAAGCGTAACAGTCGTAGATATGCTAAAAGACAAATTACTTGGTTTAAGCGTTATTAGAGTATATTAAAAGAGGCTACCATTAGAAATAGGCAGCCTCTTTTTAGCTTAAAATGGTATGATTTATCTATTAACTAAAAAGGCAAATCATCTTCTCCAGCATCTGATGGAAGGTCTCCTGGTAATTGTTCAGAAGATTGAGGAGCGGTCGCTACTGGTTTTGGTTGTGAGAATGATTGTGCAGGTGCAGGAGGGTATGTTGAATCCCCTTCAGGAGTAGTTCTTTCAATACGCCATGCACGCAAATCTGTGTACCACCGTCCATTATACTCTCTTGACTCTACGTTAAAAGAAATTTTTAAAAGCTCTCCTTCTGTATACGAAGTTAACTCAGATACTTTCTCTGCTCCCCATACGTTAAAACATACTTCTTTAGGGAAATTGTCTTGAGTTTTTATAATAAACTCTTGTTTTTGCCACTCGCCACGAGCGCTGGTACCCGATTGAACGGGCGTTTTTTTAATAAGAGATCCAACTATTTCCAGTGCCATTTCCAATCAATTTTAAAAATTCAACTTTATTTTATTTTTCTTCTTCCTCTACTTCTGGTCCTTTCTTTACACTTATGAGTTCTACTTCAAAAATAAGTGCCGACCCAGGCTTAATATTTCCTGCAGCTTGGTTACCATAGGCAAGCTCTGAAGGTATAAAAAGTTGAATTTTCCCTCCTTCACTTACATATTGCATTCCCTCTACCCAACCTGGGATAAATTTGTTAAGAATAAGAGTTGCTGTCTCGTCTCTGTCGTATGAAGAGTCAAATTGAGTTCCGTCTATAAGAGTTCCTTTGTAGTGAACTTCTATTGTATCTACTGGAGAAGGTTTGACACCATTACCTTCTGCAAGAATTTTGTACTGAAGGCCGCTTTCTAGTTCAATAACTCCCTCTTTATCTTTATTTTCTTCTAAGAATTTTTTTGCTGCTTCGGTGTTTTGAACGCTTAAAGCTTCTTGTCTTTTGGTTATAAAGGTTGTTATTATTTGGTTTGAGGTAGTAAGATCTACTTTAAGTTTTTTATCTGCTAAAACATCTTCGATTGCTTTATAAACTTCTGACATATTAAGTTCGCCTAGGTCTGCCTGTTGTACCATAGAACCTAAAGAGGCGCCAACTGCATAGCTAACGGAGTCTTTCATCCCTTTTGTAATTCCTGGAAGATTTTCGGTTTTCCCTCCTGCACAAGATGTGATTACTAATAATGCAATTGCAATTATTGAAGTTGATTTTAATGCTGTTTTCATCTGTTTTTAATTATTGT
>JAQVZL010000075.1 GCA_028708215.1 Bacteroidales bacterium
TTGCTTTAGAGTTGGAAATGGAAATATAACTACATACTCTCCAACCTCGGCTTTTTGGATTTTTAACCGTGTTTCTAATTTTGCATATTCTAGATATAACTTAATTGCTCCCGATATTAAAATTGCAGTTGACAAACATGAACTAACTGCAATGAAAGATGTTCTAGCTACTGATGCTGCTGCCCTTATGCTCTATGGTGAGTCTCCTATGAAAGCACGTGAACTTCTTACAGATTACTCAATTTCTACAGCTCAAGATCTTTTTGCCACTTGGGTAGAGTTAGATAAATATCTACTTGTAAAGCACCTAGATGGTAATGTTAAAAGAGAATCATCTCCAGGGTGCTTCTTAGACAATGGAAGCGGTAAAGGAATCCCAGCTAGGCCAATTTATGGTGGTTATACAGACCGTTGGAAAAGAGCTGTTAAAAAAGATGCTGGAGAAAAACTCAAAGTTGTAGAGTAAGGGAAGCCGTTGGCCTTAATAATGATTATTTTATTTATGAAATTTTATATAACGCTGATGGCTTTTTGCTCTTAGATATTAGCTCTTAGAAATCGTCTCCCAGGGGAAAATCAGATGAATTATTAGATAATATGTTTGCAACAATATTATAATTGAAATTTCTCCAATACATTACTTTATGTTCTGTTTATCTGCTAGTTATAGCTTGAAAAACTTTTATGAGCGAGGCCTGCATAGGTAGTAATGTATTATAAACAGAATGTTTTTGTAGTTATTTGATACCTAAGTATCTAGGTATAATGTATTTATACTTATATTTGTATTTGTATTTGTATATAATAAATTTATACCTAGCTATTTATATCTACTAAAAAAATGGTACTATGAAAAAATCAATTTTAGTTGTTGCGCTGGTTATTGCTGTCATGTTGCAAAGTTATGCTCAAAATAGAGATGTTAAGCTTTTTGAGCTTGAGGTTGCATTTGGGGTTACCACAGCTGGCGATGGAAATTCTCATTGGATCTATTCAAAGAGTGATAACAGAGATGGTGCCTTCTTTTTAATTGAGCCAAGGTTCAATATACCAAATAGTTCATTTGATGTGAGCGCTCAGCTTAGCACTGGTTTTTTTGAAGGAATAAAAGGTTTTAGGGAGTTTGAAACATCTAATTTCACAACTATTGCTGCTTATTCAAATTATAGCTTTAAAGAGTGGAAGCGTGCCACTCTGTTTGCAGGTTGTGGTCTTGGATATGGCAATTATAAGATGCATAAAGAGTTCATTCCAAGCAGTTACAAAAGCTCACTCTTTTTTGCTCCTAGAGTAGGTATTGAGGTTTTAAACCATTTAAGGTTCACTATAGACTATAAACTTATGCAGCATAAATATCTCTCCAACTTGAATATTACGCTGGGCATTGCATTTGGTGGAGGCAAAAAATAAACTCGGCCTGTAATATAAATCTCGGCCAGCAAAGAAAAAACTCTGTTAGCAAAATTAGGTAGTGAATACTAGGCAAGTAGTCCCTTATTGTATATCTAGCATCTGTAAAAATCTAATATCTATAATTAGGATTTAGTAGCCGGTTTGTGCGTCTAGTTCAATTGCAGAGATGCCTTGGTCCATCCATTTGGGCGCAGGTGCATCTTTTAGGTAATGGTCAAAAAACTGTTTCATTCTTATCTGGAAATCTACCTTGTTTTTCATCTTTTGAGGCCAGTGAATCTCTCCAGTGTAGTTGAGCATCCATACTGGTTTGCGAAGTCTCTTAAGTGCTACAAAATATTCTATCCCTTGGTACCAAGGTACATGGCCGTCATTATCGTTATGCATAATTAGGATAGGGCTGGTAACTTTATCCATTGTAAAGAGCGGCGAATTCTCCATATAACGCAAAGGAGACTCCCAAGGCGTTGCTCCAATTCGGCTCTGCTGATGTTCATATTGGAAAGATCTATTAAGACCAGTTCCCCAACGGATTCCACCATATGCACTAAACATATTTACCACAGGAGCCCCAGACTCTATTGCAGCAAATAGATTGGTTCTGGTAGCCAAGTATGCAACCTGATACCCTCCCCAACTGTGCCCCTGAGCGCCAATTTTCTTAGGATTTACAAAGCCCATTTCAATCACTTTAGTAATACCTGGCATAACTGCATTAAAAGCACTCTCTCCAGGGTAGCCATCTTTGTAGACCACATCTGGGTTAAAAATTACATAACCGCTGCTATTATATGTATGGTAGTCTATAGTAGATCTGTGTGCTTCTGGAATTCGGTGTGAATATAAATTGTGTGAGTTTTTCTCATAGAAATTCACCACCATAGGGTATTTGATAGAGGGGTTAAAATTCTCTGGCAAATAGAGGACCCCTTCTAATTCAATTCCGTCGTGAGAGGTCCATTTTATAAGCCGAGCCGTTCCCCAAATAAAATTCTTTTGCTGAGGGTTGGCCTGGGTAATAGCTGTTACCTTTTTGAAGTTATTGTTAGTGAAAAGGATATCTGGAAACTCTTCAAATGTCTCTTTAGTAAAGATATAAGAGTGGCTCTCTTTTGCTTTAATTGGGGTATTAAGCATAAATTCACCACCGTATAGAAACTCTGGAGCAACAGTGCCATCTAACCCTTTTGCAGAGTAGTATCCATACCCTTTAGTAGTGTTGTCAAAGCCGCTAAGCAGCAGTGGGCTAGAAAGATCTATAAATTCTTCTAACGGGTTGGTTTGAATATACCTATAGCTAGTTTTCTTTTCTAAGCCATTAACAGTAAGGTTCACTGGCTTTGATTTTCCAAAAGGGTCTACTGCCCAAATATTGTAGCGGTCATATATTAAAATCTGTTTATCATCTTCTGTCCACCCAGCAAACGAATATGAACTGGGCCAATCTGGAACATCGTTGGTTTGGTTGAAAGCAGCTATCTCATTGGGGCTAGTAATCTTTATCTTCTCGCTTCTCTCAAGCGAATAGGTAAACCAAGCACTATCTGGCGCACTATACCAAAAAAGAAATTTGCCAGCAGGCGAAACCCTGGGCATACCGTCAACTCCCTTAAGAGCAAATAGCCCTCTCTCTAGATAAGTGTCAAAAATATGAACATCAAATTTTGAACGGCCAGTCCACATTCTCTCTAGGCTATAGTTTTTATCTGAAAGAGCTATAACCAGAGGTGAATTACCTTTTTCTACTAACAAAGTGTGGGTAACAAAATCATTAGTTATTTGAAACCAGCTCTCTTTTTCAAAGGTATAGACAGCTAAATCACTAGCATTCAAATCTCTCTCTTTATTAGCTAATTGAACTGTAAACTGAACATCCTCGTTCCAGTTCCAAATATTTACCTCGGGAAAATCTTCTTTAGATATAGTAGTGTCTTTTTTAGGCTTCTCTCTCTCTAATCCAAAATAGAGTTTAGATCCATCTTGCGAAAATTTGAGCTCTCTCTTTTTAGATACACCACTTGCAATCTCATTAAGTTTTTCTAACTGCTCCTTTACATACAATTTATTATTGGCAACAAAAGAGGCAATAGCCCCATCTTCACTTAGAGCCAGTAGCGAAACTGAATCGCTTCCACTCCACAGAGTATCTACAACAGCCTCCCTTAAAAAGGAGTTTTTCTTCAAATTGGAAATATCTTCAAAGAAGTATTTAATTACCTTGCTATTTCCTTTGGAAGATACATTACTATTTTTGACCAAATCACTCTTTTCAAAAAAAAGAATTGCATTTTCATTTTCAGAGACAGTGTAAGCCCCTACTTTGCGCGAAAGAGAGTGAAGGGCACTGCCCAGAGTACCCACAACTAGCGTAGAATCTTGTTTGTGAGCTATTAAAATAGAGTTGTTACTTTTACTTAAATTGAAAGTTTTTACACTATCAATAATAGTTGATTCCCTATTTTTTATAGAATATGTATGTAAAGATGAGGTTTTTTTGCCCTGCTTTTTAAAAACTAAAAAATCTGAGCCACCAGCAAACTGAACATTAGAAGAGGAGTCTGCACTAAAGAGCTCCTTCCCTTTATTGTTGTAAAGTTTTACAGTAGAAGAACCTTTCCAGGGCTCCATCTTTACCGCTATATAAGAACCATTATCACTAATTACACTCTCTGTAATTCTATTCCATTTAAGAACATCTTGTACAGTAATCTCTTTTTGAGCAAATGAGAGCGAGCCTACAAGTAAAAAAAGAGTAGTTGCTAATAGTATTTGCCCTATTTTTAAATTGCATCTTACAGGCTTTACTCTTTTGTCTATTGAATCCATTTTTGTCTTGTTTATGCTTTAATACTTCTATTTTAAAAAACCGAAATTCCAATCTCTGTTGTGAACTGCTCTAGAGTATCTATTCCTCTGTAAGAGTTGCCATTAACATTAAGTTCTGGGCTCCATACAGCAATAGACAACTTACCTGGAAGAACAGCAACAATACCTCCTCCAACACCACTTTTGCCGGGTAGCCCTACTCTATAAGCAAAATCTCCCGATTCATTATAGAGCCCACAAGTGAGCATAAGAGCATTCATTCTTTTAGCTGTTCTAGACTTAACAACTCTTTGCTCTGTTGCGGGGTTCACCCCACCGTTGGCAAGAAAGAGAAAAGACTTTGCAAGAGTAAGAGTGTTCATGCTAATACTGCATTGGTTACAGTATATATCAATTATAGTTTCTATATTGTGCTCTACGGTTCCAAAACTTTTCATAAAGTTGGCTAATGCAACATTTCTATAAGAGAACTCTAGTTCAGATTTTGCAACCTCGTTATTGTAGTAAATATCTTGGTCTCCGCAGTTTTCTCTTACAAATTCCAATATTGCCTTTTTAGGTTTATTATAAAGGCTCATTAATTTATCTGTCACAACTAACGCTCCTGCATTTATAAATGGATTTCGTGGAATCCCTCTCTCTTGCTCTAATTGAATAAGAGAATTAAAAGAGGTGCCCGAAGGCTCCCTGCCTACAGAGTCCCATAATTTATCTCCTAAATGTTTACTTGCCATAGCAAGGGTAAAAACCTTTGATATACTCTGTATGGTAAATCTTTTGTCTGTATCTCCTATAGAAAAAGTGCCCCCCTCTAAATCACATACAGAAATTGAATATTGATTGGGGTCAATCTTAGAAAGAGCTGGAATGTACTGAGCCACTCTCCCTTTTCCTGTCTCTTGTTTGAGAGATTCATATATTTTGGTAACAACATTTTCGTATACCATAATTGCTTTTCTTAAAATAAATTTCTTTTTCCGACGTTATTCAACAAAGATATACAATTTAATTTTCACAAAATAAGTATCATTATTGTTATAATTATCTAATTTAGCTTAATAAAAGCAATACCTTATCTTAACAGCAGTCAAAATCATTACTACATGGAAAACTATAGACCAATAAACAGAGAACAGATTGCAGTGTTAGAACAGCAGCGTTGCCAGTGCGACAATTGGGCAAATGTAATGGTGCACCCCAGATTCAATCCGAAATATGTAAAAGAGACCGCCGAAAAGACCCTTCTAGATTAGATCAAATTAATTACAACCTACTGAGTCCTTATACTATCGACAAAATGATTAAAGGGCGCGACTTACTTAATAGTTTAAAGGATTTGCTTGGAGAGACTATAGATCAACTAACTTTTTAGAAAAAACACTATATTTATTAGACTTACTAGAGCCCTACTATTATTTATTATTTAATTCAAATTTATTATGAAATGGGTTATTCTATTTATGACATTACCGCTACTTGCTAACTCTTGCGAAAAAGAGAAGAGTGCTACAGAGAAAAAAGATCCTATTGAGATTATTTTAACCTCGGCAGAAACAAAGATAGCCAACAATAGCAACAACATTGCTTTTTCTTATCTTGCAAATATCTCTAAACAAGAAGCTCTAGATAACAAAAGAGAGAACGTTATGATCTCTCCTTTAAGTCTAAACCTTGCTATGGCAATGTGTTGGAATGGAGCCCACGGCCAAACAAAAGAGCAGATTAAAAATACATTAGGTTTTGTGGGTAATACAGACCAAGATGTTAACAGCTTTTTTAAGAAGATGGTAGAGACTCTTCCCAAAACAGACCCTTCTGTTAAACTTTCTATTGCAAACTCTATTTGGCAGCATAACAATTTTTCTGTTTTAGAGAGTTTCTTAGCCACAAATAAAAAGTGGTTTAACGCTTCTGTTCAATCGCTAGACTTTAGAAACAGCAACTCTGTAAATGTTATTAACAACTGGTGTTCAGATAATACCAATGGAATGATTAAGAAAATTTTAGAAGATATAAAACCCAATGAAGTGCTTTTTTTGATTAATGCTCTCTATTTTAAAGCTCCATGGACAGATAAGTTTAAAGAAGAGAATACTGCTATGCAAACCTTCTATTTAAGGGATGGGGGTAGCAAAAATGTCTCAACTATGAATCAAGAGCTAACATGCCAGTATTCAGAGGGAACAAGATACAGAGCTGCCACACTTCCTTATGGCAACCAAGCTTTTAATATGACAATTATTCTTCCAAAAGAGGGGTTTTTACCAGAAGATCTCTTCTCTCTATTGGAACCTATCTCCTCTACAACTAATAATTGGAGAAATATTATAAACGACAAAAGAACTTCTAAAGTAGATCTCTTCTTGCCTAAATTCAAATTTGACTATGAAATAGAGTTCAATGATATTCTTAAGAAAATGGGAATAACAGATGCATTCATTCCAAAGCTTGCCAATTTCTCTCGCATATCATCTGAGCAGGAGCTTGTAATCTCTAAAGTATTGCAGAAAACAGCAATTGAGGTTAATGAAAAAGGGAGCGAGGCTGCTGCAGTAACATCTGTAGGAATTGGAGTGACCTCTATGCCTCCAAAAAATGAATTCCGTGTAAACCGCCCATTCGTTTTTGTAATTTCAGAGAAATTCACTGGCACCATTCTATTCGCCGGCAAAGTAGAAGTGCCTAGCTACTAATTATCTCCCAAAAAAATAATCCATCAGCTAAATCAGCATATTACTGTCTATTAAAACATGGAGTAAAGTAGGGAATTTTAGCAGAGTAATATTGGTATATTCGAAAAAAAGATTATTTTTGTTAATACTTAAACTACTGCCTATGGAAAAGATTTTTCCCCGACAGCTTGCTATTCCTCTTGTAATACTTCTAGGGATTGCTTTTGGCCTATTCTTTTATTTGATATATGTTTCCAGGATGGGTTCTTATCTTACAGACGATCCATCTGCATGTGTCAATTGCCATATTATGGCCCCTTATTATCAATCATGGCAAAAGAGTTCACACCAAGCCTGGACAACTTGTAATGATTGCCATGTTCCTCAAGATAATATTATCAAGGGGTATGCATTTAAGGCCAAAGATGGTCTCTATCATGCAGCTGTTTTTACTTTGAGAGCAGAACCGCAGGTTATAAGGCCACGCAAAGCCAGTTATACTGCAATTATGGAGAACTGTATAAGGTGTCATACCCAGCTAAATACCGAATTTGTAAAGACCGGAATGGTTAAATATGCCGATGTTGCAAAAGGCAATGCAAGGGCCTGTTGGGATTGTCATAGAGAGGTACCTCATGGCGGCATGTCAAATTTGGCAATGAGCCCTAATGCTATTGTACCACTTCCTGAGTCTCCAGTGCCCGCTTGGTTAAAAAAAATGATGAAAAAATAAAACTAGAACTCTATGAAAAAATTCTATGAGAAACACAAAACGGCCCTAATGTGGACGTTGTTTGCAGGAACCATAGTTGTAGTCTTTCTTTTGGGACTACTTGTCTCTTCTGTAACAGAGAGAAGAGCAGAGATTGCAACCCTATTCCATAATAAGCGGATAGAAATTACTGGTATAGAAGCCAGGAGTGAAATTTGGGGTGAAAACTACCCTAGAGAATATGAAACTTGGCT
>JAQVZL010000015.1 GCA_028708215.1 Bacteroidales bacterium
TAACGACCAAATGATAAGCGAAAGAGCATTAGCAGCACAAGAGGCCAATGCAACCCCTGTAGCTACAATTGAAACTCCCACCCAAGGGTCCTCTAAGGGTAAATCTATTTGGGGAGTAATTGTAGAGGCTATCATTTGGGGCTTTGTAGCACTTCTTACCCCTTGCGTATTCCCTATGGTTCCCATGACTGTCTCTTTCTTTCTAAAGCAGAGCCAGAACAGCCAAGAGGCACTAGATAAAGAAACAGCAAACGGCGGGTCAAACAGCAATGATTCTAATAGTGCTAATTCCATTAAAAAACGTTCTAACGCTAAAGGCAAAGTAATGGCCACCTTTTTTGGTATTTCCATTATAACTCTATACACTTTGCCTATTGCAGCCATAATAATAATCACCTATTTTGCAGGGGGCGAAGCGGTCACTGCAGATATGTTTAACTGGTTGGCTACTCACTGGATACCAAACGTACTCTTCTTTTTAATCTTTATGATTTTTGCTATCTCTTTCTTTGGAGCATTTGAAATTGTTCTACCTAGTTGGATGGTAAATAAAAGTGATGCCAAATCAGACAAAGGTGGTTATGCAGGCGTTTTCTTTATGGCCCTCACTTTGGTTTTAGTCTCTTTCTCTTGTACTGGGCCAATTGTTGGCACTATATTAATAAAATCTACACAAGGAGAGATTTGGGAACCAATCATTACCATGTTTGCATTCTCTACAGCATTTGCTCTCCCTTTCACCGTTTTTGCTTTTGCCCCCTCTCTACTAAAAGATCTACCAAAATCTGGAGGTTGGCTAAATAGCGTAAAAGTTGTACTTGGGTTTATAGAGGTTGCATTAGGTTTTAAATTCTTAAGCGTTGCAGACCAAGTTTACCCTTGGGGCCTTCTAGACCGCGAGTTCTACTTGGCTATCTGGATAGTCGTATTTACCCTTATGGGCTTTTATCTACTTGGCAAACTACGTTTTGCACACGATTCACCAACACAACATATTACTGTTAAGCGCCTATTTATGGCCATAGCTACCTTTGTATTTGTTGTCTATATGATTCCAGGAATGTGGGGAGCACCACTAAAAGGGCTCTCGGGTTATTTGCCTCCAATAAGCAGCCAAGATTTTAAATCTGCTCAATTGGGAGACATACAATTATTAAATGGAGGAGGTACAACGTACGGCATTGGCAATAATGGAAACGGAATTAACGGCGTAAGCAAAGAGGCAAACAATAACATCTCTTTACGTTCACAGGGGATAATACCTAAATATAGCGACTTTCTACATTTACCACACGGGTTAGAGGGCTTTTTCACATACAACGAAGCAATTGAGTATGCAAAAAAAGTAGGTAAACCCCTCTTTTTAGACTTTACCGGCCATGGCTGTGTAAACTGCAGAGAGATGGAGGCAAGAGTGTGGAGCGACCCACGAGTTCTTACTCTGCTGCGCCAAGAGTTTGTAATCTTAGCTCTCTATGCCGATGACAAAAAAAAGGCAGATGAAAGCGATTGGGTTACAACAGAGAGTGGCCGAGTGCTCAAGACCATTGGCAAGATTAACTCAGATCTTGTAATGAGAAAATACAATGCCAATGCTCAGCCCTACTATGTAATTTTGGACCCTGCAACAGAGCAGAATACAACAGAGCCTATGGGGTACAACCTAGATATAGACACTTTTATAGAGTTCTTAGAAAATGGAATAGAAGGGTATAGAAATAGATAGTAAATTAAGTATACTTTTTTATTTATGAAGTAACTACCATCACATTATGGAGTAACTACCATCACAACAGGGTTAGACTCCTCTGTGAGGGTAGCTGCTACCTCTTTCATCTTTTGAGATTTACTCTCTTTAGCAGCATCTATAAAGTCAATAGCACCTATTACGCTCACCATCTTTCCATCGCGTGAAATGTGCTGAGGCCAAAAAGAGATGCCTCCATCAATATCGTTTACCAAACTATTAATTAAAACAGTGGTTTGGTTAGTCTCTTTATTAAACAGAACTCTTGCAAGAAACTCTTTATTAAGTGCAGGTTTATATTTATCTAAATTAAAAGTCATAAAGAGATGTTTATTAGACTCCCGTGTAAACGAAGCAATAAACTTAATAAGTAAGCTCCCAAATTCATCTTTTTCATTAATAAATTTACCCATATCAACTACATATCTAACATTTGCAACAGTGCTATTAGATTTAAAGCTAAATATAGTATCCTTGCTTCCGTTTAAAATCATTAATTGTTCTTTATATCTGTATAGAGGAGTGAGAGAAGTTATTGGAGAAAAACTTACAATCATACCTCCTTCTCTTAAAGTACCACCCACCTTTTCTTGGTAATCACCTTTGCTGTACCCATCAGGAAAATCTCCTATAAGAGTACCACAACTGTCCAGAAAAATCAAATCTTGTGTTTTAGTTCCATCTATTCCAATAGCAGCAATATAGATATCACCATGTTTCTTAATAAAGTTTACACTAAAGTTTTTACCTATGGGGCTCTCTACGGTAATCTCTTTAATAGAACCATCTGGGTAGTACTCAATAAGCTTGTTACCCCTATCATAAATCATCTCTATTCCAGCTTGGTAATCATAATCAAAAGAGAATCCATCAAGCCTCACATACTCACCAAAAGCCCTCCCCCTTTTACCAACACTACCAAGATACTCACCAGAAAGAGAAAAGCGACTAAGCTTCTGAATACCCGAGCCTTCTGGCAGATAAATAACATCGTTCTCCAACATTATGTGCCTAGCCATTCCTACCAGAGACTCCTCAGAAGTCTCAAGTGGAATGTAATCTACTGCAGAAGCCACCTCACTCAAGTAAACAACCCTCTCATTCCCTATTGCAGATTCCAAAGAGATAACCTTTACACCACTTTGCAATTTAGACTCCACTTCAGATTCAGAGCCACACGAGGCAGCAATCAAAATAACTGTAATTACTACAGTTAACATCTTCTGAGTTTTTTCCACTTTCATAACTTTAATTTATATTTGATTAGTACCTCTAAGATAATTAATAGTTTTCTTTACCACAATTGACAATAATAAATCAAAGACTTATTTATTGCCGAACTAAAGAGACAAGTGCCTGACCCTGCGCAGCAGTAAACAACCGCCGGTAGGCACCTTTCATAATATCTGCGAATACGAAAATTATAGGGTGTCTCCGACTATGTTAACGCTTCGCGGGGGTGGCGTTATGATCGTTTACACCCTGCTCACCAATAGCAACGTTTTTTATGCTGAGCCAGGAGATGATTTCACACAAATGCCTAATAAACAGCATCTTCACTTTTCAAATCATCAAAAGATACTCAATTCTAAAAGCTAACTATCACATAGTGAGTGGGTTGCGAATAACCATCTCCTTGTAGTAGCCTCTCTGCAGAGAAAACATCCATCTGAATAATGATTAAATTATTCCAATACGCTGCTTTATATTCTGTTTATCTGTAAGTTGAGAGGTGGAAAACTTCGGATGAGTCTGAATGAGTCTGGATCAATTTGAATAAATTTTAATGAGTTTGGATGAGTTTGGGAATAAAAAATGTTCTTTGGGAAAATCTCCAAAGAACATTTTTTAGAGGTACCCAGCAGATTCGAACTGCTGTACGCGGTTTTGCAGACCGCTGCCTAACCACTCGGCCAGGGTACCATTTTGAGCTTGCAAAGATAGCTAATTTTTTTAATTAGCCAAAAGAGATTCACGTTCTTTTCGTTTGAAATTTGCTATAAGAATACCTCCCAATACAAAAAGCAAACCTATTATTGTTAACATTCCAATCTCTTCTTTAAGAATAAAGTGAATTAAAATTAAAGATAAAACTGGTGCCAAATAGGTAAGTTGAGCCAAGGTCACTTTATTGGTAGCAAGATTTAGAGCTTTTCCCCAAAGGATAAAGGTAAATCCCATCTCGAAACAGCCCACATAGACTCCCGCTAAAAATGGTTTAAGATCTGGAGTCTCAAACGAAATAAATAGCGATAGTAAAACTAAATAAAAAGTTCCAAATAAGAAGTTTATAAATAGTGAAACCGATGAATCTTCCTTTGAGTTAATTTTAGTAATCCAATAGGTAGCCCAAATATAAGCACTCCCTAAAGCCAACACTATACCAGTAAAAGATAGCGTACCAACAGGAGAAGCACCACTGTTAAACGAAAGCAATAGTATTCCACCAAAACTTACCACTACCCCAATTAATTGAATAGGCTTTAACCTCTGTTTAAAAACCACTGCAATCATTAATAGCAGAACAATTTGCCAAGAGTAGTTAAGAGGCTGCGCTATTTGGGCAGGCAAAAGTGAATAGGCTTTAAATAGCACAAGATAATAGAGAAAAGGATTGAGTAGCCCTTGAGCAGCATATTTAAAAACTGTACGGTTGTCTTTAAAAATAGCTAGCACTTTTCCATACTTTCCTGTTATTGCCATCTCTACAGCAGAGATAACAAGTGCAGTAGAAGAGGCAATAAGAAGAAGCAAAACATAATCTAAACCACCCAAAGCAATTTTAAATGCCGTGGCAGCAGTACCCCAAAAGAGCACCACAAACCCACCCATTACCATAGCCTTACTCTGGTTGTTCATATACAATTTAATTACTCACCTCTAAAAAGATGATGTGATGCCTGTAATACCTTTGATCTAAGCATTGGATTAAGACTCCTGGAATTATTAAATTTACTATCTAAAAAACCCTCTACAATTTTACGAGCCGCTGCAGATGAGTGTCCACTCAAAAGAGCTGAAAGCCAGTTGGCAGGAAAGAAGATATCGCCTGTAGCCTGAATCTCTTCAATAATTCCTAAAGCAGGAGCTATGTAATGCCGAGATTGATCTTCCCTTGTTCTATGGTTTAAATAGCCCAGCGCAGCAGCAGCCCACGGCTCAACTCCCCTGTTAGAGCTCAAAAGCAGAGAGTTAAACACCGAGTCTCTCACTTCAATTTGAGAGTAAACAGCAGGAAAAACAAAACTAAACTCCTTTACCCTACCACTAGAGCTTCCACTATTAGAACCCATTCTTTGCAACTGTTTCTCTTTAATGTAATCTGCTTTTTCTGGAAAGAAAACAGCTAACTCATAAGAGAGCCGCATTAAATCTCTCTCACCCAGCGAAACCTCTTTAAACTCTTGCGGATGCTCCCAAATCTCATATAGCTCATTAGCTGCATCGCTTGAGGTAGCCACATTTAAATAGGCCTTAAACGCCATAGCCCTCTTTGATCTATCTTGATTAATAATTGATTTTTTTGCCGAGGAGATAAAAATGTCTCGTAAAATCCTCTCTGTCTGCCCATAATTAGCTCTAAAAAGCGAAGATGAAAGATAATTCAAAGCCCTAGAGTAGATTAATATATTACTCTCCCTCTCCAATACACTTTCTATAACAGATAAAAACACTTCTGCCTTCAAATAACCAGCATCGCACAGCTCATATAAATTTATAATAGAACTCAAACGGGCTACATCATTAGTAACCTCTCCTTGTTTTAACTTAAAAATTATTCGATCCAATAAAACAGAATCTGGCACAATTAGGGCATAGCTGGTTCCATCAAAATTGGGCACCCCATTAAAAGCAACACCCTCGGCCCACTCGGCACCCTCTCTAAACGGGTCCCTCTCATTTAACAAAAGCGAATCGCCCTCTAACCGCACATCAATAATTGGCCGCCCCCTCTTTTTCACCCAAACATTGCTCCACTCTGTAAGGTTCTGGCCACTCAACGAATCTAAAATCTCAATAAGATTGTCCCAAGAGGCATTTGAGTAGGCATATCTCTTCAAGTAGAGCCTAATTCCATCTTTAAAAAGCGACTCTCCAATCTTGGAAACCAGCTTCTCCATAACAATTGGGGCCTTATTATAAATAATGTTATTATAGACTAATCCCGCATTTTTTAAATTATCTAACTCTTGCTGTAAAGCTGTAGCTCCCAAGGTTCTATCTTGGGCATAAGAGACAGGAAAATAGGTATTTATAAAGTTTAATTTATGATCAATCCCAGGGAACAGAGGCGACACAATTGCACTTGCAAACCAATTTGCAAAAACCTCTTTTATCCATACATCGTTAAACCACGGCATAGTAACATAATCTCCAAACCACATATGAGAAGTCTCGTGAGCAATAAGCTTGGCACGCCCAAGTTGCTCTGTAATGGTTGCACTCTCTTCCAAAAACATTCTTCTATCTGAATAGAGAGTAGCCCCCATATGCTCCATTCCACCATACTGGAAACCAGGCACTATTGCAATATCATATTTAGTGAACGGATAATCAATTGCAGTAAACTCCTCTAACCACTCCAAAGAGCTATAGATCAGATCAAAAATCTCTTTAGACTGAGCAACTTTTGCTGGGTCACTCTCTTTATGGTAAATAGAGATCTCCCGACCCTCTCTACTCTCTGTAATAATCTCAAAGTCACCCACTACAAAAGAGAACAAATAGGTAGAGATAGGCTCTGTCTGCGAAAACTTTAAACTCTTCACACCCTCGACATTCTTAACCTCCTCTTTATTTACAATAATACTCTCATCAATAACTTTCCCATTGGCCAAAGCCATCCAACTCGCAGGAATATCCAAAGACAAATTAAATTTCGCCTTTAAATTTGGCTGGTCAAAACAGGGAAACAACGTTCTAGCCCTATCTGGAACCAAAAGCGTATAGAGTAAATCTTGCCTCCTATTTAACGACTGCTCCCCCGCCACAAAATTCAACGAGAGAGAATTTGCCCCTTTTTTAAGATACTTTTTTGGAATAATAATATGCTCGTTTTGTATGCCGAGGCTAATTTTAGCTCCATTTACTATTGCTGCTAAGTGCCCATCATGCACTTTTTGGCTATCCCCCAATAACTCATATGAAGGTTTAAAATCCAACACCACAAAATCTCTTTTATCAAGAGAAAAATCAATCACAACATTAGCCATTATAGCAGAATCCCGCTCAAACGGAATCGCAAACTTTAACGAATATACAATATCTCTAATATTCTCCTTCCTACTCACAGCAAGCTCTTCACTCACCCCACTAACTGCCAACCTCTGCACCCTGCCACCCTCGCAAGAGAACAAAAACAGTATCAACAAAATTGGCACAATCATTGGTAAAAACCTAGGCATAATCAGCAATGAAAGCTTAGGCATAACCGTATATAGTCTATAGAATTTCATATTAATTTAAGTATTATAACAATTCATAAAAATACAAAAAAATCATCTCCTCGGGAAAAATCAGATGAATTATTAGATAAAATGTTTGCAACAATAATATAATTGAAATATCACCAATACATTACTTCATGTTATGTTTATCTGCTAGTTACAAGGTGGGGAACTTTAGCCATGGAGACATTTTGAAAAGCTGCTCTAGGTAGTGGGCATCTGTTTGGTCAAAGGAGTTAAGATCCATGCTATCTATATCCAAGACAGCTATAACTTGTTCATTATTAAAGAGTGGAACTACAATCTCTGATTTAGACAGAGAGCTGCAGGCTATGTGCCCTGGAAATTTGTCTACCTCTGGCACAACAAGCGTTCTCTTCTCTTTCCATGCTGTACCACAAACACCTCTGCCATAAGCAATTCTAGTACAGGCCACCGGCCCTTGAAAAGGCCCAAGAACCAATGAGTATTTCTCTTTTAAAATGGACTCGCTTATAAAGCTATCTTTAAGATTTGAACCTACGTATCCTTTTAAAGTGCCATTTGCTTTTAAAGTGCCATCTGTTATTAATGCATAATCGCCATTTAATCCATTATTTATACTTGCTCTCTCTTTGCCATGCGAATTATCATCAAATTTAGAGTTATTATGCTTAACCAAGTAAAAGCCTACCCAAAAATGGTTAAATGCCTCTTTGAGAGCTGCTGAAATATTGGCTAAATTGGCATATAAATCACTCTCACCCTCAATTAAGGCTTGAATTTGAGGTATTAACGCCTCATAGATCTCTGCTTTACTCCCTTTTGGTATTTCTAGGTTTTCCATAAATAAATAGTAAAATCAAAGTTTGAAAATTGTTATACAAACAGCTAAAGAAAAAACCTTCTACAATAAAAACATTTATAACAACAGGTTACAAAGCAGCTTTTGCTTTGGGGGTACTTAGTAATTTCAAATACATCTTTTGACAAATCCATGCATCTATTGCTGCATAGTTAAGCTGCGCAGGGGTTAGTTCTTGGGCTTCCCAGTTAGAGAGTTGCTGTGATTTTGAGACCCTCACTCCTAAAATTATACCTGCCAATTTTCTAACACTCTTATCTGTAATTCCCCAATTTATAGCAACCGATTGCAAATCTACAAAACCTTTAGAATTAAACTTTGTATGGCGTTGTAAGCCTTTAATATCGTCATGTATAGCTGCTCCTACCTTGAAAATTCTTGAAGATGAAAGAATTTTAGCCAACTCTGGCGGCAAACCTAAGCTATGTAAACGAAAAAGAAAAGCCCTCTCTTTACCAGAAAGCTGCAATAAAGCAACTTCATGTCTTTTAGTATTTGCTGTAAAACAGGGTTTAGTCTCTGTATCAAAGCCAATAATTTTTTGTTTGCTCAAATAATCTATAGCATGGTAGTAGTTTTGGTCTAGAGACTCTACCAATGTTATCTCCCCTTTAAATTGAGCTACTGGGAGAGTCTCTAGCTCTTGAGGTGTAATAGATTCTTTATATATCATTCTACTCCAAATTCTTTTTTATAAGGGAATAAGAGAGGGGCAATCTCTCTTGAATTCTCATAAGGTTTTCACTATTAATATTCTCTGTAGAGAAAGGAACAACGCTCACACTAGGAGCATTACTACCCAACTCTCTACCATATTTAAAGTCAAAACTAAGATTTCCAATAGAGTCTTTTGCACTTTGTGGTAAATCTATATGAGGGATAGAGATATAACCTTCTAAACTGTTACCTTGGGTTTTGCCTTTTAAAATATTTGCAGCATATAGTTGCTTGAAAGCCTCTTTTGCTGTATTAACAGCAGGGTCTACAAAGAACATATCTGGGTCTATTGAATTGGCAAAAAGGTTCTCGCCATCTTCTTGATAACTCCTTAGCTCATCAATAACAGTAAGCAGAGTATCATATAGATATGGATAGTGAGTACAGCCTAAAATAATACTTTTCATCTTAACACCTGGGTTCTCTTCTCTATGTTTAGCAAGTAAAGTAACTAAATGGAAGCGTGCGTAGTTTCCAGTAGAGTTCAACTGAATATCTATAATAGATCCGTTGGCATCTTTTTTAAGAAGCAGAGCATTACCCGAATAATCGAAGTTATATATAGGTAGAAGTTCGGGGCGAATCCCATCACTCTCTCCATAGCGTGGCCCTCTGTATACTTCCCTCACCTGCTGAGCAGTAGTAGAAATATAATCTGGCTCCGAATCTACAGCCTCGGCAAAACCCAAACCACCTTGGCTAACAACCCTTAAATCTCCTTTAAAACCATTATTTAAAGCATAATTTTTAATGCTATTCTGGTACCCCCCAGAAGAGATAGTACCTACAGTAGCTAAGACACCTACAGCAAAACTCTCTTCTTCTACAGATATAGGGCTCATTGCCCCATCTACACCAGCATCTATTACCCCAATTGTCTTTACACCTGTCTTACTCATCTCTAAAAGAGCCTCTACATCTGCTAAACCATATGCAGTGGCAGTATTACAAGCAATCACTACAATTTTAGTTCTATTGGGAGCACTTGTTAGAAAGAGAGCATCTTTTAAAATAAGTTCACGTAAAAAATCTTTCTTCCCTTGTGAGTCATAAACCCCATAAGGCATATTTGCTTGGTCTGCTAAATAGATAAACTCCTCTCCATCAAAATCTGGGATACCATCTGCACCCTCCTCTCCAGTTTCATTATTAAAGCTGTCTAGAGCAAGAAACTGCTCCATAACAGTGAGCCCACCAGTACCCGAATCGAACATACCTATTGGCAAGCTTTTAAGATCTGAAGGATATTGTGAATAGTTTGCATAAAAAGGAGAAGAGTTGTCATTTAAAATCTTTGAAACAAGAGAAATCTCTCTCTCAAGCTCACCTTTATTTGCCGAGTTACAACCTACAAGAGATAATAAAAGCACACTAGTTATAACCAGTGATACTTTTTTAAAAATTGAATTACATACCATAGTTAAAGTCTCCAAATTCTGTTTTAAGTACAACCTCTCTCTTAGAAGAGCCCTCTACCTTGCCAATAATTTTTGCATCTACTCCAAATTTTTTTGAAATAGCAATTATGCCAGATGAAGCCTCTTTTGTGGTATAAATTTCCATCCTGTGCCCCATATTGAACACTTTGTACATTTCATACCAAGGAGTTCCAGACTCTTCTTGAATATATTTAAAAAGAGGAGGAACAGTAAAAAGATTGTCTTTAATTATTTTTAGATTATTTATAAAGTTAAGTACCTTTGTTTGAGCCCCTCCAGAACAGTGAATCATCCCATGCACATCTTTTCTATAACTACCTAGAACCTCCTTAATAATAGGGGCATATGTTCTAGTAGGAGAGAGAAGTAACTTACCAAAAGTTTGCCCTGTTACAGAGTCTAGCTCGTCTAGCTTCCGTTTACCTGTATAAGCCAACTCTTTAGGGATTAAATCACTAAAGCTCTCGGGATATTTTTCGCCTATATAAGAAGAGAAAAGATCATGCCTTGCCGAGGTTAGCCCATTGCTACCAGTTCCACCGTTATACTCCTCTTCGTAAGAGGCTTTGCCATAAGAAGCTAGCGCAACTATAACATCTCCCTCTGCAATATTGGCATTATCTATAACATCACTCCTTTTCATTCTTGCACAAACTGTGCTGTCTACAATAACCGTCTGAACTAAGTCCCCTACATCGGCAGTTTCCCCTCCAGTAAGAACCATCCCAATTCCATAAGAACTCATCTTATCTACAAATTCTTGAGACCCCTCAATAAGAGCACCTATAACCTCACCAGGAATACGGTGTTTATTTCTACCAATTGTAGAGGAGAGCAAAATATTTTCTGTAGCACCTACGCATAGCAAATCGTCTATATTCATTACTATAGCATCTTGCGAAATACCCTTCCAAACACTCATATCTCCCGTCTCTTTCCAATAGACATAGGCAAGAGAAGATTTTGTGCCAGCTCCATCGGCATGCATAACAATACAGTAATCGGGATCGTTTGTAAGGTAGTCTGGCACTATTTTACAAAATGCCATAGGGAATAACCCTTTATCTACACTTGAAATTGCTTTATGAACATCTTCTTTAGAAGAAGAGACGCCTCTTTGTGCATATTTTTGAGCATCGGTACTTTTCTCAATCATAATATTTCTTTAATTCTACAGCAAAAATAGCAATATTATCTCCAAAAGAGTAATTCTCTATATTTAGGTAGTGGCCAAAGCTCATCGTCAACTAACATTTCGAGTTTATCTGCAGTAGCTCTTATCTTAGATATGTAAGGTAATACGTTTTTAGAATAACTCTCTGCACGTATAGCATAAGAGTCAATTAAGTTTGCCTCTTTTCTAGCTTGAATAATTGAATGAGAGTCTTCCCGTAGAGATTCAATATATCTAGAGAGCTTCTTAATAGTAATAAGCTGCTTTTCAGACATTTTCTTATACTCATCTTCTCCAAATAGCTCTTTTATACCAAGAACATTCTCAATTAAAGAGTTTTGAAATTTAATTGCAGTAGGAATAATATGATTAATAGTAAGATCTCCTATAACTCTGGCTTCAATCTGTAGTTTCTTAATAAACGTCTCATTAAGAACTTCATACCTAGCTTCAATCTCTCGCTCACACAAAACCTCGGTCTCATTCATGAGCTTTTTAGTTTTACTATCTAAAAAAGATTTAAAAGCTTCGGGCAAATCACTTATTCCCTTTAAACCCCTAGCTTCTGCCTCTTTGTGCCACTCCTGGCCATAGCCATTCCCTTCAAAAAGAATCTTCTTAGACTCCTTAATATATTGCCTTATTACTTTTAGTAGAGCCTCATCTTTAGATAGCCCCTGCTCAATAGCAACCTCGGCAAGTTTAGTAAACCTTGTAAACTGCTGCGCAACAGCTGCATTAAGAATAAACATAGAAGAGGCCACATTTACAGACGAACCCACAGCCCTAAATTCAAATCTATTACCAGTAAAAGCAAATGGAGAGGTTCTATTTCTATCTGTATTATCTGGCAAAATCTCTGGTATCTTATTAACTATATCTAATTTAAGTGCTCTATTCTCTTCACTATCATTAGAGATAACCATATTTTCTATAGAGTTAAGAACTTCTGTTAAAGTAGTTCCTATAAAAACAGACATAACAGAAGGAGGTGCTTCACCCCCACCCAACCTATAAGAGTTACTCAAAGAAGCAGCACTTGTCATTAGCAAATGATGATGTTCATAGACTGCTCTAATAACAGAGATGAAAAAACTTAAAAACTGAACATTATTTCGTGGTGTTTTTCCAGGAGAGAGAAGATTTACTCCGTTGTTTGTAACTATAGACCAATTACAATGTTTTCCAGAACCATTCACGCCAGCAAATGGCTTTTCGTGAAATATAACTTTGAGTTTATGTTTTTTAGCTATTTTTCTCATCAAAATCATTATCATAAGATTATGATCTACAGAAAGATTAGCCTCGGCAAAATAGGGTGCATACTCAAACTGATTTGGAGCAACCTCGTTATGCCTTGTTTTTAAAACAACACCTAACTTAAATGCTTCAGTTTCAAAATCTTTCATAAATGCCATAACCCTAGATGGGATGGCTCCAAAATAGTGATCTTCTAACTGTTGGTCTTTGGCCGCTGTGTGTCCAATAAGTGTACGGTTGCAGAGCATAAGATCTGGCCGAGCTCTAAAGAGTGCCTCATCTACCACAAAATACTCTTGTTCAATTCCCAGCATTACATTTACTCTGGTAGTTTTAGGATTGAACAACTTTGCCATCTCTACCGCAGCCTTGTCTAACTGCTGCAAAGATTTCAAATGAGGAGTTTTCATATCTAAAGACTCACCTGTATAGGCTACAAAAACAGATGGGATACAGAGTGTGTTATCTATAATAAAAGCAGGTGAAGTTGGGTCCCAAGCAGTATAACCCCTAGCCTCAAAAGTATTTCTTAACCCTCCATTAGGAAAACTAGAGGCATCTGGCTCTTGCTGAACAAGAGCATCACCCTTGAAGTTTTCAAATACACCACCATTCTTATCTGGATCTACAAAAGCTTCGTGCTTCTCTGCTGTTGCATCTGTCAAAGGATGAAACCAGTGAGTATAGTGAGTTGCTCCAATTCCAATAGCCCAAGCTTTCATCCCAGAAGCTATCTGGTTAGCAACTTTACGATCTATCTTAACCCCTTCATTTATTGCAAGCTGAACAGCATCAAAAGCTTCAGAAGAGAGAAAGCGTCGCATCTTTTCTAAGTCAAAAACTTTCTGCCCAAAATAGTGAGATACTGGTTGGTTTTCAAAATAAAATCTCTCTGCCTTATGAGAAGAAAACTCATCTAAGGCTCTTTTTCTGAAACTACTCATAGTAATTGGTTTGTTAGGTTGGCAAATGTAGGTATAATTTTAAAAAAGATGGTTCCTTTTTATTACTTTTGTAGAAATTTATAAAACAGATTAAAATGAAACAGATTGCAAGTTTTCTTCTCTTTTTTGCCACCCTTTTTATTCCCTCGGCGCTATGGTCTCAAAACAACAATATACAAAAGTATATAGAGACTCTAAAAGAAGATACCCTTTTTACAAATTCAGTAACTGCTATTATGGTTAAAGATTCTAAAGGCAAAACAGTAGCCTCTTGGAACTCAAACATGCCTCTTCTCACAGCATCTACCATGAAAACAATTACTACAGGTGTTGCTTTAGAGGTACTTGGCCCAAATTTTCAGTTTGAAACTAAAATTGGACATACTGGCTTTGTAGAAAATGGAGTGCTTTATGGCAATCTTTATATTATTGGAGGGGCAGACCCTACTCTAGGCTCAACAGATACCCTTGGAATTCCTGTAGATTCACTCTTTATGGATTGGACAACTGCAATTAAACAAGCAGGAATAAAAAGAATTAATGGAAATATAGTTGCCGATGATAGATTTTTTGAATCTGAAATTGTCCCTACCAGTTGGTCTTGGAGCAACTTAGGCCCCTATTACGGAAGTGGAACCAGCGGGCTCTCATTTAATGAAAACCTTCAATTTTTCACATTTGTTCCTGGTGTAAACATTGGCGACCACGTTGCTTTAAAAGACCACTACCCCACTATACCAGATATGGAGTACAACATAAACCTTCAAACTAGTGGAAGCACCACACGCAATAGAACCTCTTACTACGTTTCAGATATAGCTAAGAGTGCCCGTTTTAGAGGGTCACTTGCTGCTGGGGCAGACTCGGCAAAAGTAACAGTCTCTAACAAATTCCCACATTTAAGCTGCGCAGCAGAGTTTCAAAAACATTTAATAAAAGAGGGAATTTATAGCAAGCCAATAATCTTAGATGCAAAAGAGTTTAACGCACCTAGTCAAGACCAAATTTCAATTATTACCACAACACTCTCTGCACCTCTCTACTCAATAGTTAATGTTACCAACAGAATAAGTAATAATTTTTATGCCGAAACTCTCTTAAAGATGATAGGAAAAGAGGTTACAGGAACAGGCTCATACGACTCTTCTATTGTAGCTGTTACTAGAGTTATTGAAGGGATGGGAGTAAGTACAAAGGGCTTTACTCAAGAAGATGGTAGCGGTTTATCTAGACAAAACTATGTCTCACCAAACTTCTTTTGCAACTTCTATGAGGCTATGAGCAAATCAGATACATTTGAATACTTTTTTAATAGCCTTGCTATACCAGGGCAACCTGGGACTCTTAAAAATGTATTAAAGAAAGAGAAACCTAAATTCAAAGAGAAGATTCATGCAAAAAGTGGTTCTTTGGCAAATGTTAGATGTTATGCTGGATATGTAGAGCAAAAGAGAGGAGAGCTTCTCTATTTCGCAATCTTATCAAACAACTTTGCAGCTAAAACATCTGAAATGCAAGTTGGTATTGAAGGGTTTATGAAGGAGTTAACAAAATACTAAAGAACTTTTTGGGCTATTCATTTATTTGCTCTAATTTAGTTTTTTATTTAAATTGAAAATTTAAATCCAAAACAGATAAACTATAATTATAATTTAAAATATTTTAAGATGCTAACACTTTCAAGAAAAGCAAACAAAATGCCCGCTTCCCCTATTAGGAAGCTTGTACCTTATGCCGAGGAGGCTAAAAAAAGAGGAGTTAAAGTATATCACCTTAACATAGGTCAGCCAGATATTGACTCTCCCAAAGAGGCATTAGACCCAGTAAGAAACTTAAAAGATACTTACATTCCATACCCTCACTCAGCTGGGATAGCCAGCTACAGAGAAGGCCTAGCCAAATATTATCAAAACATTAATATAAATGTAACTAAAGATGATATAAATGTAACCACAGGCGGTAGTGAAGCTCTACAAATTTCACTAGCAGTTACTTGCGATGCAGGAGACGAGGTTATTGTAATAGAACCATTCTACACTAACTACAATGCTATTGCAATTCAGAACGATATTATACTAAAACCAATCTCAACTAAAATAGAAGATGGTTTTGCACTTCCAGATGTTAAAGAGTTTGAGAAATTAATAACTCCAAAAACAAAGGGGATTCTTCTTTGCAACCCAGGAAACCCAACAGGAACTCTTTATGAAAAAGAGGCTCTTATTGAACTTGGTAAGCTGGCTATTAAACATAACCTCTACATCTATTCAGACGAGGTTTACCGCGAATTCTGCTACACAGACGAACCTCACTTCTCTTGTATGCACATAGAAGGAGCAGATCAAAACGTAATATTACTAGACTCTGTTTCTAAAAGATATAGTATGTGTGGAGTACGTGTTGGAGCAATTGTCTCTAATAACAAAGAGGTAATGCAAGCTGTTCTCAAGTACTCTCAAGCAAGGCTCTGCTCACCTGCATTAGGGCAGATAGCATCAGAAGGAGCTCTTAAGACACCGCAATCATACTTCGACGCAGTTAAGGCAGAATATATGAGCCGCCGAGACATTATGATTAATGCTCTTAACAAAATGGAAGGTGTTGAATCACCTATGCCTATGGGAGCATTCTATACCATAGCAAAACTACCTGTAGACGATAGTGACAAATTTGCACAATGGCTATTAGAAGAGTTCCAGTATGAAAATCAAACAGTAATGGTAGCACCAGCTGCAGGCTTCTACGCAACCCCAGGAAAAGGAACAAACGAAGTTCGTATAGCATACGTTCTAAAAGTAGAAGACATTAAAGCTGCAATGAAGTGTCTAGAAGAAGCACTAAAGGTATACCCAGGCAGAACCATCAAGTAATCTACTAAATCTTATAATACTTATTTAGATCTCATAAATAAATATTAATAAGCATTAATTGCTTAAAATAAATACTAACAAAAGAAGCTGTCTCAATAGGGCAGCTTTTTTTACAGTAAAGCACCAATTTTCTTCTGTTTGTCTTTGAGTCAACTATGTGATTTCCAATTATCTAATTATCAGCCTGCTGACTCAAAGACAAACAGAGCAAACTTGTTTTGCGTGCAATTTTTTATAAATTTGTATAAATGGAAAGAGAGATGGAAAATATTAAAATAACCACAGCGCAGTTCGAGAGTAGATCGGGCGATAAGGGATATAATCTTGCTGTAATAGAGAGACTTGCAGCAGAGGCAGCAGCCGAGGGTTCAAATGTAATTGCATTTCATGAATGTTCAATTACAGGCTATACTTTTGCAAAAGACTTAAGCAAAAAAGAGCTTCTTAATATTGCCGAGTTTATTCCAGAGGGAGATAGTATTGAAAATCTTACCGAAATAGCCTCGGAATATAACATAGCTATTTTAGCAGGGCTATTTGAAAAAGACAGAGATAATAACATCTACAAAGCACATGTTTGCGTTACATCGCAAGGGGTTATTGCCAAACATAGAAAACTCCACCCCTTTATTAATGAAAACATATTACCAGGAGATAGCTATACCATATTTGATTTAAACGGATGGAAATGCGGAATTCTAATCTGTTACGACAATAATATATTAGAAAACGTAAGAGCCACAAAACTACTTGGAGCAGATATTATCTTTATGCCCCACGTAACAATGTGTACCCCATCTGACAGACCAGGAGCTGGGTTTGTAGATCCTAAACTTTGGAAAAACCGAGAGACAGACCCCACCTCTTTAAGACAAGAGTTTGACGGCCCCAAAGGAAGAGAGTGGCTTATGAAATGGCTCCCCTCCAGAGCCCACGATAATGGAATTTATGCAATCTTCTCAAACCCAATTGGAATGGACCACAACCAACTAAAAAATGGCTGTTCCATGATAATTGACCCTTACGGAGATATAATTGCCGAGTGCAGGAAATTAGATGCCGATTATGTTACGGCTCTACTCACCCCCAGCAAACTAAACCAATCTGGCGGCTATAGATACACCATGGCTCGCAAACCAGAACTCTACAGAGAGATTATTGGAGCTCCTCATGACTCACTTCAAAAGGTTGCATGGATGCCATCCCACGGCAATATAGACCAGAAAGAGTAACACTTGTAGCAACTTTAGCAACTTCTTCTAAAGCAGCCTTATAAGAAGAGGACTCTAAAAAAATAAAATCTGCAAAAAACTTATATTCCCACTCCCTTCCTGGAACTGGAACAGATTGTATCAATGTTAGATTAAGGTTATGTGAAAAAAATATCTCAAGAACCTTGCAAAGCGCACCAGGTGTGTGACCAAGAGTAAATGAGACCGATGCTTTATTACATTGATCACTCGAGCTCAAGAATCTTTCATTTGACATAAAATCCTTAGACCAGGTAGTAGTACCTTCAACTTGCCTCTTACGTTTTAAAACTAAAAACCGAGTAAAATTCCTACAGTTACTCTCAATACCAGCCTTAATTATATCTAAGCCATAAATCTTAGCTGCTAAATCTCCTGCTACTGTAGCAACGCCCTTCATATTATTTTGAGCAATATGTTTGGCAGTGAGTGCTGTATCTTCACTCTCTACCACTTTAACACCTCTCTCTCTTAAAGGATTTAAAAACAGATGGCACTGCCTCAAAGCAATTGGGTGAGACCTAACCTCCTTAACATCTACAATAGAAGTACCAGGTAAAGCCATAAGATTTTGAACAATTCTAAGATAATGCTCTCCAACTATTTGCATAGAATATTCATTTAAAAGAAAATAGTTATGAGATAATATCCCCGCCACAGAGTTCTCTACAGCAACTACTCCGTAATCACACCCACCACTCTCTAAAAGAGCAAAAAGGTCTTCAAATGTTAAAGATGGAATTACCTCTATTGGGCTCTCTTTAAAAAACTCACGTGCTGCAATATCATGAAAAGCCCCCTCTACTCCTTGAATTGCTACCTTAATTTCTTTTCTCACTGTTTCACTTGATTAAAAAAAGAGAGCCTCTTTAGGGCCCTCTTTATGAAATTATCTAATTAATATCTAAAATCCCTACTCTGTATAGTATTTGTAAAAGAGTGCTATTGACTCAATTCCTTTAAAAAACTGGCTCAACAGATAGCTCTCATTTGGTGAGTGAATAACATCTCTCTCAAGCCCAAATCCCATAAGAAGAGGGTTTGCTTCTAATATTTGCTGAAGATCTGCCAGCACTGGGATACTTCCACCACCTCTACTAGGGACAGGCTCTATACCATAAACTTCACCTACTGCTCTAGATGCAGCTTTATATACCTTAGAAGAGATTGGGCAGAGAAAACCTTGGCCACCATGATGCGGAGTCACCTTAACCTTAACACCCTTAGGAGCAAGCGATAAAAAGTGCTCTTCAAAAAGTTTAGCAATTTCTTTATGATCTTGATTTGGAACAATTCTCATAGAAATTTTAGCATGGGCTTTAGATGGAAGTACTGTTTTTGCACCCTCTCCAGTATAGCCACCCCAAATGCCATTTACATCTAAACAAGGGCGAATTCCAGTTCTCTCCATAGTTGTATAGCCCTCCTCTCCAGTAACAGCATCAATACCTATAAGATCCATAAACTCCTGCTCATTGAATGGAGCTTTATTTAACATTTCACGCTCTTCTTTAGTTAACTCAACCACTTTATCGTAGAAACCTTTAACAGTAATACGGCCTTTATGGTCTATAAGTTTATCTATCATACTTGCGAGAACATTAATTGGGTTTGCAATTGCCCCTCCATAATGGCCAGAATGCAAATCTTTATCTGGGCCAGTAACCTCTACCTCTAAATATGCCAAACCTCTCATACCTACATTAATAGAAGGAACTTTTTCATCTATCATAGTAGTGTCAGAGACTAAAATATCGTCACAAGCTAATAGTTCTTTATTAGCTATTGCCCACTCAGGGAGGCTTGGAGAACCAATCTCCTCTTCTCCATCAATAAGAAACTTTACATTACAAGGCAATTGATTGTTTTTAACTAAATACTCAAACGCTTTAACATGCATGAAGCCTTGGCCTTTATCGTCATTAGCTCCTCTTGCATAGATAGCTCCATCTCTTATCTCTGGCTCAAAAGGTGGAGTTTTCCAAAGATCTAGAGGGTCTGCAGGTTGAACGTCGTAGTGAGCATAAACCAAAATTGTTGGCTTAGATTTATCAATAATTTTCTGTGCAAATACTACTGGGTGCCCTTTGGTGGGATATACCTCTGCAGTGTCACACCCAGCTGCCAATAGTGCCTCTACAAATTTATCTGCTGCCTTTTGCATATCTGGCTTATGCTCTGCCATTGAACTAATAGAAGGAATTCTTAACAGTTCAAAAAGCTCTGAAAGAAAACGATCTTGATTCTCTTGAATGTAATTTTTAATCATAATCAATAATATATTATATTTTAAAGTGCCTCTGAATTATAATGTATATCTAATTGTAAGACCAAAGTTGTCTGGTTTAAACCCAGCATTAGTAATTATCTGCACCTTTGGGTTCCAGTCAAAAGAGAGAGCTATAGGCGCATTTCTAAACTTGTACTCAACACCTGCCATACCATCTATAGCCATTAAAAAGCCACTACTGTCACCAACATATATACCTGCAGAAGCACCAGGGCCAGCAAATAAAGAGAGGCCATCTATATCTACATCAAAATGGAATTGATAGATACCAGTAACCTTTATTTTCATTTTATCGCTATCTAAAATATCTAGATCTAAAATGCCCTCTATTGCCTGTGAGGGTAGCATAAATTGCTTATAACTAGCTCCAATACTAGAGCCTATTCTAAGACCAATAGCCTTAGTATAATCTTGTGCAAATGCTCCATTTGTAATAATAATTACAGTTAAAAGTAGTACTATTTTTCTCATAAATAAATCTTTAATATAACTTAAAATTTTAAAAATAATTAATGCTTCTATTTTCCAATTTAGAAAGCAATTTGTTTGCCAAACGGCTAGCCCCAATTCTAAAGAGACTACTATGTAACCATTGGTCCCCTAGAATTGTTTGAACTATGGAGAAATATTTAACAGCATCTTCTGGAGTAGAGATCCCTCCAGCTGGTTTAAACCCTACTTTACGCCCCGTTTTATTATAGTAATCTAAAATTGCACTACACATAACAGCTGCAGCCTCAGAAGTTGCAGCAGGTTCTGTCTTTCCAGTAGATGTTTTAATAAAATCTGCACCAGCATCCATTGCCAACATTGCGGCTTTATATATTTTCTCTGGCTCCTTTATAGAACCACTCTCAAGAATAACTTTTAGATGAGCAGTACCAATAGCCTTTTTTATCTTGGAAATCTCATCTGCTGCAAGCTCATCTTGGTTAGAGAAAAAATGATTTAAAGATAAAACAATATCTACCTCATTGGCTCCCTGCTCTACTGCCATCTTACACTCGGCAACCTTCACCTCTAAAAAACTTTGTGAGCTAGGAAAAACACCCCCAACAACAGCAATTTTTACCTCTTGGTCTTTCAAGTTACCCTTTACTGTTGCTGCAAAATTGGGATAAACACATATTGCAGCCACCTGTTTATATTTAGGGAAAGTTGTTTTAAAAGAGTTCACTTTATCTGTCATATCAGTTATCTTTTCAACAGTATCTGTACTATTCAAAGATGTAAGATCTATAAGCGATAGACATTTAGCATACACCTCTGGAGTCATATTTACTCCCTCATTTGCCCTCGCTTGGTCTAATATATTATTAATATTTTCCATAAAATTATAAATTATCTCTCTTTAGTATCTATCCATATAGTAACAGGGCCTTCATTTAAAAGCGACACCTTCATCTCTGCTCCAAAAACACCCGTTTGAACCTCTCTGTTTAGCCCCTTTTCTAACGCCTCCTTAAAAGAGTTGTAGAGAGGTATAGCTATTTTAGGTGGTGCAGATTTTATATAAGAGGGTCTATTCCCCTTTTTAGTAGAGGCGTGTAGAGTAAATTGACTAACTAATAAAATATCTCCACCAGTAGTTAAAAGAGAAAGATTCATAACACCTTGAGAATCGTCAAAAATTCTCAAATTAATCACTTTTTTTACAGCGTACTCTATATCTTTCTCGTTGTCACTCTCTTCAAAACCAGCAAAAACAAGTAACCCATCACCTATCTTTCCAGATAAAACACCATTCGCAATAACAGATGCATGGGAAACTCTCTGAATAAGCAATCTCATACTCAATAAATTTTAACCACTTATAGAAACTTTATACCCCTTCTCTCTTAAAGGATGCGCTATCTTTTCCATCTGCTCTACAGAAACCTTCTTAAGTCCCTCCAAAGGAGTCTCCCTATCTATTGTATAAATCATAATCTCTCTAGGTTCTATCTTCTCTACAACTCTATACCAAGCTTCCACCTCTTCTTGAGTGCTATTATCTATAGCCACTCCATCTAACTCTCCTCTTAAAAACATTGTTTGCAAAACAAACTCACCCTTAAAAATCTTTAAGTTTTCTATAAGTTTATCTATAGAATAGTTATACAAAGGCCTATCAATTAAATTTACTGTTTTATTAAAGGCCGAGTCAATTTTTATTATTGAATTATCTACGCTCAACAAAGCCTCTGCTACCAATGGCTTGTCAATCATAGAACCATTTGTTAGAACAGAGACCTTAGCCTCCTTTGCATACATATCTCTAAGCTCCAGAGTAATCTTTATAATCTCAGAGAAATTAGGGTGCAAAGTGGGCTCCCCATTTCCAGAAAATGTTATTGTATCTATCTTGCCTATTGTATGGTCGTGATCTCTCAACTTTAATATTAAAGACTCTTTAACCTCCTGCACTGTAGGCAGTTTTTTATCTGCCTTACCATCTTTATTAAAACCACACTCACAATAAAGACAATCAAAATTACACCACTTACCATGAAGTGGTAAAAGATTTACACCTAGCGAAATACCAAGCCTCCTACTCTTTATAGGGCCAAAAACTATCTCATTAAATAATATAGTAGACATTCGTTAATATTTTAAAAATCTAAGTTAATATATACTCAATCTCAATACAAATAGTTGGAATCAAACTAATCTCACAGATTTACTCTGCTCTGTAAGCTGCATCTTCTGCCAATCTATATTGTCAATTAAAACTACTCCCGGTTCTTTCCCCTTTTCAAAGGACCCCAGAGTATTTTCTTTCCCAAGAAATTTTGCCCCATTATAAGAACTCCACTCCAAAATATCTTTTAACTCAATGGTAGGAAAGTACTTATGGATACACTTTATCTCATCTACCATAGATAGCAAATTGTTAGAAGAGAGAGAGTCTGTACCCAATGTTATTGTAGCTTGCTCTCTCATTAGTAAACTTAAAGGAGGCAAAGCATTATGAATAAACAGATTAGACAAAGGACAAATAGCCCAATATAAATTTTTTATAACCTCTTTTGCTGCTTTTACACTCTGTTCGTTAGTAAAAGTATTGTGAACAAGAAGTACATTCTGCTCATTCACTCCACCAATATTTGCCAACCTCTCTAAAAAATAGAGAAGAGCCGAGCTCCCTGTTACAGGTGGCATGCTTAAAGAACGGCTTCTATAACTCTGAGCCAAAGGGCCTGTACCACTCATAATAAGCTCCTCCTCTTCCCAACTCTCTTGATTATGATAAGAGAGCCACCCAGCCTCTAAAGCTTTAGCACTAGAAGCCTCTAACAGCCCAGGGCTCATAGTATAACAAGAGTGAGGAGTTGGAGCAGCGTCTATTCCATACTCTTTAGCTAACGCAGTCAAAGCAACTACCCCGTCCATTACCTCCAATGCAATTTCTGGTTCAGAGCCAAACACCTCAAGAAAAGTTCTAGTATAAATCTTAGATTTAGATTTGGTCTCGAAGCTCTCTTCACAGTTACTAATATCTGCCATTGCACTAACACCCGCACTATAAAGAGTATCCATCTCTCTCTCTAAGGCTGCAATACGCTCCTCCTTTGAGACACTCTCTCTAAGCATATTTATCTGTCTAATAAAACCAGCCATTCCGGTACCCTTTTGAAATACCCCTTTTAAATGCGAAAGCTCTATATGACAATGTGAATTTACAAAACCAGGAACAAGAATACCATTATAAAACTCGGTACTCTCTTCCTCTTCTTTCAACTCCCTTATATCTAATACTTCCCCACTATCACTAAGGATTAAGAGTCCTTTTGAGATTGGCTTTTTTGAGTTTAGGGGAAATAGGTACTGCGCGGCTATCTTTCTCATTTACTAAAAATGGTTTTAATGTGGTAGTATCTTTTTTAAAATTATTAAGCCACCACCTTGTCATTTGAGGGTTTTCATAAAGCTCTCTAATAGAATCGTTGTATGAAAAGCTCCAACGAGCATACTTTAACGGCTCCAATATCCACCTTACAGCTCTCTCTTCTGGCAACAACTTAACAACAGATTCGGCCTTTTTTAAAAGTCTAGTATAAATAACCCTAATAGAGTCTAATCTATTTTTATACTTAAGATCATTACTTACTTGAATCTCTTGCTCCTCTACAATTGCCTTAGCTCCTGCGTAAATCTCTTTTAACTTTGTAGGTCTAGAGAGGTAGTGCTCAATTGTATTAGTAAACTCAGCACCAGTATAACCATAATGGTTAAACACAGCCTCATATATCTGTATAGAATCGGCAGCTAATAATAATTCATATTGAGAAGTAACATACCTGTCTGCCTTATAAATATCTGCAATAATATAAGACATCTCTTTCCTAGGGATTAAATCTCCCTTGCAAGAGGTAATCAAGAATAAAACTATTATTAATATTGACTTTAAATACTTCATGGTTATCTCCAATAGCTTACAAAGTTAATTTATTATTACTATTTTTGCCCAAAAAATATGAGAAGAGTACTAATTATTGGAGCAGGAGGTAGAGAACATGCAATAGCGTGGAAAATTTCTAAGAGTAATTTGCTTGGGAAACTTTTTTGCGCACCTGGCAACCCAGGAACCCTACAAGTTGCACAAAATTTAGAGATAGATATTAAAGATTTCCAAGCAATAAAAGAGGCTGTACTAGACAACAATATAGATATGGTTGTAGTAGGGCCAGAAGAGCCTTTAGTAAACGGGCTCAAAGATTTTTTCGCAAAAGAGACCCTTCTCAAAAATATAACTTTCATAGGGCCAGATTCTCAAGGAGCAATGTTAGAGGGGAGTAAAGATTTTGCTAAATCATTTATGTTAAAGCATAATATTCCTACATCAATGTACAACTCATTCAATATAGAAACTCTTGAAGAGGGGTATAGATATCTAGAGAGCATTAAATCTCCCTACGTACTTAAGGCAGACGGTCTTGCAGCAGGAAAAGGAGTTTTAATTTTAGATGATTTAGACGAGGCTAAAAAAGAGCTCACTCAAATGTTAAATGGCAAGTTTGGCAAGGCTGGTAATATGGTAGTTATTGAAGAATTTTTAAGTGGAATAGAGCTCTCTGTTTTTGTACTTACAGATGGCAACAACTACCTAATACTTCCCGAAGCAAAAGATTATAAAAGAATAGGTGAAGGAGATACCGGTCTAAATACAGGAGGTATGGGAGCAGTATCTCCAGTACCATTTGCAAACTCTACTTTCATGAAAAAGGTAGAAGAGAGAGTTGTAATTCCTACAATAGAGGGCCTAAAAAAAGAAAAAATAGAATATTCTGGATTTATTTTCATAGGTCTAATGAATTGTAATGAAGAGCCTTATGTTATTGAGTACAATGTAAGAATGGGCGATCCAGAGACAGAAGCTGTTATGCCTAGAATAAAAAGTGACCTTCTTGCTCATTTAATTGCAACTGGCAATGGAACTCTTGCAAAAGAGCAAATAGAGACAGACCCTGGTACAGCTCTAACTTTAGTAATGGTATCTAAAGGGTACCCAAATTCATATCAAAAAGGTTATCCAATAGAGATTAGCAACAACCTTAAAGAAGATCTACTATTCCACTCTGGAACAAAACTCCAAGAGAAAAAATTAGTAACTAACGGGGGGAGAGTCTTTGCCCTAACAACTCTTACAGACTCTATTCACAAGGGAAGAGAAACTATATACCAGCTGGCTAAAGGAGTTAATTTTCAAGGAGTACAATACAGAAAAGATATTGGCTTAGACCTAATTTAGAACATGGCAAAAAAAGATAATAGATATAAATTTATTTACTCTCCACTTTTTTTGGGTATGAGTGCACTCTTTTTTCTTACCACCTCTCTACTTCTCTCTGGCGCAAACTACTCAATACAAAAAGTGTCACAAATTTCTATTTTAACTGGTTTTCTAGAGACACAATACCTTTCTACCACAGTATCTGTTTTACTTACCCTCGCAGTTACAGGAGTAACTGCATCTATAATACATATACTAAATTACAGACATTTTCATACTGGAAAAGGCTCCTTAGTTTTAATCTTTTTATATCTAATTTTTCTATTTTCCAGCCCAGAAACAATTTTCTTTAACGTTAATACCATTGCAGCCCCGCTCTTTTTGCTCTCTCTCTATTACACAATAAACCCAGCTAACAATCACACAAACATTTTTTTAGCTTCTATTCTTATCTCTATAGCTACCCTATTTGACTTTCACCTTCTGGCCCTTATTCCTTTTATATTTTACTACTCACTTATAAAGAGTTCATTCTCTATAAGGAGTTTAATAATTTTTGTTGGTGCAACAATTTTGCCCTACCTATTTCTATTCTCTATAAGGTATATTGTATTTGAAGATGCATCTCTGTATGCCCAGATTCTGTGGCAAAAAATAACAACAATATCTGTTCCTCACCTAAATATAGATACCGTTGCACATATTATTCTATTTGCCTTTTCGCTCTACATTGCATACAGAGCAGTATACTCTATACTCAACAAACTAAGGAGCCTTAAAATTATTAAGGCAACTGCATTACTAAGATTTATTGTAACAGCAATTGTACTCACAATAATAATGCTCTTAAACAAAGAGATAAAAGGGGAGTATATGACACTTCTTGCAATACCCTCGGCTTTTATTATAAATGAATATTTAACCAGCAAGAAAACAGATAAAAACAAAAGAGGAGAATTTCTAGTTCTTCTAATTATTCTTACCCTATCTAGAGTTGCCGAATTTATGTAGAGCTATTTAACAGCTAATGAACCTGTAAACTTATCTACCATTTTCTTTGCATATGGCAGCTTAATTGTAAGAGTCTTTTTGGTTTGAGAAGGTGTGTTGTACATAGCATCTACCATAATAGCTTCGCAAATAGACCTTAGCCCACGAGCTCCAAGTTTATACTCAATAGAAGTATCCACTATAAAATCTAACACCTCTTTTTCCAAAATAAGCTTTACCCCATCCATCTCAAAAAGCTTTTTATACTGCTTAATAAGAGCATTTTTAGGCTTAGTTAAAATGTCGCTAAGTGCCTTTCTATCTAGAGGCTCTAGATATGTAAGAACAGGTAAACGTCCAACAATTTCTGGAATAAGCCCATAGGCTTGCAAATCTTGAGGAGCTACATATTTAAGCAGATTATCTCTATCTACACTCTCTTTCTTAACTGCTGTACCATACCCAACTACCTGTGTATTCAATCTCTGAGAAATCTTTCTATCAATCCCCTCGAAAGCTCCACCACAAATAAACAAAATATTTTTAGTGTTTACAGCAATCATACGCTGTTCTGGATGCTTTCTACCACCTTGTGGCGGTACATTCACAACGCTCCCTTCAAGTAGTTTAAGCATAGCTTGCTGAACACCCTCTCCAGAAACATCTCTGGTAATTGAAGGATTGTCACTTTTACGTGCAATTTTATCAATCTCATCAATAAAAATAATCCCGCTTTGAGCTCTCTCTACATCATAATCTGCCTCTTGAAGCAAACGTGTTAAAATACTCTCTACATCTTCTCCTACGTAACCAGCCTCTGTGAGAATAGTTGCATCTACTATAGTAAAAGGGACATCTAGCATCTTAGCAATAGTCCTAGCCATAAGAGTCTTACCAGTACCTGTTCTACCCACAAGTAGAATATTAGATTTCTCTAAATCAAGATCGGCATCAAATGGCTGGTTTATCCTTTTATAATGGTTATAAACAGCAACAGCAAGATATCTTTTAGCTTGTTCTTGCCCAATAACATATTCATCAAGAAACTGAGTAATCTCTTTTGGCTTAAGTAACTTGCCCTCACCTTTAGCAGGTTTAGGTTTTTTAGAACTTGCTACCTCTTTTGTAAAATCTACTGCTTGCTGGGCACAATCGCCACATATAGAGGCTATATCACCTGCAATAAGAACATCTACTTCGTCTTTACCTCTTCCGCAGAAAGCACAAAATTCATTATATTTAGACGGCATCTATCTCTTTTTATTTGGATTGGTTAAGATTTCATCAATCATCCCATACTCTTTGGCCTCTTGTGCACGCATCCAATAATCTCTATCGGCATCTTTAGTTATCTGTTTAACAGAACGGCCAGTATGCAAAGAAATTATTTCGTAAAGCTCTTTCTTAAGGGTAACAATTTGTTTAGCAGTAATTTCAATATCACTAGCTTGACCTTCGGCTCCACCCATAGGTTGGTGAATCATTACTCTTGAATGAGGCAAAACAGATCTCTTACCAGAAGCTCCAGATGTAAGTAAAATTGCAGCCATAGAGGCAGCCATGCCTGTGCAAATTGTTGCAACATCAGAAGAGACCAACTGCATAGTATCATAAATACCTAGCCCTGCATAAACACCTCCACCCGGAGAGTTTATGTAGAGCTGAATATCTGATTTGCTTTCGGTTGAATCTAAGTAGAGTAGTTGTGCTTGAATTATATTTGCAACATCGTCGTTAATAGGAACTCCTAAAAAAATTATTCTATCCATCATTAGACGAGAAAAAACATCCATTGCAGCAATATTAAGTTTTCTCTCTTCAATAATTGTAGGATTAATATAAGCTCCGTAAAGGGAGTTAACCCTATGAAGAGTTAGACTGCTTATACCTTGGTGCTTTATAGCATATTTTTCAAAATCAGTAGCCATAACTCATTATTGTTTATTTATCAATTAGTTTGTAAGCTCTTTAAGTTTGTCTATTGAGATGCTCTTTTTATCAAGAGTAACAACAGAACGAACATAGTTAAGAACTAAATCTTCTTCTACTTTCTCATATATTCTCTTAGCCTCTTTCTCATTAGAAAGAATAGACTCTGCATACTGATTTAACTGCTCCTCTGGTGCATTGTTCAAACCATACATTGCAAATTGATATGCTGCAATCTTACGAGCCTGGTCTAAAAGGTCTTCGCGAGTCATTTTAATCTCCTGCTCACGAGTTATATATTGACGAATCATTTGCCAGCGGAAATCTTTAAGGAAAACTGGAAAGTCTTTTTCTATCTCTTCCATGGTAAATTTACCTTCGTTTGCTGTAAACAACCACCTCTTTAAAAACTCCTCTGGAAGAGGAAGTGCTGCCTTCTCTATAAGAGCTTCACGAGCGTCTAACATAAATCTATAGTCGCTCTCCTGTGCATATTCTGCTTTAAGTCTCTCTTCAACTTTTTCATTGAACTCCTCTTCACTCTTTACAACTCCTTCACCAAACATTTTGTCAAAAAGTGTTTGATCTATAGCTGCATCGGCAAAAGTTTTAACCTCTTTAATAACAACAGTATAAACAGGATTTAAAGATGCAAGCTCCTCTTTTTTCACCTTAAGCATAGCAGCTCTATCGGTCTCGTTTTCAAAAGCTTTATTTACATCTATCTCAAAACTGTCTCCACTCTTCTTACCAATAAAGTCGTTTTTAATCTGGTCGGTTGCAATTGAGCGTAAAGCTATATAAGTACCTTCAATTTTAGTCTCTCCCTGAATAAGATCTGCAATAATAAAATCATCGTCTTTTACTACATCTGTATCTACAAGAGTTCCAAATTGTTTAAGTAAATTAGAGATGTACTTCTCTTTATCTTCTTTCCTAATTTTAACATTGTAGTAAGTGATCTTATCATTGGCAGTGAGCTCTAACTCAACAGCTGGTGCTGTTCCAATATCAAATGAAACTGAAAACTCTTGATCATTCTCCCAATCAATAGGTTTTTGCTCTGTTTCATTAGGAAGTGGCTCGCCCAAGACATTAATCTTGTTTTCGGTTATATAGTTGTTCAGAGATTCAGAAATAACATTATTTACCGCATCTAGCTGAGCATTTTTACCATGCATCTTCTCTATAAGAGATATAGGCGCCATTCCTTTACGAAAGCCCTTAATATCTGCATTACGGCGAAAATCTTTAAGAATCTTTGTTCTTTTTTCTGCGTAGTCTTCCTTTTCAACGTTAAGTGTGACTATAAGCGTCAAGTCATCTAAATTCTTCTGTGTAATCTTCATAAATATATCTATTTTTTTTCAAAAGCTATTTAATAGACAAAAAGCAGATATCCCAAAGGGAATCTGCCTTTCGTTGTGCGGGCAAAGGGACTCGAACCCCCACGCCTCTCGGCACTAGATCCTAAGTCTAGCGCGGCTACCAATTACGCCATGCCCGCGTTCTTTGAGGAATGCAAAGGTAAAACATTTTTTTTTGTTTGCAATAGTTTAGACAATAAAAATTCATTTTTTCAAGAATTTTAATCGAGACCAATTATCTCTAGCTGCCTCAGAGATTAAAACTAACCCCTGTTTTTTACCTGCCTCTACAAGTATTGGCACATCTTGAGTGTAAAAGTCACTGATAATAAGAGTGCCATTACTCTTTAAAGCTGTAGAATAGACCTCAAGGTCAGATAGAATAATATTTCTACTAATATTTGCTAAAATAATATTATACTCTCTAGCTTTAATAAGGGCAGAGTTGCCTGTTAATACCTCTATTTTGTTTCCAACTCCATTCTTCTCACTATTTTCACGAGCTGCGTCGGTAGCTATAGGGTCTATATCTATAGCACGAACAGGAGTATTGGCACCGCACATAACCGCCAAAATAGATAGTATGCCAGTGCCACACCCCATATCAAGCACACTTTTGCCTTTAAGATTACTCTCCAAAATAGACTCTATCATTAAATGGGTGGTTTGGTGGTGTCCAGTACCAAAAGCCATTTTAGGCTCAATAATAATATTAAATTCTGTATTGGGTAGGTCTTTATGGAAGTGCGCCTTTACAGTGCATCTATCCCCTACTACGATGGGTGAAAAATTACTCATCCACACCTCATTCCAATTTTTATATTCTATAACCTTACTAGATACTTTAAAAGAAAAACTCTCCAAACCTCTTAACCAAGAGAGCGCATCTTCTAAGTCCCTAGTATCAAAGTTATTTTGAGGAATGTATGCTTTCAAAAAAGGGGAGTCGTTAACAAAACTTTCAAATGGCAACTCTTCTATTGCAGAGATAATAATATCTGAAAACTCCTCAGAAAAAGGAGTTACCTCTATTTTTACCTCAATGTAGTTCATTCGAAAGAGTTTATTATTGCAGCAAAATCTTGTGCAACCAAAGATGCTCCACCAATTAAACCACCATCTACATCATCTTTAGAGAAAAGCTCTTGCGCATTAGAAGGTTTACAGCTACCGCCATATAGAATAACAGTATTATCTGCATATGCAGCAAATTTATCTCCTATAACTCTTCTTATAAATGCATGCATCTCTTCTGCTTGGTCAGATGTTGCAGTTTTACCTGTACCAATAGCCCAAACTGGTTCATATGCTACTACTACATTTGCAAATTCAACTCCTCTGAGCTTATATAAAACCTCTTTAATTTGAGCAGAAACAACCTCAAAGTGTTGCTTAGACTCACGTTCTTCTAACTTTTCACCTACACAAAAAATTGGTTTCATTCCAGCAGAGATTACTAGATTAATCTTTTTAAGCAATATCTCGCTACTCTCTCCAAAATACTCTCTTCTTTCTGAATGGCCCAATATTACATATTCACAGCCAAGCTCTTTTAACATATTTACAGATACTTCACCTGTATAGGCTCCAGATTCCATAAATGCACAGTTTTGGGCAGCAAGAGCTATTGAGCTCTTTTCACTTTTAATTATGTTACTAATATGTGAAAGATGAGTAAAAGGGGGAGCAACTATTACCCCTACCTCTGGATTAAAATCTTTTGACAAAAATATTAACTGTTTTACTAAAAGCTCACCCTCGGCAACTGTAGTATTCATTTTCCAATTACCTGCAACTATTTTTTCTCTCATAATATACATTATTTTAAATGTTTCTGAATAGAATACAAAAATACAAAAATA
>JAQVZL010000076.1 GCA_028708215.1 Bacteroidales bacterium
TACTATTTAAAATCCACGATGTTGTACCGTATAACAGAGCAGGATGCTTACACAGAGCCTATCTCTATCTACAGTAATATAGAGGATGGATGGGGTATTTTAGGCGCTGTAAGTTCCGATACACATTACCTTCGTCTATAACCAATGATTATAGGGCACTGTCCAGAATTTTGCGACAACTCTCCCAAAGTTTTCACGAAAACCTTGGGAGAGTTACCGTCATTGCTACCCCGGCTAGAACTAATAACCCGCCTATAATATGGTAGATAAAAAGAGATTCCCCAAGAATTAAAATACCTCCTGCAATAGTAACCAAAGGGCTAAGGTTATTAAAAACAGCTATTTGTGATGCAGGAATATTTGCTAAAGCAAAATTTGTAAGAAAAGCAGTGAACATAGAAGAGAGCACACCTAAATATAAAATTGCCCAAAGAAATTCTATGTTCAACAATGGGTTGAAAAACTGGCTCAAGGTGTGGTTGTATGCATGAGTAGCAATGCTAAAACTATTAAAGAGTATAAATGCCAGCATTGTCATCCACACTGTAATCTCAATGGCAGAAAATTTAGCGGTAGTTACCTTACCTAGAACGTAATAAACAACCATAGAAAATATTGAGAGCAGCAGCAATATTACTCCCTTTAAAGTAGTGCTTCCAGAAACTTCTCCAGTAGAGTATATAATGTATAGAATTCCAGCAATTGATAATATAATTCCAATTTTCTGCAATAAACTAGTCTTCTCTTTAAGGAAAAAACTGGCGGCAATTAGAGTAATAATAGGCATAGAAGCAAAAATAATTCCTGCTTCAGAGACAGAGCTATGTTGTAGCCCAAAAGTTTGAAGAGCAAAAAATAGCAAAGGGTAAAAGAGAGAGAGTAACAGTAAAGATTTTGCTTTTTTAAAACTCACCTTAGGTAACTTTATAAAGCCAAAAATCCACAAAACCAGAATAGAGATTGCTGCAGCTGTAAATCGATGTGCTAACAAATCAATTGCATTAGAATATCTTAAGCCAATTTTAACAAAAATAAAAGATAGCCCTATTATAATAGTTACTGTAACAAGGCCAATATAGGCCAACCGCTGCTTTTTATCCATTGAAATCTTTGATTAATTAAATTAAATCTTTTTTACATATTCAGTAATAAGCACAATTTGCTGCCCCTCTACTCTGCCTTCAATAAACTTACTGTTGTTTGGGTCTAATCTAATATTTCTAACAGCTGTCCCACGTTTAGCAGTGAATCCTCCTCCAGAAACCTTTAAATCTTTTATTAGAACCACATTATCTCCACTTTTAAGAACCACTCCATTACTATCTATATGCTTAATAGCATCTTCATCTTCAACTCCCAACCTGGCCCATGCCAAAGTCTCCTCTTCTAAATAGAGCATATCTAACAAATCCTGAGGCCAACCTTCACCTTTAAGTTGGTTAAGCATTCTCCAAGCAACCACTTTAACAGCAGCAAGTTCGCTCCACATACTTTCATTTAAACAGTGCCAATGCACTGGATTAATCTTTTCTGGATTGGTTAACTGTTCATTACAAGTGCCACAAACCATAACATAATCATCTGCGTTGTTGTTTTGTGGAGGAGTTACCTCAAATGAAGTAAGATTATCTATTGCACCACACAGTTCACACTTTGAACCGCTTCTAGCTATCAACTCTTTTTCAAAAATCATATTAAATAAATTTATTTTTAAACTCTAATAGAGAGTTTTTAATATCTAACAGCTCTATTTATAATTTTGGGGTATTTTTCTTGCTTTTGTTGCCCTCTCAAAGGCATATCCTACTTTTAATAGTTTATCCTCTTCAAATGGTTTTGCTATAAAAGTGAGACCTGCTGGTTGCCCAGTTTGGGTATAACCCATAGGTACAATAATACAAGGGAATCTAGCTGCTGCAGCATAAGCTGCATTACGGTTATCTATAGATAAAATAAAATCTAACCGATGTTCCCTCATAGGAGTTTCAAAAAAACTAACTCCTTGGCTATTTAATCTACCTCTTAAATTAGCTAACTCTTTTGAGCTCAGGTCTACCATTGAGGCCTCTTCAAACTCGGCCTGCCCATAAGGAATCCTTGCAGTAGAGTCTTCTCTATTATATTTCAAAATCTCACTCATTGTGCGTAATGTAATATTATCTGATGCATAACTATTTAGATATTTTGGGAGATCAATTTGCATATCTGCTCCTAATAGATCACCAAAACCTTGAAAGTCTATTTCAATAGGCTCAAATTCAATAGCTATTCCACCCATAGAGACAATTTTTTCTACACTCTCTCTATATAAAGAGTCTGCTAGAAAAATTTTATTTACCCCAAAACGAACTCCTTGCAATGTTCCGGTTTCTACTCCCTCTAAGTAATTTTTAGGTGCCGAGGAGTTAGCCATAGTTGCAGAGTCGTTAGAGTCTTGGCCAATCATAGCAGAGATCACAATTGCATTGTCTATAACGCTTCTAGTCATTGGGCCTGGGGTATCTAAAGTACTTGCTAGGGGAATAATGCCACCTCGGCTTAACAGACCAACAGTGGGTTTAAGCCCCACAAGAGAACTTTTACTAGAGGGAGATAGAATAGAGCCCGAAGTCTCTGTACCAATAGCTGCCGTAGCATAATTTGCCGCCATAGCAACACCACTTCCAGAACTAGACCCACCAGAGTCAAAAACCCTACGCCCATAGGCATTGAGCGTTTGCCCCCCTAATGCACTATAACCATTAGGCCCTCCAAGAAAGAGAAAATTAGCCCATTCGCTTAAGTTGGTTTTTCCTATGATAATTGCCCCTTTCTCTTTTAATCTTTCAATAATAAAAGCATCTGGAGCCATATTGTCTTTCAGAAAATGGGTCCCCGCAGTAGTAGCCATCCCCTCTACATTAATGTTGTCTTTTACAAGTATTGGCATACCGTAAATAGGGTGCTCTTTGTTGGACTTATTGCGGTCTCTCTCCCGAGCATCATTAACCGCATTTGGGTTAATAGCAATAAGTGCATTAAGCATCTTATCTCTATCATTTTCATATTTAACAATTCTATATAGATACCACTGCGTTAATGTTTCATAAGTAAGATAGCCCGCATCAATGTTAGATTGAATAGTAGGGATGTTTTGCTCTAAAACATAGGGCGTTAGTTTATGGTAATCTTGCTCCCCAAAATTATTTAACTGCCTAGCCACATTTTTCCACAAATCATTTTTATCTAAAATTTGCGATTGAATACGCTTATATCTCATCTTTAGAGATTCATGAGTTGCATTTTCAGCTATATCCTCAGATTCATCATAAGGAACCCACTCCGGTATAACCATTTTAGCTTTTTGTTTACACGAAAACATAATTGCAATAAAAAATAAAACAAATAAACCTTTTTTCATAATTCATAGTTATTTAGATAGTTACCCTCTGTAAAAAAGGCTAACCCCCCCTCGGAGGTCTCTTTATATAGGCTAGGCAAATCTTTCCCAGTCTGTTTCATAGTTTTCACTACTTTATCAAAACTAATATGGTGGCTTCCGTCTGAGTGGGCTGCAAATGCATTGCGCTCTATACAAGGAATTTGCACAAGCCCAGCTACAGGGTCGCAAGTAAGCCCCAAATGGTGCTCAAGCCCCATCTCGGCAGCATATTCAATCTGAGCTGGAGTGCCACCAAAAAGCTGTGTAGCTGCTCCAGAAGCCATAGCACATGCAGCACCAACCTCGCCTTGGCACCCCACTTTAGCTCCAGAAATTGAAGCATTTTTTTTAACAAGATTTCCAATAATACCCGCCGTAGCCAAAGCTCTTAAAATCTTAATCTCAGAAAAACCATACCTCTCTTGCATATGATACATAACAGCAGGAATAACACCACAAGACCCACAAGTGGGGGCAGTAACAATAACTCCTCCAGCAGCATTCTCTTCTGAAACAGCAAGAGCATAGGCAAATACTCTACTTCGGCTCTGCAAAGATCCTAAAGAGCTCTTTGCTTTAATAAGATAAGACGAGGCTTTGCGTGGTAGCTTTATAATCCCAGGAAGAACCCCCTCATTTTCAAGACCTCTATGAATAGCATTTTGCATAGCTTCCCATACTGTTTTAAGATAATCCCAAATCTCTGGCCCTTCACAAATCTCTACATACTCCCAAAAAGTACGGCCATTTTTCTGACACCACTCAAGAATATCTGCCATAGTATTTAACTCATATATCTTTTTCGCCTCTTTCTGGCTCCCTTCATCGGCAATATCTCCACCACCAACACTAAATGTTATCCACAGCCCAAGCTCGGCCCCCTTCGAATCAAATGCTTCAAACTTCATCCCATTTGGGTGAAAAGGAAGAAAAATAGTAGGCTCCCATAATAACTCTAATTTATCTTCTCCAATTGTTTCTATAATAACTTTATCTGTAAGGTGCCCCTTCCCAGTAGCAGCTAGACTTCCATAAAGTGTTACTCTATATCTAGTGGCATTGGGGTACTTTTCAATAAAAATTGAGGCAGCCTTTCTTGGCCCCATTGTATGGCTGCTAGAGGGGCCATGACCTATTTTATAAATCTTTGCAATTGTCTCCATTCACTCTTTTTCCTTAATAAACAAAGATACCAATAAATCACCAACCCAGAATACCATAATATAGTTTCCCACCAGAGCGAACATCTCTAAATTTACCTATTTAATGCTTTATTTAGATCTAGAGAAGAGGGTTCAAAGATATGATCCTGCATAACACACTTATTACCAATAATATAACTTTTAGAATTGCCGTAGTTTAAGAATAATCATCTCCGAGCAAACAGTGGTGAATCATCTCTACTGCTTGGTCTATTGTCTCTTTTTTTGAGGTCATAATAAAAAACCCACCATAAGCAGCATCTACATGAAACCACATATTATGCATTTTTGCTACTGCAGCAATTTCATCTAAAGGGTCTATCGCTCCAGTATCGGTAGTGCCAGCTGTTGCCACAACTAAAAAGGGAGTAAGGCCTGCCGAGGTGTCTTTTTGTATAAGTGCTTTTAGTGCGTCTGTCTTAATTCTATGATTGGTATCTAAAGGAACATACCTAATTATTACATCTTCCAAACCAATTATACGTAACGCTTTTTGTGTAGAGTGGTGTACCTGCTCGCTCAAATAGACAACACTCTTACGAATAAACTCATTCTTAACCTTGTGTCTATCTCTTGCAGCAGTAAATGCAATAAGAGTAGATATTGAGCCGCCAGAAGACAAACAGCCAACCGCACTAGATGGAAACAAGAAGAGAGATTTGAGCCAATTAACAACCTCATTTTCAAGAGCAGCTGCCCCCCCGAAGCTGCATTAATCCCAGTTTCAACCACCTCTTTCTGGTACAAATTTAGAAGCTCTTTTAGCGGTCTTTTTTTATTATTAATCTCTAATGAGTTAGCCTCTCTCGCCCCAAAAGTCTTCACTTTGTCAAGCCCCTTAATAAAGCTATTTGCATAACCCACCACACTAGCACTCATCTCTAACCGCTGTGCCTCTGCTGTATCAAGCTCACAACTTAATACATTTAACTCCTCTAATCTTCTAACTATCTCTTCTTTATTCATCTTTCATTATAACTTTTTTAGTAAAACTCTCCCAAAGCTTTTAAAAGCTTTGGGAGAGTTTTTTTTCAATCAAATAATTTTCTTCATTAACTTAAAGTGCTTGAAGGGCACATACTTAAATGGTAAATCAGGCCAAGTTGGGGTGGTTACAACTGCTCTTCTATTGCTAAAGGCCAAAAAACTCTCTTTCCCGTGATATTTACCCATTCCACTATTTCCAACCCCACCAAAAGGTAAATTATGGTTAGCAACATGCATTATTGTATCGTTAATGCAAGCCCCTCCAGATGTTGTTTGAGATAGCACCTCTTTTGCTTTTTTGTTTTTGCCGAAATAGTAAAAGGCCAAGGGTTTCTCTTGTGTGTTCACGTAGCTAATGGCCTGGTCTATATTGTCAAAAGTCATTACTGGTAAAATTGGCCCAAAAATCTCTTCTTGCATTATTAAAAAATAGGGCTCTACATTGTCAATTACTGTTGGAGCAATAAACCTCTCTTTTGCATCTACCTCTCCGCCCGTATATATCTTACCCTCATTCATTAAACCCACCAACCTATTAAATGCTTGGTCTGTTATAATCCGAGGGTAAAAACGGCTCTGCTTTATATCTGGCCCATACATAAGCAAAATATTAGCAACAATTTTAGTTAGTAGCTCCTCTTTAATTGATTTGTGCACAAAAAGGTAATCGGGAGCAATACAGGTTTGTCCAGCATTAATCAATTTACCCCAAACTATCCGTTTGGCAGCAACGTCTATATTAGCATGGGCATCTACTATACATGGGCTTTTCCCACCCAACTCTAAAACAACTGGCGTGAGATTTTCGGCCGCTGCCCTCATAACAACTTTGCCAACTTTAGGGCTTCCTGTAAAGAAGATAATATCAAATCTTTGAGAAAATAAAATTGTATTAGTCTCTTTACCCCCCTGTACAACACTAATATAACTAGAATCAAAATTTTGTACAATCATCTCTTCCATTACCTTAGCAATATTGGCCGCATCGGGCGATGGCTTTAGTATAGTGCAACACCCTGCAGAGATTGAGCCTACTAACGTATTAATAAGCAGCTGAAAGGGGTAGTTCCAAGGAGAAACAATTAATGCTACGCCTAACGGTTCATAAATAATTCTGCTAGAACTTGGTAGTAAAAAAATTGGAGTAGAAACTTTATGGGGGCTGGCCCATTTTTTCAAATGCTTTATATGATTGTCAATTTCACTAATTACAATAGAAATCTCAGTTAAAAAAGCCTCTTCGGGCGATTTATGCAAATCTACCCATAAAGCTTGCAAGATTCTCTCTTTGTATTTAAAAATCACCTGCTTTAACTTACGTAACTGCGCAATCCTAAAATCTATCTCTTTTGTTATTCCAGTAGAAAAAAAAGACCTCTGCCTACTTATCTTTTCTACAATAATAACTTGGGCCGTCTCTTTCATAATGTATAATGTTTTAAGATGCCAAAATAGTAGCCTAGGGCATTTATTTAAGAGATAAATACTCTATTCGCTTGTCTTTGACGAGTCTGCCAAAAGCTCATTTATTTCATTGAGCTCTCTATTTGTCAAATATCTCCATTTGCCAATGGGTATATCTAAATTTATATTCATAATTCTATAACGTTCTAAATTTAGAACGCTGTTACCCAGTTGGTCGCACATTCGTCTAATTTGCCTATTTAAACCTTGGGTAAGAATAATTCTAAAACAATATTTATCTATCTGTTCTACAAAACATTTCTTAGTAACTGTCCCCAAAATTGGAACTCCACTTCCCATTTTTTGTATGAAAGATTTTGTTATAGGCCTCTTCACCTCTACAAGATACTCTTTTTCATGATTATTACCAGCTCTAAGAATCTTGTTTACTATATCGCCATGATTTGTCAATAGAATTAACCCTTGGCTATCTTTATCTAGCCTTCCAATATGAAAAATGCGCTCGGGGTAATTAATGTAATCAATAATATTATTTTTCTCTGTAGTATCTGTTGTACAAACAATTCCACGTGGCTTATTAAAAGCAATATAAACCAGTTTTTTTTCTTTTCCACTAACAACCTCTCCGTCTAAACATATTTTATCTTCAAAGGAGACCTTGCTTCCCATCTTGGCTACTGTTCCATTAATTGTCACCCTACCTTGCTCAACAAATCTATCTGCCTCCCTACGTGAACAGTACCCAATTTCACTAAAAAATTTATTAATCCTAACCAAACTCTTCTCTTCCATATACTCTAAA
>JAQVZL010000077.1 GCA_028708215.1 Bacteroidales bacterium
CTAAGGTTGTGGAGGTAATAGGCCCTAAAATTGATATTCCCCGTTGGAAAATTGCAAAACAGCAAATAAGAGATCTTACTGGGTTGTTAAAATAGGCCGTTTTGGATGGCATCTATCCGGTCAATAACTTGGCTCAGGTGCTCTGGGTTCTCTTCGAATTTTACTTTATCTACATCTACAATAAGTACTTTTCCATCTTTGTAGTTAGAGATCCACTCTTCGTATCTTTTATTCAACCCTAATAGATAATCAATTCTAATTCCACTTTCATATTCTCTGCCTCTTTTTTGAATTTGAGACACCAGGTTGGGAATAGAAGAGCGGAGATAGATAATTAAATCGGGTGCTTTTACAAGTGATAACATTAGGTTAAACAGCGAGTTGTAATTTTCAAAATCGCGAGAGCTCATTAGTCCCATAGAGTGAAGGTTGGGTGCAAAAATACGAGCGTCTTCATAAATTGTACGGTCTTGAATTACATTTTTATTCTCTTTCTCAATCTCTACTATCCCTTTAAATCTCTCTTTTAAAAAATATATTTGTAAGTTAAAAGACCATCTATGCATATCGTTGTAGAAGTCAGATAAGTAAGGGTTTGTATCTACAGACTCGTATTTTGCACTCCAATTGTAATGTTTAGATAAAAGTCTTGTCAAGGTGGTTTTTCCACTGCCAATATTACCTGCAATAGCGATATACATAACTTTGTTGAATTTTAGCTCCTTTCTAGATAGGGCAAAATTAAGAAATTCTTTTAGTAATTTTGCCCTATGTTAGATAGTTTATTACATAAGGGTAGGAGAAAGCAGCTTTTAGCTAGTCTTTTATCTAAGTTTGATTTTAATACATTGGTTATTGATGCTATGGACAAAGTGCCTAGGCATATGTTTGTAGAGTGTGGGTTAGACCATTTAGCTTATTTAGACAGACCTTTACCTATTGGTGTAAAACAGACTATTTCGCAGCCCTATACAGTTGCTATGCAGAGCCATTTGTTGAGCCTTAAAGTTAATAAATTTGATAAGGTTCTTGAAATTGGTACGGGTTGTGCATATCAAACAGCAGTTTTGTCTGAGATGGGTTATAGGGTTTTTAGTGTTGAGAGACAAAAAGCATTATATATGCTTGGGCAAAAAAATTTAGTGAGATTGGAATATCACTCTCCACTACTGTTTTATGGCGATGGGTTTGCTGGGCTACCTAAGTTTGCTCCATTTAAAGGGATTTTAATAACATGTGGAGCTCCAGAGATTCCACAAGAGTTGCTTAAACAGCTCTCTATAGGTGGTAGAATGGTTATTCCGCTGGGCCAAGAGACTCAGAAAATGGTGGTTATAGATAGAATCTCTAAAACAGAATTTGAACAAACTGAACATGGGCAATATAAGTTTGTTCCTATGTTGGAGGGAGTAGAAGATAAATAATTTTAAACTAGATAATATATTTAAAATGATACAGATAAAAACTTTTTATTTTAACGACTTAAGAGTATGTACCTATGTGCTTTGGGATAGCAGTAAAGAGTGCGTAATTGTAGACCCAGGTTGTCACACTCAAAGTGAGCAAGAGAGGTTAGTGAAGTTTATAGAGGAGACAGAGCTAAAGCCTGTAAAGCTTCTAAATACTCATGGCCATTTCGACCACGTAATGGGTAATGCATTTGTTGCTAAAAAGTGGTCTATAAAAACTTATATTCACCCTTTAGATAAGCCTCATTTAGAGAGAGCATTAATGCAGAGCGAATTGTTTGGATACAATATTGAGCAACCTCCTTTAGATACCGTAGATATTGACCAAGGAGATAAATTAAGTTTTGGCAATTCATACTTAGAGGTATTGTATACACCAGGTCACACTCAAGGGGGAGTCTCTTTTTACAACAAAGAAGATAAAATTGTAATAACAGGCGATGCTCTATTTTCTGGGAGTATTGGTAGAACAGATTTACCTGGTGGCGATTATGACCAATTAATGGAGAGCCTGCTAAATAAAATAGTTAAGCTTGGAGAAGAGTACCGAGTATATCCTGGCCATGGCCCTTATACTACAATAGGCAAGGAGTTGGCTACCAACCCTTTTTTGCACTATGAATAGTCCTCTATTTCACTACTAAAAGATTTTTTTATTTATGAAGTTCCCGTTTAACCGTTTTATAGTTATTCTAATTCCTCTGTTATCTTTTTGTTCCAGTGCAGATTCCGAAGAACTACTCTCTTCTTTTAGATCTAGTGGCTGGTTTTCTAAAGATTCAGTAGATCAGTTCTATCAAGATATAAGAATACCACCTATTCCTGCCGAAGCATCATTTGCAGGAGAGCGAGTTCCACTTGAGTATTTAGATGTAAAGGAGTCACTCAAAAGGGAGATTACAAGTTTAAGTTTTTTTCACGGCACAATGGTTTACATTATGCAGTTAGACAATAGATATGGCAATACAATAAAGAGAGTTTTAAAAGAAGAGGGTGTTCCAGAAGATATATACTATATCTGCATAGCCGAAAGTGGGTTGCAGCCTGTAGTCTCTCCTGCTAGAGCAGCAGGCTATTGGCAGTTTCTTGCAGGAACGGCAAGGGAGTATGGGCTTGTTGTAGATTCCGAGGTAGATGAAAGGTACAATATAGAGAAGTCTACCAGAGCAGCAGCAGCCTATTTTAAAAAAGCATACGAAGAGTTTGGTTCGTGGACCATGGCTGCTGCCTCTTATAATACGGGATTCAAAAATGTTAGATATAGGATGGATATTCAATCGCAAACTAATTACTATGACACTCAGTTTTTGCAAGAGACAGGGCGTTATGTGTTTCGTGCAATTGCATTTAAAACTATATTAAATAATAGAGAGAGATATGGTTTTAATTTATCTGAAGAAGATTTATATCCAGAGCTTGAGTATTACCTAGTTGAAGTAAAGGGAGCTATTAAAAACTGGTCTCACTTTGCAGCTAAGCACAATACAAACTTTAAGTTAATAAAAATGTATAACCAGTGGATTAGAGCCAATCAGTTAGATAATATTCAAAGACGCTCTTATATGGTTAAAGTGCCTAAAAAAGGCTTTAGAGAGAATAATTAAAAATTTAAACAGATAGTACAAGTATAGGCTTAACTTATTTATGACTATAGAGATAATAGGAGCAAGAGTTCACAACCTTAAAAACATAGATGTATCTATTCCTAGAGGTAAATTTGTTGTTGTTACTGGTCTTAGTGGGAGTGGGAAATCTTCACTGGCTTTCGATACTATTTATGCCGAGGGACAGCGAAGATATATGGATACCCTATCTGCCTATGCTCGTCAATTTATGGGTGCTTTAGAAAGACCAGATGTAGATAGTATTACAGGGTTGAGCCCTATAATAGCTATAGAGCAGAAAACAACGGGAAAAAACCCTAGATCTACCGTTGGAACAATTACAGAGATTTATGACTTTTTACGGTTGCTCTATGCACGTGCTGGAAAAGCTTACTCCCCCGTTACGGGAGAAGAGATGGTTAAGTATACAGATAGTGAGATTGTCTCTTTTATAATGGAGGAGTATAAAGAGCAACGCTCTCTTTTGCTTGCGCCTCTAGTTAAGGGTAGAAAGGGCCATTATAGAGATCTTTTTGAGAGTTTAATTAAAAAAGGTTTTGTGCAGGTAAGGGTAGATGGAGAACTGTTTGATCTTGCTACCATAGAGCCTTTAGACAGGTATAAAGCTCACTACATTGAGTTAGTTATAGATAAAATCATTCCAAATGCCAAGAGCGAGAAAAGAGTAAGGGATTCTGTTTTAAGCGCTCTACATCACGGGAAAGGCTCTTTAGCCGTTCTTTCATTGGAAGAAGATGAGCCAAGACACTTTAGTAAAAACTTAATGTGTCCAGCAAGTGGAGTTTCTTATGCCGAACCAGCTCCGCATACCTTCTCTTTTAATTCGCCTCAAGGTGCTTGCTCTCATTGTAAAGGGCTGGGCATGATATCAAAAGCAGATCTTTCTAAGATAATTCCAGATAATACAAAATCTATTGCTAATGGTGGAATTACTCCTTTGGGAGTTATGCGAAACACACTACTCTTTGCTCAACTAGAGGGCATTGCTAAAAAATATGATTTTTCCCTTCATAGTCCAATTAAGGAGATACCAGAAGATGCTTTAAATCTTATATTATATGGTTCAGATGAACTTATTAGAATAAGTGGTAACACCTCAATTTCGGGCTCTTTTACTCCTCAAATGGTAAGTTTTGCTGGTGTAATTGCTATGATAGAGCAGAAAGAAGAAGATAGTGACAATATTGTTAGAAAGAAGCAGCGATTTGTAGAGGAGGTTCTATGCCCGGTTTGTAATGGTACTCGGCTTAAAAAGGACTCTTTGAGCTTTAAACTAGATAATAAAAATATTGCCCAGGTCTCTGCTATGGATATAGATTTACTTTATGAGTGGGTAAAAGGGTTAGATAAGAATCTAGACAAAAGGCAAAAGCAAATTGCAAGAGATGTTATTAAGGAGCTTATAGATAGAGTTGGATTTTTAAAAGATGTGGGGTTAAATTACCTTTCGTTAGATAGAAGCACAAGAAGCTTGAGTGGGGGAGAGAGCCAAAGGATAAGGTTGGCTACGCAAATTGGCTCTAAATTGGTAAATGTTCTCTATATTTTAGATGAGCCTAGTATAGGGCTTCATCAGAGAGATAATAGAAAATTAATTGAGTCTTTGAGAAGATTAAGAGATGAGGGAAACTCAATTATGGTTGTAGAGCATGACCAGGAGATGATTACTAGTGCAGAGTGGCTTGTAGATATGGGGCCGGGTGCGGGAGAGAAAGGGGGCCGAGTTCTTTTTTCTGGTAACCCAGAAGTAATAGATAAGATGAGTGAAGAGGAGATTGCATCTATGAACTCTTTAACTATTGAGTATATTAGGGGTATTCGTAAAATTGAAGAGCCTAAAGTGAGAAGACCAGGAAATGGCAAGTTTTTAGAGATAAAAGGGGCTACAGGAAACAATCTTAAAGGGGTTGGAATTAAAATTCCTCTAGGCTGCTTTATTGGGGTGAGTGGTGTAAGTGGGAGTGGTAAATCTTCACTTATTAATGAGACTTTAATGCCTATTCTTAGCAACTACTTTTATAGATCTCTCTATAATCCTTTGCCATATACCTCTATAAAAGGGATAGAGAATATTGATAAACTGGTAGAGATAGATCAGAGCCCTATAGGGCGTACTCCAAGAAGCAATCCTGCTACCTATACTAATGTTTTTACAGATATTAGGAAATTATTTGGTGATACTCCCGATGCTAAAATAAGAGGTTTCAAACCAGGAAGATTCTCTTTCAATGTTAAAGGTGGCCGTTGTGAAGAGTGTAAAGGTGCAGGAGTAAAGCTTATTGAGATGAATTTTTTACCTACAGTGAATGTACATTGTAAAGCTTGTAATGGTAAGAGATATACTCCCGATACTCTTGCGGTAAAATATAGAGGTAAATCTATAAATGACGTTTTAGAGATGACTATCTCTCAAGCGCTACTTTTTTTCGAGCATATCCCTCATATTGTACAAAGGATAAGGGCATTAGACCAAGTTGGATTGGGGTATATTAAGTTGGGGCAATCTTCTACAACTTTGAGTGGAGGTGAGAGCCAGAGAGTGAAGCTTGCAGCAGAGCTCTCTAAAAGGGCAACAGGTAATTCTCTCTATATTTTAGATGAACCTACAACAGGGCTCCATTTCCAAGATGTTAAGGTTCTATTGCAGGTTCTTCAAAAACTTGTAGACCAAGGCAATACTGTTCTTATTATTGAGCATAATTTAGATGTTTTAAAGAGTGTAGATTATATTTTTGATATGGGCCCAGAGGGTGGAGTTAATGGTGGTAAGGTGGTTGCTCAAGGGACACCAGAAGAGATTAAAAAAAACAGTGCCTCTGTAACAGGAAGCTATTTGTAATATTTAGAAACTATTTAATATTTAATTATATGATTAAAGTATATTGTGAAAACTTGAATAAATCTTTCAAGTGTGAGCCTGGTACAACATTAAGCCAGTTTGCAGAGCAGTGTGGTGTAAATTTAAGATGGCCAATTCTTGCCGCTATAGTAGATAATCAATTGAAAGAGTTGGGGTTCCTAATATATATGTCACATAATATTAGGTTTATAGATTTTTCACATAGCGATGGAGCTAGAACTTATTCTCGCTCTTTAAATTTTATTTTTCAGAAGACTATCTCTGAACTATATCCTAAACACTCTTTAATTATAGATTATAATTTGCAGAGTGGAATGTATGCAGAGATTCGTGAGCTCGAACCAGACGAAGATAGGTCTCCTGTATCTCTTACAATTACTGAAGATGAGTTGAAAGCTATTAAAAATAGGATGCAGGAGTTAATAGATGCTAACCTCCCTTTTACTAGAGAGAAAATTCGCACAGAAGAGGCGGCAAAAATGTTTAGGGCAAATAATAGAGAAGAGAAGGCATCTTTGCATGAGTTGAGAGGAAAGTTTTTTACAACAGTTTATTTCTTAGATGGTTACCCAGATCATTATTACGGCCCTTTAACTGAGTCTACTGGTGCTATAACCTCTTGGGATATTGAGATCTATAATTCGGGAATGGTTTTGCGTTCCCCTTCAATTACAAACCCATATAAAATTGTCCGTTCGCCTTATCAGCATAAACTCTTTGAGGTATTTAAAGAGTTCTCAAATTGGTGTAGTATAGTAGGAGTTCGTAGTGTAGCTTCTGTTAACGATGCAATTATTAAAGGTGATGCAGGTTCTCTTATTCAACTCTCTGAGGCCCTCCATGAGAGAAAGTATACAATTATTGCAGATGAGATTTATAAACGAAGAGAACAGGTGAAACTTATACTCATTGCAGGCCCTTCTAGTAGTGGAAAGACAACTACCTCTAAAAGAGTTGCGTTACAAGCTATGGTTCTAGGTCTTAATCCTGTAATTATAGAGATGGATAACTATTTTGTAGATAGAGATAAAACGCCAATAGACGCTAGTGGAAATTATGATTTTGAAGTGCTTGAAGCTATGGATATAGAGTTTCTAAGCGAGCAGTTAAATCAACTATTTGAAGGGAAAACCATAGATGTGCCAAAATTTGATTTCGAGCAAGGGAAAAGAGTTTTTCCTGGCAACAAATTGGTATTGGGAGAGAAGGATATTCTTATAATGGAGGGTATTCATGGTCTTAACCCTAAGCTGATTTCGCATATACCCAAAAATAAAATATTTAAAATATATGCCTCGGCACTTACCTCTCTCTCTTTAGACGAGAATAATAATATATCTACTTCAGACTCTCGTCTGCTTCGTAGGTTAGTAAGAGATGGTAACTTTAGGGGCATGTCTCCAGAAGAGACTATAATGCGTTGGCCTAGTGTGAGAAGGGGCGAGATTAATAATATTTTTCCTTTTCAAGAGAATGCCGATATTATGTTTAACTCGGCACTTTTATATGAGCTACCTCTTTTAAAGTATTATGCAGAACCCATGCTTAGAAGAATCCAGCCAAACTCACCAGCTTCTGTAGAGAGTATTAGGTTGTTGAAGTTTCTCTCTTACGTTAAAGAGTTAAAACCTTCGGAGATTTCATTAGTCCCTCCTACGTCTGTTCTGAGGGAGTTTATAGGTGGGAGTAGTTTTGAATATTAACCAAAGTTACCCACCTAGCTTTGCTTTCCATAATAATGATTATTTTATTTATGAAATTTCTTATAATGCTGTTGGCACTTAGCTATTTGCTGCTAGCTGTTAGCTACTAGCTGCTAGCTGTTGGCTTCTCTGCTCAC
>JAQVZL010000078.1 GCA_028708215.1 Bacteroidales bacterium
CTATGGAGGAAATATGCCCTTCTCCAGTTGCTCTTAGGCTCATAATAAACCTTATACTCCCTTTGGCTAGTAAACTTTGATATTATATTAAAGTGGTATACTTTTGGATGAGAAATAGTGGTACCCTTTTCGTTAATATAAACAGTTTCCCACCTAGCTTTGCTTCCCATAATAATGATTATTTTATTTATGAAATTTTTTATAATGCTATTGGCTATTAGCTGCTGGTGAGCAGAGCAGAGCAAACTTTGCCAGGAGATGATTACAAGTAAACATCTAGTAACCAGGTATTTAATTTTTCTAAATGAGCCCAAAAGGGCTTATTTTCAAAAACTAACTACCACACTGTGAATAAGTTATGAGTAATCATCTCCCGGAAAATCGTCTTCTAGGGAAAAATCAGATAAAATAGTTGCAAGTTTTTGTTCTGTTTGTCTTATTTGAGTGGTGAGCCGGGCTCTTTTTTCATGAAGTTGTATTCTAGGCGGTCTACTAGGCGTGGGAAGAATTTATTTAAGATTACTAGTAGGTTGCCAATAGGGGTGAGTACAACTTGGGCTTTTCGTTTTTTGATGCCTTTTAGTAGATGCAATGCACACTCATGGGAGCTCATCATTTTGCCCTCGTCTCTTGGTGTGTCTCCCTGTTTGCTTCCATCTGCTACTAGAGCTGCTTCTCTAATGTTAGAGGTGGTAAAGCCAGGGGCAAAAATCATTACATGTAGGTTGTCTTTTAGGTGCTCTATTCTAAGGGTATCTAAAAAACCATAGACGGCAAATTTTGAGGCTGAATAACCAGTACGGGCGGGTAGCCCTTTGAATGCTGCTATAGAGACAACTCCTACTACAGAGCCTTTTTGTTGTAAAATATGGGGCAGAGCATACTTTGTACAGTAGACAGTGCCCCAAAAATTTACATCCATTAGTTGTTTAATTACTTTTAGTTCAAGATCTTTGAAAAGAGCTCTCATAGATATTCCTGCATTATTTACAAGAATATCTATCTTGCCAAAAGCACTAACTGTCTCTTGTACAAGGTTTTTACACTCCTCTTCAATAGTAACGTCGCATTTAATAGCAAGAACCTCTGTAAAAGAGGAGAGCTCTTGCTTTAGAGCCTCTAGTTTGTTAAGGCTTCTGGCTGCAATTATAATTTTTGCTCCTTTTTTTGCAAACTCTGTGGCTGTTGCCATTCCTATTCCAGAACTGGCTCCTGTTATTATTACAACTTTATCTTTGAACATTATAGTATTTTAAGCAATTAATCTTCTATTGCCATGTTTTTCATCTCTTCGGCTTTGTATTTGCCAGCTTTTAGCTTCTCTTGTATTTCGCCAAAAGCATTTAAGGTGTACTCTACATGCTCTAGTGAGTGCATTGCTGTTGGTATAAGACGGAACATAATAACTCCTCTTGGTACAACTGGATAGATAACTGCCGAACAGAAAATTTTGTAGTTATTACGTAGATCTATAAGTATGTTTGTGGCCTCTGCTAAGTTTCCTTCAAGGAATACTGGTGTTACACAAGCTTCTGCTTTACCAATGTTGAAGCCTCTTTCGCGTAATCCATTTTGCATTGCACGAGTAACTGTCCACAATTTTTCACGTAGTTCGGGCATGGTTTCAATCATTTCCATACGTTTCAAGCACCCTTCTACAATAGCCATTGGTAGCGATTTAGCGTAGATTTGAGAGCGAAGGTTATAGCGTAAATAATCTATTATCTCTTTTGGTCCTGCAACAAAACCTCCAATAGTTGCCATAGATTTAGCAAAAGCACCAAAGTAGAGATCTATTTGGTCCATAACATTATAGTGTTCAGATGTACCTCGGCCGTTATCTCCCATAACACCAAATCCGTGAGCGTCGTCTATAATAATTCTAAAGTTATATTTCTTCTTAAGTTTAACTATTTCGTCTAGAATTCCAAGGTCTCCTGTCATTCCATAAACCCCCTCTGTAATAAGTAAAATTCCTCCACCAGTTTTCTCTACAAGTCTAGAGGCTCTTTCAAGGGCTTTTTCGCACTTCTCAATATCGTTGTGAGGGTAAACAATTCTTTGGCCCATGTGCAGCCTAACTCCGTCCATAATACAGGCGTGAGCTTCTGAGTCATAGACTATAATATCGTGGCGATTAACTAGAGCATCTATAGTAGAGACCATTCCTTGGTATCCAAAGTTAAAGAGAAATGCATCTTCTTTCTTCTCGAACTTTGCAAGAACTCCCTCTAGCTTCTCATGAAGTTGGGTATGCCCGCTCATCATTCTAGCTCCCATAGGGTAAGCAAACCCCCACTTTTTAGCAGCTTCGGCATCGGCCTTCATTACCTCGGGGTGGTTAGCCAGCCCTAAGTAGTTGTTAAAAGTCCATGCAAGCATTTCGGTGCCGTTGAACATCATTTTAGGCTCTATTGGCCCTTCAAGTTTAGGATATGTAAAATATCCATGAGATTTTTTACGGTACTGTCCTAGTGGACCACCTTGGTCATTTGAAATTCTATCAAAAATATCCATAGTTAATAATTGATTATGTGTATCTTATTTTTTGTCCTATTCTTAAAATGGAGTTTCTGCTAATTCCGTTAAGTGAGCAGAGCTTTGAGATTGAAATACCTGTGCGAGCTGCAATCCTGCTAAGGGAATCGCCGCTTTTTACTCTCCAGAATCTAATTTTAGCAATCTCTTTCTTATATTCAAAGTGCTGTGCATTAAGTGCAAGCACACTATTTATAACGGAGTGAGAATTGAAATCTATAATATCGTTTGGGTTAATGGGGTTTCCCAAATATCTTACTTCAAAATGTAAATGGTAGCCAGTGGAGCGTCCTGTGCTCCCCCCTAAACCTAATGGAGTTCCTGCTTTTAAAGTATCTCCTGGCTTAACAGTTATCTTATTCAGATGGGCATAGAGAGTTTCTAATCCATTAAAGTGCCTAACAACTACGTAGTTGCCGTAGTCTCTAGCTCTTTTAGTAATTCTGACTACTCCGTCGAAAGCGTTGTATATGCTATCTCCTCTATGAACCTTTAAATCTATTCCATAGTGATGCCTCCATCTACGAAACCCAAAGTTTGAGGTTATTTTTTTTTCTGAGGGAGGATAGTAGCTAGAGAGATCTATTATAACAGTATCTGCCATATCTGTAAGGTCTACTTTATAGGGGTTAACTTTAGCACTGCTCCATATATCGTACTCTTCTGGAAGATCTGAAAACTCTATAGTTCTTAGATAGTCATAGATTGGTACTATCTCTGTAGTATTAGTTAATTTAGAGAGTGGCCCATACGAATATGGGTTAAAAGGAGTAGGAGAGGGTAAAGCAACTGTTCGAACTGGAATGTACTTTACCTCAACTGCTCTTTTTCTTTTAGAAAATGCATTGGCATTTAACGATATTAAAAGTGTAATTATTAGTAGAGCAAAAATATTTCTATAATAGTTAACTATCAATATTGGCATACTTTGCATGAGTTTCAATAAATTCGCGTCTAGGTGGAACCTCGTCTCCCATGAGCATAGAGAAGATTCTGTCTGCTTCAACGGCGTTATCTATGTGTACTTGGCGCAGAAGTCTTGTCTCTGGGTTCATTGTTGTATCCCAAAGTTGAATAGCATTCATCTCTCCAAGACCTTTGTATCTTTGAACATGTACTCCTGTCTCTTTGCCTTTACCTATTTTAAGAACAGCCTCTTCTCTCTCTTTTTCACTCCAGCAATACTGCTCTTGTTTCCCTTTTCTAACTAAGTAGAGAGGGGGAGTGCCAATATAGACGTGGCCATTTTTAATAAGATCTTGCATATAACGAAAGAAGAATGTAAGAATAAGCGTAGCAATGTGGCTGCCGTCTACGTCGGCATCTGTCATTATTATCACTTTATGATATCTTAGTTTGGTAAGATTTAGAGCTTTGCTATCTTCTTCTGTACCTATTGTTACACCAAGAGCCGTGTAGATATTTCTAATCTCTTCACTGTCGAATATTCTGTGTTCCATAGCTTTCTCTACATTAAGAATCTTACCTCTTAGTGGAAGAATTGCTTGGAAGTCTCTATCTCTTCCACTTTTAGCTGTGCCACCTGCAGAGTCTCCCTCAACAATAAAGATTTCTGAAACAGCAGGGTCTCTATTAGAGCAGTCTGCAAGTTTACCAGGGAGCCCAGAGCCAGACATAACAGTTTTGCGTTGAACCATCTCTCTAGCTTTACGGGCTGCATGCCTTGCAGTGGCTGCCATAATAACTTTATCTATTATGGTTTTTGCATCTCTTGGATTCTCTTCTAAGTAGTTTTCTAGAGCACTTGTAGTAGCTTGGGAAACTGCTGCCGAGACCTCTGAATTGCCTAGTTTTGTTTTTGTTTGACCTTCAAATTGAGGCTCCTGAACTTTTACAGATATAATTGCTGTTAGCCCCTCACGAAAGTCTGAAGCATCAATATCAAACTTTAGTTTTGAAAGTAGCCCACTCTTATCGGCATAACTTTTAAGTGTTGTTGTGAGACCTCTACGAAAACCCGTAAGGTGTGTACCACCCTCAATAGTATTGATATTGTTTACGTAGGAGTGAATATTTTCTGAAAACCCAGAGTTATATTGCATTGCTATTTCAATGGGAATCCCGGTTTTATCTGTCTCTAGATATATAGGGTTTTCTGTAAGTTTGTCGCGAGTACCATCTAAGTATTTTACAAATTCTAATAGGCCGAGGTCTGAATAAAAAGTGTTGGTTCTATGCTGTACTTTGTTTTCAGTATCATTCTCTTCTTCATTAGAGTTGTTTTCAGAGATGGTTTCTCTTAAATCTGTGAGAGTAAGTGTAATTCCTTTATTGAGGAATGCTAGCTCTCTTAATCTTGCAGCTAATATATCGTAGTTATAAGGAATTCCTAATACAAATATTTCTGGGTCTGGTTTGAAAGTTATGATTGTACCCCTTTTTTGAGTCTCTCCCACTACTTTAACCGGATATTGAGGGATACCTTTGCTAAACTCTTGGCGAAAATGCTTGCCTTCGCGGTGGATATCGGCAATAAGTTGAATGGAAAGCGCATTTACGCATGAGACTCCAACACCGTGTAACCCCCCAGATACTTTATAGGAGTCTTTAGAAAACTTACCCCCTGCGTGTAAAACAGTCAAAACAACTTCAAGAGCACTTCTGCCCTCTTTTTCGTGCATGTCTGTAGGTATTCCTCTACCATCGTCAGATACTGTTATTGAGCCATCTGGGTTAATAACTACCTCTATGTTTGAGCAGTACCCTGCTAATGCCTCGTCAATTGAGTTGTCTACTACTTCATATACTAAATGGTGAAGACCTCTAGAACCAATATCTCCAATATACATTGAAGGTCTTTTTCTTACCGCCTCTAAACCCTCTAGAACTTGAATATTCTCTGCTGAATATTGGCCATCGGCCAATGTGGACACATTTTCATTCATCTTTTTATACTCTAATTTTAAAGAAACAAAGATAATACAAAACAGAAAAAAAACCTAATAATTCTGTGCTTATTATTAGGTTTTTGTTATTATTTAATTGTCTGTTTATCAGAGTTTAAAAGAGAGTCCTGCACCCCCATTAAACCCTGGCATTGAATAGTTGGTATATTCAAACTGTTTTGAGCTTAAAATATTATTAAGTTGAATGAAAAAAGTTAAGTTTTTATTATAAACATATGAGAGATTTAAATCTAACAGTGCATAGGATGGAATGAAGATGGTTGGATGTATTCCCGATGCTGGGTAGCTACTAGAAAGAGAGAGATTTTCATCTGTTAACCCTGGTCTTTTTTGGATATAGTTAAAAGTAGCTTTTGCAATAATTCTCTCTCTCCAGTTATAACGCCCTATTGCTTTAACTTCAAAAGGAGAGTAGTTAAAGTGGTTATCTGTCATATTGTTTTTGTCTTTAAAGCTATATAGATTGGCATTTACAGCTCCTTCAAAACTTTTGCTGTGGTAAGAGAGCTCGGCCCCCAAACCAGTTCTTTTTTGGTGTTTGTATATAGCTCCAAAGCTATTTACTGGAGATTGTTTAGAGTAGGAGTTCATTTTTTGTGTATAGAAGTAGAGCTGGTTGTTATACTCGTAGTACCCTCCGTAGATATTAAATGAGACCCTCTCTTTAATAATTCCTTTTACTCCAACTCGGGCAATTACAGGTTGCTCAATGTTTTGAATATCTGTAGCTGGGCTTATCCATGGGTTTAACTCTATCATTTTGTGATAATTCATAAAGTTGTTTTTGCCATCTATTAAACCATATATCCACAACTTTTTGTTCACTACCTCTAATTGTGCGCTAGAGCTAAAATAGATATTATAGTTGGTAGAGTCTTTTTCCCACAACATGTTGTATTTAAATCCTAAATTGAAATCCCATCTCCCCTTTTTGAATGAATATCTTGGATGAATCTCTAGGTTGCTCCTGTTAAGGGAGTCGCTAAATCTAGAGTCTGAAGCTTCATATTTTACGCCAGCTAATATTTTGTTAAAAGTAGCAAAACCAGCTCCTGCAGTGAGCGCTAGGTTTAGATGTTTCTCTTCAAGTTTATTTTTGGCAAAGCCACTACCATTTAGATACGATGAGCCATAGATAGGAAAATAGAGGTGAGTTTCATTGCCAGAGAGTTGTGAGTAGTGAGCTTTTACATTGTAGTAAAAACTGTTTGGATTTTTGTTTGTAGATTTTAAATAGAATCCTGCTCCAATTATATCTGTAGAGTTACTCATGGAGTCTCTCATGAAAGATTGATTGTTATGTCCCTTAAAAAGAGTTTGGTACTCCAATGTATTAAGCATTTCTTGATTGAAACCGTAATAGCTATTATTTCTATTATTGTATTTTGCCTCTACACCAATTTCTCCTCTGCTCCAGTTGTATCTAAAGTCTATTCCAAGGTCTGTTTTAGAAGAGGGAGCAGCAATCTCGCTCTCTCCTTTTTCTATAGTTTTATTGATAGATGTATATGTTGGTAGTTTAGAGATAAAAGAGTTGTGAGCTCCATTTAATACAAGGGAAAAATTTTTCCCTAACCTAGGTTGTATATAAATACTTCCATATGGATTTAAAGGTATATTTGTACCTGCTCTAATAAAAAGAGTGGGTTGGACTATCTCTTTTTCTTTCTCTATTTGTGCCGAGGGGAGAGGAGAGAACTCATAAAGGTTTTTTATAGGTGAGTCAAAAATAGAGTAGTCAAAGGAGAGATCAAACCTACCTAAGGAGTCGTGGAAATTTGTATAGAGTTTCCCTTTGGTTATTTCTAATAACTTAGCATCAAAATCTCTTTTAACTTCTAGAGTGGGGTCTATGGTTTGCTGAGCTTTACTTTGTACTGTAAACAGTAGTAGTGCTGGTAAAAAAATAAAATATTTATAAAGTTTCATCTTGTCTACTTTTTTTCTCTTCAATTTTTGCTAATCTCATTTTAATCTGCTCTCTAATATCGTCTTTATTCTCTTTCGAGTATGAATCAAGAATGCTATTATAGGTTGCTTCTGCTTGTTCCCAATTCTCTCTCTCTGCAAAGGTAGCTCCTAAAAGAATATAGCTTTTTGCAAGCCAGTAGCTTTGAGGAGTATTAGAATCTGAAAAGTTATAGACTTCATTTTCAACTTTTTCAAAGTCTCCTTTGTCAAATGCATCTGAGATAATAAGGTAGGTACTTTCTGCTCCCTCTGGAGTTATCTTCTCTTTAGAGAGATCTATTAAATATTGCATT